>NZ_CP084953.1 GCF_022788655.1 Sulfitobacter indolifex | reverse complement strand
GATTCCCCCCAACAATCTCGTGTTTGTGCAAAAGTAAGTCCTTAGGCTCGCGTTGGGCACCCGCCTGACTGGGTAGTTTGTATTGGGCTGCTAATCTGCATTTCAGCTTATGGACAGTTCGGATGCCGCTGGTGAATGCAACGGGTTGGGTCAGCGCACCAGAAATCCGCTGTCAATGAAGGATGATGAAGGCGCGGTTCATGCCAAACTGCTTGCTGAGTACTGGGCGTTCAGAAAGGCAGGATAGTTCTCCCGAAGTGATCGACGCTCGTCTCAATGAGTTCGAAGTCACAATAAAGCAACTCGAAACATGGCCGTCGATCTTCGGCAAAGAGGAGTTCAGGCGGGCAGGGGCCTTTGTGACGCTTGACCGCTAAGGCGGGCTTGCCGTGGATCACGGCTTTGTGCGCCCTACGGACGAGCCTCGGGAACAGCCCTGAACTGGCGCTAGATGGGCGGGTAAAGACAGTGAGCAGCGCGGATGGCGCAGGTTATGGCACGGTGACCTTCGCTGCCAGGAGGCGCTTGTTGCGAGCGTGCTGGAAGAGGGTAGTGCCTTAAAAACCTTGTGCCAAGAGGCTTATCAATGGAACTGATCCCACCTTGGCGTTGTACAAAGCTGCGCGCCATTCTCCTGACATCGCCGGAAGCTGCCTTGAGTACACCTTAACCGATAACAAAGCTTGGCAAACGAGGGCATTTCAGGTGCGATAGTTCAATCAGGTTCGACATGTCGATCGCTCACCCCCCTCATAAAGAGCCAACACTATGACCACGCCGTGTGAGCTCTACAACCCCGCCGCGCGCGTCAGATTCACGCGGAACCGGTCGCGACGGCGTTGATATCGGCGGGTCATTTCCGCGCTCCCGTGTCCAAGATGCTTTTGGACATAACGCTCGTCAATCTCTGCTGAACTTGCGAGACCTGCACGCAGAGAATGGCCTGAGAACAGCGCCAAACGTTCTTTTTCGGGTAGTTCCGCCCGGATGCCAGCATCCAGCACGGTGCGTTTGATCAGGCGGGCGACGTGTTTATCATTGAGTCGTGCCTCAAGCGCCTTCGCGCCATCATGGGACGTGCGGACGAACACCGGACCAAAATTGATCTTCGCAAAATGCAGCCACTGCTTCAGCGCGTGAACAGGGCAGGTCTGGTCGCTAGAACCGCGACCAATCTCAACCTCACGCCAGCCAGTTTTGGCGTCCAGCGTGAGCAGGGCACCCTCGTCTAGGATCTCGATCCAACCGCCTGAATCCGGTGTGTCGTCTTTGTGAACATCCAAGCTGACGATCTCAGACCGACGCAGGCCACCGGCGTAGCCGATCAGCAGAATGGCTCGGTCGCGCAGACCACGCAGATCGAAGGTCAGGGTGGCCACCATCGCCAGAATGTCATCGCGCAGGATAGCATCTTTTTGCGTTGGTGGGCGGGCGTGTTTTCGCTTGATTCCGGCTAACACTGTGGCGATGTGGCGATCTTTGCGGTCCAGCGCGAACCCGCGCTGCGCGTAGTTCCAGGCGAGGCCAGACAACCGACGCTCGATTGTGGAAACAGTTAGAGGAGGCGTCGCTCCAATCGGAGCGGCCAGTTCGGTCAGGTAAAGGCCGATCATCTCAGGTGATGGGGGCAGGGGGGGCGTGCCCCGTAATCGGCACCAGCGAGCAAAGTGGTTCCAGTCTGCGGCGTAAGCTTTGTTTGTGTTCTCTGCGGTCGACGCATTGGCATAGTGGCGCGCCGTGTCAATCAGGCGATTGAGCGTCCCAGAGCCAGCCACGTCGGAGGGAAGTGCCAGAGGGTCGCTGTGCGACGCCTTATTCTCGTTTTCCTTGTCGGGGGGAGCCCTGTTCGATGCTGATGGGTGCGGATTTTCGTTGTTCTCTGCCATGGCTGAAGGATATCTCATTGCATCCGATAATGTAAACTTATTGGACGTAACTAAGTGCCGCAGGGTGGGGCGGTTTTGTCGCTATTTGCTGGCACAAAGAGCCGTCTCTTTGTATGTTTCCCGTATGACCTTTGCCCGCGCCAATCTAATCGAGTCCCTTGTCACGCTACCCCGGATGCCTGCCTGGGTCACCTCCGGACGTGTCGAAACCCCTGAAGATGTGGCGTTTTTGTCGGGTGCGGCGCTTGCTCACCTGCATCAAGTGTTGGCACGAGTCGAAGTCCCCAGAGCTTTGTTGCGGGAACGTTTCGCGCTGCGTGCCGCTGAGGCCTGTGCGGCGTTTTCTGGCCGTTCTGAGCGGGCCCGGGACTTGCGGGACGCGGTTCACCTGCTGCGCCCTGGCGATCTACCGGGGCCGGCAGGGGGAGGCTATTTGGCTTGGCGTCGCGCAGTCGAGCGGCCGGTGTCAGTTAGGGCGTTGAGCCGCGCCATACCTACCCTTGAGCAGGAGCAGATCGCTATGTGGCTCGATGCGGGGCAGGGGGCGCCGGTCTCTCGCGCGGCCATGGCGTTGGAGATGGTCTTGACCGATGCGCCGCGGGGAGAGCTGTCGGCGCTTATCTTGGCGGATGCGGCCCTCGCGCAGGCGCTCGGCTGGGATTATCTTGTGCCGTTGTTGGCCCAAGGCCTGAACCGTGCTGACTTGGTAAAGCGCGGGGAAGACCTGCGACTGGCCTGTCATCGCGCAGTCGCCTCATCGGCCGCTGAAGCCGTGCAACTCTCCGCCGACCTTGCGCGTCGGACGGCGCATCTGAAAGCAGTCGCCCCGAAACTCCGGGCCAAGGCCGCAAAGGAGGCGGTGGAGATTTTTTTAACCCGTGACGCGGTGACCCCGTCCGCGTTGCCTTTGCCAGATCGGGCAGCGCGGCGGCTGTGTGATCGTTTGATTGATCTCGGTGGGGTGCGTGAATTGTCCGGCCGTGAGACGTTTCGGCTCTACGGGGTTTAGGTATGGCAAAAGATCGCCCCGCGTCAGAGCTCGACCGCGAGCTTGCCGACCTGCCGCCCGAGCTGCGCTGGCGCGAGTGGATGCGCCGGATCGAGGCGGTGCTGTTCGCCAGTGCGTCGCCTGTTGGACGGGATGATTTGGCACGGGTGGTGGGGCAGGGGGCGTCGGTCGACCTGCTGGTCGAGGACCTTTCCGTAGAGCTCGAAGAGCGGTCGTTTGAAATTGCCCAAGTTGCCGGTGGGTGGATGTTTCGGACGCGGGCCGCTTATGCCTCAGCGATCCGCCTTGCTGCGGACATAGATGATCAGCTTACGGACCTGAATGCGTTCGACGTCGCAGTCCTCGCCGCCGTCGCATACCAGCAACCAATCACCCGCGATGGGTTGAAGGACATTTTCGGCAAAGAGATTAGCCGGGACCTGATTGGAAGGTTACATGCGCACAACTTGATTGGGACCGGGCCAAGGGCGCCCCGTCGCGGTGCGCCCTATACCTTTGTTACCACAGAGCAGTTCCTTGTCGCTTTCGGCCTGGAGAGCCTGCGCGATCTTCCCGATCAGGAGCAGCTCGACGACGCGGGGCTTGGTGTTGCGTAATTTGGAGAAAGCACGGTGGGTTCGAGACCCCTGTGCGGAATATTCGTGAAGGTCTTAATAGGCATTTCATTAGATTTAAGGAAGCCTGGGATGGGCGCCATTGCATTGCGGCGCCGGGACCGCAGCGGGGTCTGAAACCTCGACAACGGCGTATATTCACCCCAGAGTTGAGTAAGATCAATCGCAAACAGCTTTAAGCGCAAAGTTACTACAAAGTATTTTTTCTCAGATACCTTTGCGTACCACGTGGTTTGACAATCATCTTCGCCGGTTTTGATCCCGTAAGCGTGCGATTGCGTATTATTTTTAACGGGTGGGTATAGGACGGGGCGGGAACAGTTTAGAGTTCTCAGAAAAAGTGACGGCCGAAAAAGTCAAAGGTCAATCTGGCTGAATATGCGTTTGCTGACATAGCTGGAACGCGGGGACACGCGAGTCTCTTGCGATTAGGCAGGGGATGTCCGCAGGTCTCCCTCGGCAAAAAGATTGGGGAAAAGCCGTTCTCGATAGTCCAATGGAAACGCCACTCTCACCGGGGTCTTCGGCGAAGCGGAGGCGAGGTATCCCGCAGCCGTAAGTTTGCTAAGAGTATTCCGCGCGGTGCGCTCAGACGTCTTGAGGGCAATCTGCGCCTCGCCACGTTCAAGCGCCCCATGTCGAAGCACGGCCGCGATCAGGTCAGGTGCGCGCTTGTCATCAATGGTATCCTCCACGAGGCGCCGGTAGCGCTTTTCCAGCCCGGAGAGGTCAAACAGCTTTGTGGAGAACGCAATTTGATCGAAAGAGACCTTGAGGAACCACGCGCAGAACGTTTTCAAAGCGGCTTCGGAAAGGTTGCCGCGCCCGTCGCGGTCTCCACGTCGCGGGCTGTCCGCGAGATCCATCATGCGCTTGTATTCACCGTGATCCGCCAATCCGCGCGCAAGCCCACGGGACACCGACCACAGACCTTGGCCTCCAATTCCGGCCGTGAAAGCCATGGCATGTGACATCAAGCGGCTGACGCGTCCGTTTCCATCCGGGAACGGATGGATATAATTCAACCGGTGATGTGCTGACGCGATCGCGATGATCCGCCCGCTCGACGACCGTGCGGCGACCTGAAAACGCTTGTCGAAGTGATCCATGAAGGCTGCCACACGCGACGAGGAAGGGGGCATGTGGCGCCCAACGGCTACCTCCTTGTCGCCCTGTTGGCGCATGTGCCCGGGAATGATCGGTTCGCGTGTTCCATCGGGATGTTCGATCACCCGATACTCCTCGGGCATTTCGTCGTAGAAAACCTTGTGCACCCATGAAAGGAATTCAACGGACGTGGGACAAGGCAGGGTGCCAGCGCGATGCATGCCGTCGATTGCTCGCTGAACAATGACATGAGCCCGCGCTTCCAGGGCAAGCGGGCGGGCCTCCTCTTCGAGTTCGGCGCCGGCGAGCGCGCGTTCAATGTCTCGGGGGCGTGTGTTGTGACCTTCGATCAAGTTTGAGTAGTAGCAGTTCATTATGCGCACGAGGTCCGCAAGTTCCGCCGCGCTGTCCGGGTGCAACCCTTGTCCCAGCTGCGCAGCTTCTCTCTGGAGATCGACCGTAAGGTCGGCTAGCTCAGCGGGAATGTGCTCCTCGAAGAAGCACGGTTCGATTCTGCCAGGTGTTTCCAACATTTTTGCCGATCTTCCCCTCATGAATTTCCTTTCAGTATACATGTTAATACGAGGAAAGTTAAAGAAATTGCCGATATGGATTGCCGATCGTGAGTGCCGGCCGTCACGTTAAACCGCTGAGTCTGCAAATTGGCATGTCGGTCGTTCATCAGCGGCAGTTGCCGCTGATTTCCAAGCGTCGGATGCTTCCAGCCGATGGTCGCGGATGGTGAAAGCGAAACGTCGGCGGGTGGTGGGGAGAAACGATTAAGGGTTGCGGGCTGCATAGTAGCGAAGCGCTGCATTCCACTCGGTGATCGGACACTCTCATCGCCATTGTGCGCCGCACCAACAGTCCATTCGCGATGCATTCGATCTGAATGTGCAACAGATCGAGGATTTTCCTGACGAGAGGGCCAATCTGATACTGCGTTTCAATCGACCTTCTCCTGACGATCGCATCGGAAACGATTTCGGTATCGGCTTCGCTAACTATACTTACTAGTCTGCCCGGCGTGCCAGCTTGGCATCGCCTCTGGACAGCCGGCGAAACAACGAAAGCAGATCCCCTGACCTGGGCACCGCTTCGCGTTCGCAGCAGATTCCGGTAGCCAAGCACATCAAAAACGTGACCGGCATTCCTCATAATCGGGATTGTTCTCGAAATCAGCCATCTCTGATCCATCTTCAGCCGAGGAGTTTCTCTAGCTCTTCCCCTTGGGCGGTATGCTTCTTGGGGTTATCTGCTTTCAGCTTGTTCACGTTGATTAGCTTCCATCTGACCGCCAGAAGCTCGGCCGCTTGAGGGCGGTCGATCGCGACGAAGTCGGGGTCGCCTTCATGCAGGGTTCTCAGAAACCTCTTCGCGTCTTCATACATGCGGGATTGGATGTCCCCGATTAGACGGTCGCGCGTTGCGATCAATTCCGTAAGATTGACTGCTTCCTTTGTCATGCCCTCGAATTCCCGCGCATAGGGCTGATTCAGATTGATCAGGTTTGGGTTCAGCAGTTCGTGCGGCGGGCGTGGGGAACTCGCGATGTAGATCAGAAAAGTGCGGAACAACTCGTCGGTGAACCCTTCATTTTCGTAGAGCAGCTTGACGTCGTAGAGATCTCGCGGGTGCTGGCGATCAACAGCCGCATGTAGTTTCCCGCCGAACAAATTCGAAGGAAACGACGTTCATCGTCGCATATCCGAACTCTTCTTCGACGGCTTCCGAGACTTCGCGTTGTTCCGGATCATGCACGACGCCGCGGGTAACGGGGGAGGTTTCGATTTTGATTTCGGCTGTGCCGAGGCGTGTGAGCGCACCTGTGCCGCCGCCGCCGCCGCCAGCAATGCGCTGCGATTTGGCACCGGTGATGCCGCTTTCGATGGCGGCGGCAATCCGGTCCATCGCGTCGTTGATCTCGGCGAGGCTTTCGGCGCGGTCTTTGACAGGCAGATAGGTCAAATCGATATCGACCGAGAGGCGCGGAAGGTCGCGGTAGAAGAGGTTAATGGCCGTCCCGCCCTTGAGCGCGAATATCTTTTCATTGGCAACATACGGGAGCATGCGCACGAGCAGGGCCACTTGGGCGGCATAGTCTTCACGCGCCATGGCCACGTTCCTTACTTACAAACTCTTCGGGCACCATAATCCTGTAGCGCGGATGTATCTTGCCGCCTTTGACCAATGCGCGATCGCCGCTACCGAGGTCGAATTCTTCCGGATCGAGTTGCTTGCGCCAGGCATGGTCATGGCGGTCGGCGAACACGAAGAACAGGCGTTTGACCTTGATCTTCTTGCAACTGCTGAGCAGCGCCGACAGGGTTCTCGGGCGCAACGTCGTCAGGCTTTCGAACGCCATGTCGATGTTGTGAAAGCTTTCTTGATCCGGCAACTCGTCTAGCGCTTCGAGGATCGCGCGTTCTGGCGAGGACATCACCAGTTTCCAGTCCCATGGCAGGGACGATGCAGTCTCGTTGAGATTATTTTGCGCGTTATCGACACCCAACTCTGGATCGGAGAACAGCGATACGCTGCGGGTGCGGAGTTCGGCGTTGAGCGGTAGTTTTTCGAGCCAGTTGGGGATTTTTGAGCCGTAGAGCCAGACCGTGCTTTTGTTGCCGAGTGAGAGATAGTGCGCATAGCCTTGCAGGCCCAATGCCGTCGCCCCGCCGATATGGACAGGGTAGTGCATGATTTGCTGGAGCGAGAGCAGGCAGGTCTTCCAGTCGAGTATGTTCGTGGTGGCGCTGTTTGGTGCGGGGCGGCGGAAGACCCCGCGGCCAATGCGTTCTAGCCAGCCGCGTTGGACATAGGCGTAGGAGGAACGCCGGCCTATCCCGTGTTGCTCAAGCCAAGCGGAGTCCACGAGGAACCCCGTGGGGACAGCCTCAAGAAGGTTCTTTAGTTTATCGTGCTGTTGTCCACTCATAAGCGACGCAATGATTTATTTTTAAAGAGATCGCCACCTGATTCGGTGAAAGTCTGTTAGTATTCCATCAAGGATGGACAAATGGAGTTTCTTTCAAAGAGATTGACTGTCGACTCTGAAGCTACCAGAAAAGCAGGGCGGGATGCCCTCCAATAGCTCAGAAGATACCCGGCCATTCGGGCCGAAAAGTTGGAGCTTTGTGCTCATGTCGAAGCAGCTGCGCCAAACCAGAGTCAGGTTTCACTTTCTATCGCGGCTGAAGAACGCCATTTCGATAGGGTTAGGGTCGGGACTATAGGGCGGCAAGAACAGGGACCAGCATCCTGCCTTTCTCATCGCGATTGCCGCTTCAGCACCCGGTATTCCGGCTACGCTGTCATGTTTGACTTGACGGGATCCGGCATTAGAAGTGGCCTCTCCCATAGCCTCGTCAGCCGCCTAGCCATCTTCGAAAATTTTTGTCTTTGCGCAAGAGTTCGCCCCGTGCATTTTTAGCAGTTCGCTCTGCGTATTTATGAGGATCGCGGTATCGATCTTCGATATTCGGACTGCGCTCGTGTGTCGCTCTGGCAACATCCGCTTCGACCCATCCATCTTCTAACATGCGTTTAGCGACCCTGTAATCCACGCTGCCCTCACCCAAGTACCACCCTTTTTGTTGAGCTTGGTACACATACATCGTCCTCAATCGCTCGTAGACGGTTGGGGCGTCGCGGGACCTTAGTGTTCGATGATTTCTTGTGACGTCCTCAAAGTTTTCTGCTGACGTGATGTTTTTGAGGCGGTACACGGGGGCACTCTCGACAAAGCGTTTTACCAGATCCTCGTCGGGCTCGGTCGGCCGAAAGGAGCGATCGTGCGCCCTCTTCGCAAGATAGAGCGCAGCGATGCTACCCAATATGCCCAAGATCGCGATCAGAGCTTGAGCAGTCATCACGCGTAGACACCTGCATCAACCGCATCGAGATATTCCAAAACCTCAGGCGTCCTGTCCTCTTCGACAAGCTGAATTGCGGTGCGGCCGCCAAACCCGGGCAAGGGCTCTGATTGATACCATGCACAGGCAAGCTGCGCCGACCCGAACCGCGGCTCGATCACCTTGAGTACATCATCAGTATCCATGGACGAATGGTAACAGATTCCCCCCCGGGGGTGGTAGGACTGGTGTAAGCGGTGTCTGGCCAGCACTTGGGATCAGCTTGACGGCTGGAAATTCCAAGGAAGAAGGTCGTCGATGCGATTGGCAGGATGACCTGACGCAATCGCTTCAAGGGTCGCTTTGAGGTATGCGAACGGTTCGACATCATTGACCTTCGCGGTCGCGATGAGAGATGCGATGCGGCCCTACGCGTGGCCACCTTCGTCGTGACCGGCAAAAAGCGCATTCTTTCGCGTCAATGCAATTGGGCGGATCAGGTTCTCGACTGCATTGGAGTCGATCTCGACCCGGCCGTCGTGCTCCATTGCCGATGGATATAGGTCAACTTCTCGCCGAGGCGGGACTTCGAGGAGATCCGGCGCCGTTGGTTCTGAAGCCACTCGCCGAACTCTGCAATCAATGGCGCCGTGCGGGTCTGGCGTGCCGAGAGGCGCTGACCGGGACCCATCCCACGGATCTCGCTTTCAATGCGGTAGAACTCCGCGATCCGACGCAGCCCTTCTGCGGCGATCTCTGAGCCGTCTCGATCAAAGACTTCTTTCAGCTTGCGACGCGCGTGTGCCCAACAATACGCGACGGAGATCGGCGCGCCGCTTTTCCGCGACGGGCGCGTCAGCCGATTGTAGCCAGCATAGCCGTCCAGTTGCAGAGTGCCGTCAAAGCCCTGCAAGATCTGTTCTGCATTCTGCCCCGCACGACCCGGGGCATAGGTGAAGACAACGCCTGGTGGATCATCTCCACCCCATCCTCGGTCGTCGCGCGCCAGTGCCCAAAGGTATCCGGTCTTCGTGCGGCCTCGACCTGGGTCCAGGACGGGGGCCGTTGTCTCATCCATAAATAGCTTGCCGGACTTCTTTAGATGATCAGCCAAGCGGTCCACGACAGGGCCAAGATGGAAAGCCGCTGTGCCGACCCAATCGGCCAAAGTGCTACGGTGGATATCGACGCCGGAGCGGGCAAGGATTTGGCTTTGGCGATACAACGGCAGGTGGTCTGAGAATTTGCTGACCAGCACATGTGCGATGGCACCCTCAGTCGGCAACCCGCCTTCGATCAGATACGCAGGAGCCGGGGCCTGCGTGATACCTTCAGCGCAGGAACGGCAAGCATATTTGGGGCGAACGGTGACGATGACACGCAGCTGCGCTGGAATGATATCCAGCCGCTCGGTGCGGTCTTCGCCTATACGGTGCATCTCGCCACATCCGCAGGGGCAGTTCAAACTCTGAGGCTCGACCACCCGTTCAACCCGTGGAAGGTCCGCGGGAAGATTGCCACGGTTACGCCGGGCAGCTTTGCGAGGCCGTGCCTCTGAGAAGGTCTGCTCAGCTTGCTGAGTCTCAACTTCGGCGACGGCCACCTCAAGGTCTTCAAAAGCCAGCTGACGCTCATCCTCGCTTAACTTCTCCGAGCGCTTGCCATGTGTGGCGTTCTTGAGTTCGGCAATAAGGTGCTCCAGACGCTTAACCAAAACTTCCAGCTCAGATGTTTTGGTTTGCAGCCCGGTCGTCTCTTGCTTCAGCGATTTGTTCTCGCGCAGCACCGCCAAGACAGCTTCACGCTGGCTCTCGGGGATGGCAGATATATCGATGGGCGGCAAGTTGGACATGCCCGGATTATAGCTTGATTTACGCCCAAATGGGCAGGCTTTTTGCGCCCCCGAGTCACTCTGCCGCAGCCGGTCTGCGGGGTTCTAACGAACGCACCCGGCGCCAGTCCAACCCTGCAAATAACGCCTCGAATTGGGGGCGGTTCAAGGTGATCGCGCCATCTCGAATGGCTGGCCAAATGAAGCTGTTCTCCTCAAGTCGTTTGTAGGTCATCACGAGCCCGCTCCCGTCCCAGAACAAAATCTTCATCCTGTCAGCCCGCTTGGCGCGAATTACAAAGACTGTTCCGGTAAAGGGGTCTTGGGCCAATGCCGACTGCACCATCGAAGCCAATCCATCGTGTCCTTTACGGAAGTCCACCGGCCGCGTTGCAACCAATATCCGAACGCCTTGCGAGGGCATCAGCATGAAGAAGCTTCAAGCGCATGAGCGATCTCTGCAATCCGAACAGCGGGTATCTGCAACGGCAGCTCGATGGCGATCTGTCCAAAGATTAATCTGATCGTCTCATTCGGAACAGTCAGAGCTTCTGTTGGCTCATCCGGCGCAGCAGAAACCACCAACGGAGCGAAGAGTGGCTCGTCAGTCTCCGGGGCGGGTAACAACAGCTTCCCTTGCTTAGCCTTTCGACGCCACGCCGATAGCTGGTTCGGAAGGATGCCATACCGCTCAGCGACAGCGTTTACCGTCGCACCGACCTCAAGCGTGTCCGCCACCGCCCGCGCCTTTGCGGTGTCCGACCAACGGCGGTGGCCGGACGCATAAATCTCAACGCCCAGTGACCTGAGAAACGAATTTGTAGCGCACATCGCGAAACGCACTCCCCATCATAAGATGGGTTCGTTCTCGCAGTCCTGATCACACCCTACAACGTGCCCTCGGGCCACCGCTTACGGACTGGTGATGCGGGCGCGAATATCTATTAAAATGCAAATCCATGCTCTGGCTCTCGCCCGCCACAGTAATAGCCTGCAATTAGAAGCTCAGCTGCAGCAAATGTCCAAAATACCGACTTAGCAGGCCGGATTTGTCCAATAGACCGACTTAACGACTTTATATTGTTCTGGGTCCCTCTCTGGGAAACCACGGCACGTGGGGCCATCCTGTGCCGCACCGGCAAGGGGCTCGACACTCAAATTGGTGCCGCGTGATCCCAGCTGGCACGTCATCGGAACTGCGCAGTACTGTGTGCCGCACGCCCAGCATTGTGCCTTTATGTGGGTGACGCCGGATGCGAACACTTCATCGCTCATTTCGACCTTTGCACAGCAAATGCCCCTAATTGTTGAGATTCCGATAACTTCGCCGATGCGTCACGTGACGTCCTTCGAAGGTCCAGATTCTGGCGGTTGGGAACACTGTCTCGGCTTGGGGACCCGCGGCGGCGGCGGTGGATCACCCTTCAGAATGCGCAGTGCGTACCCCGAGGTGTTTTCGGTTCCAGTTGGCGAGGGCGTGCGGAACCAGCTTTAAGAGCAAAGTTGTTTTGAGCTATTTTGTCTCAGATAACGCCGCCTATTCTGGCTCATTCTCGACCAGCTCGAGCAGAAGCTGTTCAACGACCTGGCATTCTCTCTGCGCTGCATCGGAGAGGCCAAACCTGTTGTTGAAAAATGCATACTCAATGATGCGATCAAAGGCCGGGTGAAGGATTGCGAGAATTTCAGGATCACCACCTTCGGTATTCATCCGAACTGCGATGATCATATCATCGCGGGAAAACCCACTTGCGGCCGCCTCAAGTGACATATCTCCAATATAGTGAATGGCGTCGCAAATTTCGGCCATTTCTTTTTCTGACGACTTAGCAGCATCGGTGGTCATCAGAAAGACAACAAGGCACATAGCGGATATTAAGGCCCTCACACCATCCTCCTGAAATTACCAATAGTTGTCGATAGGCGGGACGGCAGTTCGAGGCCTCCACGAACGTTCCCGCTTCCGTGACATCGATCGTAGAAGGGGGAGCGCTCGATCCGCCCTTACTCAACATTGTGCCAACTATTATTAGCGTTGGGAAGGCCGAGCGCGGACTGTGCTTCTAAGACCGGCAGGGCAACGGCGAGCACCAATACCCAATCTATCTTACGCTAAGTTGTCTTCTGCAGCCACAAAATGTGGATCCGAGCGCTCACCAAATTGTGGGTTCGTCCGTCAAATAATTTAAACGCGTGGCGGCGGAGGAGCGCCATGGAGTGAAGTTCATGCCCATTGGTCGAAAGCCCCATGTGGCCAGTGCATTTTAGGGGGCTCCCATCACCAGTGTGGACGCCATGAATATGAGCCTTTCCAGTCCTTGTAAGTGTGCTCTGTCAGCGGCGTCTTAGACCCCTCCGGCGGCAGCGTTCTGAGCGCGCGGGTCCCAACTACTCTCGACGGCATCTAGGAGGGCTTCGATATATGGCTTGCCGTGGCGATGGTAGATTTCGCTGGTGGTGCGGATGTGGTCCCGGAAGAGCTCCGGCGGCACGATGAGGTCGGGGCGGTTGCGGCGAATATGGTTGTGCAAGGCTTTCTCAACGCAGATCGCACGGTGGCCAGTCTCAACGTCGATCTTGCGTAGGAGAGAGCCGCGGGTCTGATCCGGATCACGTTGGACTTGTCGCATGCGGATCGTGGAGTTGCTGCTGTAGCCGAGCTTGATCACCGAGAGGTTAGGGACCGTGAAGCCGAGGATGTAGATTTCGCTGGGCTTCGACGCCCAGGTTTCGCCGCATCCTGCGCAATCCAGATCGCCGTTGCGCATGTTGACGACTGCGACGTCCTGGCAATGATCACAGGCGTGCTGATAACGGCGGTAGTTCAGCCCCTTGCGCCGGGCGGGGCCCACCAACTTCCAATCTTGGCACTGCGCTTCTTTTGCGTAACGGTCTTCGATGCAGGCAGAACAGCTTGCCTGATGCCCGCCCGCCGCGGCCGCTTCGACGCGGTGATATTGGCGCCGATCAATATGGCCGCAGCCAAACCGGAACAGGCCATAATGGCGATCGTTGGGATCCGCATCAATTAGCGCTGCGCCAATAGCCCGCGCCGCCGCCGCGCGCCGCGCTTGGATACAGTGCGGGCATTGAGGATTGTGGCCTAGGACAACGCTGATGCGTTTTAGGGTGGGAGCTCCGCAAGACTGGCAGCCCAGCACGACGTGCAACCGATCTTTGGCGCGGCCGATGAGCTCAAAGCCTTTTCGTGTGGCAGCCTCCTTCCAGTGTTCGGGGCGGGGACCTTTGAAGATCTGCTGGAACTTCCCATCGATGGGAAAGGGATATGTGACTTTGCTAAGGGGCATCAGTAAAACGTCTCCGAAAAAGGCATGACCTATCGCACTGAGCGTGGCGCCCGGCGTGCGAAGATGCGTAAAATTGGGATGGGGAGCAGCCTGAAGCCCACAACTCAGAGCACTCAGGCCAGCGTGCTGCGGATCAGGCGGACCGCTGCACAGACATCAGCGCTTGATTGCCGTGATAAGCTTCAATCAGACAAAAAGCCTCGTCCAGAAGGGGCGACAAGTCTGAGCTGCTGCGTTTGTACTTATTTGCAAGCACCAGCATCTCGGTTCCGCAGCGCATCAGGTCACCACTGCTTGGCATCTCACCGGGGCGAGTCTTTAGCAACACCTCAACGGCCGCGCGCAGATCGCGGTCAACAGTACGCATGTCGCGCAGGACAAGGAGTGATACTGTGCAAGCGCTCCACGCTGAAGCCGCAGTATGACCTTTATCAGCCGCTGCCTCGGTGCCGAACTTTTGCCGGGTCTCGTGATAAATCCAATCGGCCCGCAAGGCTTCGAAATAAAGGTCCAGTGCTTTGCGAAATTCCAGCCGGTCGAGTCGGATCAGGCGATTGAGCGGTTCAGTCGCGCGGGTACGGGTGGTAGAGGTTTTAGCAGCCATGAAGATATCCTCGTAGTCAGAATGGTTAGCATGGGCGGTGGAGTTGCGCCTCCGCCGTCCATGTGTTTATATATGATACTAAGAAATCAACCTGTCAATAAGTAATATTATGAAATCACGTGGACGCCCAAAAGTAGATACTCAGCCGGTGATGGTTCGGATGCCAACAGCGCTGATAGAGGCCTTAGATGAAGCGCGCCGGGCGGAGGAGGATCTGCCCAGCCGGCCGGAGCTGATCCGGCGCATAGTGGAGGAATGGGCTGCAGGCAGGCGGGGCCAATAACGCCCCGCCTTCTGTGTTCAGTGCTGACATGAGCGCTGATGTCAGCACTGAGCTGAGAGGTGACGTCAGCACGGGCTGGCGAAAGAGTGTCTCGGCGATATCGAAGCTAACCGCGCGCCCCCTTTTGCGGGTGAAGCGTGGAGGGTAACCCGTGCGTATGTATCTGGACGGAGGCCCTTGTCGCTTGCAATTGCCCCAAATTATTTGGGAGCTGATAATTTGGCGTAAATTATTGGTTGCGCGATAATTGCTGTCAGGCTTGCAGCCTGCGAGGCTGGTAGCGTTAGGACAGGGCAGGCGGCTGAAGCTGGCAGCAGGGCTAAGCTGCTTGCGATTGTTTGTGGTTGGCGTTGGCGTCGGCGGCCAGGGGCATAGCCATACCAATTATATGATATCATGTAATCACATCGGCAGTAGGTAACTCGATGATATCACACGGGCACCCTAGATAGACGCCTGGCCATCTTCGCTGGGCAGCCAACAGGCGCTATGACCTGGAAGCGGCGGTCTGCAGGAAGAGGTAGCTGCATCGCAGGGGTGCCGAACGCTTTCAAGCCAGACTTCCCTGGATTTTTTTGGCCAAATTCCTGCCCGATTTGCCCGGCAAACTGGACAGCATGTCAAATGTCACGAAGTTCCGCCGCCGCAAAAACGGTTTGTCATTTTTTCTGCTGGTGATCGGCTGCGCAGTATTACTATCGGCGATAGTGCTGCGGCCTGAACATCAGACTTTCGTTCGGCAAGATGCCAGCAAACCGCGCATACTGAGAGGGGGGGACGCATGGACTGGCGGTAGCGCGTGGAAGAATAGTCGTATAACACAAGAAACTTCGGCTGCATCGCCGGGCACTCAGATTGTTGACACTGTTACCCGCATCCGGGATGGCGATACTATTCTTGTTGATCTTATTCCGATCCGGATTGCCAATCTCGACTGTGCTGAACGCGGCAGTGCATCTGGCGATCGCGCAACGCGGCAAATCACTAGGATTGCTAAAGGCGTTCAGCTTCGATGCACCCTGGAAGGACGGCGAAGCTATGATCGCGAAGTCGGAGTTTGCAGGTTACCCGACGGACGTGACATCGGGGAAATATTGATTGCTGGTGGCTATTGCGAGCGGTGGCGCGGGTGACGCCTTTGATGCCGTGTCGGTTTTGGCCCACGGCCGCGTCGTTGGTATTGTTGCGCGAACCTACTTGATCGAAGTCCTTGCGCGGCGCAGTCTGGAACCAGATCTTCTATCGGACATCTCAGATTTGGCCACGTCCCTGGGCAGATTACCTGCGCGGCGCGCGCGCCAGTTCGGCTTCGCGCTTGCGGATACCTTTTGTCAGAAGGCGGCGCACGGCGTCTTTATCTTCCCCTGCAAGAAGTTTGTTATACGCGCGGCCGATGCGGCCGACATGGGTCGCGTTGTCTGCTTTATAGACTTCGGCACAATGAGCTGCGGTCCGTGCGGCCACCATCTGAGAATAGGGCCAAGCCTTGCTGGGAGAGCGGCAAGTGGTAACGCTGAGGGTGCGCTCCTGAGCATAGAAGCGGCCTGCGTTATCCCATTCCCCAAGAGGGTGGCTGCGGCGGCTGCCACGGTCTGCATACTCAAGGCCGGCCCTGATCTCTGCCTCAGAGTAGGCCAGTTCATGCGCCAGTTTGAAAAGATATGCCTTAACTGTCGGTTCGGAACTGCAATTGTTCAGTGTCATGACGGTGTCCTTTTCTAATGTCATGACAAAATTAGGCGCCGCAACTGTCCCAGGATATGCTTGGCCCATAGGTTATCCACATGAATGATGCGCGACAGGCCTGCGTCGCGTGTAAATCCAAAAAAAGCGGATGTTGGGGGTGGTTTTGCTGAGCCAAGGCGACACGAGGGCGTTTAGATCGCGGCTCTTGGGAAAAAGTTTTTCGCGGGAAATCAAACTCAGATAGGGGGGTGGGCCTCAGTGACGCGCAGCAAAGAGTGTGCTCGCGAGACTGAGTTTTTTGGGATCATCGCGGTGCGCGCTTGCAATGTCATTGCGAAGGATCAATTTGACTATATGATATCATGTAATCATTTCGACGGTGATTTGCCCGGTGACATCCCGCGGGCACCCCAGAATGAGCAAGCCACGACTTCAAGTTGGGAGGCCAGCAGACAGTGCCCCTCCGCGGCCGCGCCCGAATGAAGCCGTAGACTGTGATTGTTGAGTAGGAGCACTTGAGTGCGTCATCTGACGCAAGGTGAATGGTAGGAGCGGGCGGACTCGAACCGCCGCGCTGACGCTAATCTGGCGTCTAAAAGGGGGTATAAGGCCCATTGCGCACCATGCCACTCCCGAACGTTACGAACTGGTGTCAGCTCGGTATTCGGAAGCTCAAAATGATGTGGCATACTGGGATCATGAGAGGAACGTTGCCGAAGTCGCGCCTGTTCGTCAAGCGTTTAGGTCGGGGTTTTTTGGTGGTTTTATTGTCGGGGGCGGCGGCGGACGGGGGCCTTGAACGGTATGGCCTTTGAGAAATGGTCAGCACGCCATCTTAAAGTCTGCCCTGGAGAGTCCTCGGTGCGGACTGCTGTGGATAGACGGACGAAATGATCTGACTTGATCTAGGTACGCCCCACGCGTCTCTCACCAAGTTCACTAAGATTCATGCGCGGGTGCGCCTTGGGGTCTGCCGGGATCGAAGAGCGGCAGGCTCCCTGCCTTTTTCTGGGAAAGACTTGTTGCCAAGATTAAGCAGTAAATTTGGCACAAGCCGCGGTCAGCGCTGACATGAGCGCCGAGGGCTTACTGCGGTCAGCTCTCAGTTGAGGGGTGACGTCAGCACTGACCGGTGGAGGCATCTCTGACAGCGGGGCTGATGTCGTGGGGCTGGAGATGATGGTAATCGCAGACGCTTTCCCCCTTCAATTTCTTGCACCAACTCGTTATTATTTTGGCCTGTAAACAGAAGACAGACCAAACCGAGCCCGCACTGCGCAGGGCTGCCCTAGCCGGAGTCGAAACGTGTCTGTGGGTTGCGGCACCAGCTTTAGCGCTTGTATCTCATCCCGTGTCAGACAGC
Source organism: Sulfitobacter indolifex (assembly GCF_022788655.1). Taxonomy (NCBI): domain Bacteria; kingdom Pseudomonadati; phylum Pseudomonadota; class Alphaproteobacteria; order Rhodobacterales; family Roseobacteraceae; genus Sulfitobacter; species Sulfitobacter indolifex. The sequence continues at coordinate 289,755 of NZ_CP084953.1, read as the reverse complement.
TTGAGGCCATGAAGCCGTTCCATGACCCCTTTGGCGACGGTATCTACAATGGCTTGAGGGAAGGTTGCGGGCAGGGCATTGGCGGCCGCATCAAGGGCTTTGGGCGCGCGTGCCGCGATCTCCTCAATGATGCCCGTGGTGCGCGGCTTTGAAAGACCGGCCCGCAAGGCCGTTTGCACAAAATGGCGCCCGTTAATCTGATCGAAGCGATAGTGTCGATTGTTTCCGACCGACATTGCCATCTTCATTTGTTTGCGTTCGATTTGGCGGGCGTCCAGTGCGCCTTGCGCTGTCACGATGTCATAGAGCGGGGTCATACGATAGCTGCCGCCAGGGCTCAGGAACACACTGAAGTTCTTGGCATGGGCATCCGTCGCGCCCATCAGCCAGAAGACCAGTTGGGCTTTGAGGAAAATATCCTGATCCTCGATCGGTGTATCGCTGCCCTGGAGCAAACCCAAAACATCGATCATGCCGGGACCACCCTCGTTTTGATACTTTAGCGTTGGCGGTACAGAGAGCGCCTGACAGCAATCCTCCTGTGGCAGGCGCAGCAATCGCCCGTCTTTCGTCCAGTGGCGATCAAAGCGCTTGATGACCAGAGCTTTGGTCTCGCCAAAGGTTTCAATGGTGGCGGTGTTCACGGGCAAGCCAAATGCTGATGTGAGTTTCAGGCAGTAGTATTCGTTCTCCACACTGTCCGAGAGGTCGATGCCAGCGGGCAGTTTCCCCATCTGCGTTTTAATCAGATGGGTGGTCGGCGTCGTGCCGTGGGGCTTGATCCATTGACCGGCGTGCCAAAGCAGGGCAGTCTTTTCTTGTGCCCCCGCAACTGAAATCCTGAAGCCGTCCTCGCTGGCGAGGCCAAGCGGCGCGTGGCTTAACGCGTTAAGGATTTTTTCGATGGCAGCTGCATCGACCGCTTCACCTTTGATCTTGTCGGCCAGGTCGGGGGCTTCATCGTCTCCTGCGATGAACTGGAGCGCCCCCACGCAGTCATGACCGATCTTTGTCAGCATGTTGAAGGCGTCAGTTCCGCGTGCGCCGACCTTTTCGGCGACGAGGCGGCGCAATTGGTCTGAGTCAGGCAGCAGGTTCTCAAAGACGGCAGAGACGGGTTCGCCGCGATAAGGCGTCTCCCGCAGCGGCAATGACAAAGACACCGGCAGAGCGTGTTCCCAGCCCAACCAGTCCGTTTCATATGAAAATTCGATGGCGCCATTTGGCGCACGGGCCAGCGTGCCGACGCGGCGGCTATTCAGATAGACGCGCAACGGTGCATAGGCCGGACGCCGCCCCATCAGAACAGCTCCTCGATATCACTGCCATGACCTTTGGAACGCTGCCCGATCCTGAATTCCAAATCGAGAGCCGCAAGGATAGCGAGGATGGTTTCGAGCTTTGCTGGTTTTTCTCCATGCTCTATCATCGAGATTGTCGCCTGGCGTAGACCTGCCCGCTCGGCGAGCTTCATCTGTGTCCAGGCGCGCTTCTTGCGTGCCCGCTGGATAAGGGTGCCGACCTGTCTTGATGTGCGCGCTAAATCACTCATATGGTCATTATACGTCAAACCGCATAAAGCCTCAATATGCGTTATGTCGTATATTTTAGACTTATTCGCTCTGGCGTATATAAGATTTGACGCCCCCTCAGCTTGGTATCGATCGGGATGACGTGAAGGAGAGGTTGCGCCTATCCCATCCAGGGGTCTTTTATTGATATTAAGTAATCATCTGGACGTCCTAAGGTCGATATCCTGCTCGATGGGATGGGTGGTACTGGCGTCCGGAGCTGCGGCCGCCTGACATGTTTCCTAAAGGGGAGTGGCTATCTGACCCCTTCAGATGTCCTAAGTCTACACAAACCCCGTCAATTAGGAGGGTTGGTGTAGACTTGCGCTGCTGCTGTCGCCAAATGCTGCCTTCCGGGGCCGTCGCGAACAACTCAACGATTGGCCCAGACCCGACGGTGTAGGGCGCATCCCCCTTCAGTCGGGCATCTTGACTAATCTGAGATCACCGGGCTTTGGCGATGGCTTTAATATCAGCGCTGACCTGAGGGATAATGTCAGCGCTGATTGGGGCGGCCTCATGTCCCTTTCTGGGATTGGCCGCGGGCGTCCATGGGGAATGTCTGTACCTGTGCAACTAAGTTTGGCCGGGTGGGGTGTGTTGCTCAAATCTGTGTCTTCTATTGGCCTCGCAGCCAGCGCGTGGGGGAAGAGTTCATATCAGAAGCTTCGTCCAAACTGGCCAAGTGATTTCCGGCGAGAAAGACCGTGAGAGCCGAAAGCCCCCCTGAGAGGCCGATGCGCAGCTTGCGACCGAGATGCCCGTGCTGGCTCAATTTGCACCTATTTATCTCTGTGACCTGATCCATAATGTTCCTTTAACCAGAAAATATGAGAACTTTATGGCTGGCTGCGGGCGACAAGACTTTTTCGCTGGGAGCGAGCCGTACTGTCTTAGCCGAAGTCGAAACCTGTCTGCCTGGAATCACGTTTTGAAGCACGCGTGATTTTTTTGACGGGCTGTGCGGCGTCGAGGCGCGCAAAGGCCTGGGTCTGCGCCATGCGGTCGCGCCGCAGCTGCGCGCGGGTGGCAAGGAAGGATTTAACCGCAGCAAGGTCCTCTTTGGCGACCCAGTGGCTGATGCGCACCAACCCCTGTTCGCGTTTTTTCGCATCATGGCTGCGTGAGGTTGCAGCACATTCCTGGCGTTCGGCCTTTGTACGGCGGCGCTTGGGTTTGGTCTGGTCTGACATAGGCGTGTTCGGCATGCGCCGGCTCCTTATTGGGGTGTCTAAGAAGGAGCTACGCGCTGGTTTTGAGGTGGATAGGTGGGGAGGCGGCTTCTTATGTGGATAACCTTGCGGTCTGGCAGCGAGCAGCGCGGGTACGCTGGGGCAGGGGGCCTGCGGCAAACCCCGCTCTTCTTGACAGAGGAAGAACGGGGACAAGCGGCGCTGAAGGAAAATAAAACGCGCCCTGTTTACCGGGGCTGATGCATATGCGAGCGGCTGCCCGCAAAGGGGACCTGGATGTCCGCCGCGACCAGAAACGCCTTGTCCATCAAGGCATAATCGTACGGCGTGTGCGGAACGTCATCGTACTGTTTGTCGGTGATGTAGCCGTAAGGGGCTGCCTCTTCTTTAAAAGGCGATGTGCCTTCGATGCAAACCAACATTTTACCGTCCCCGGCACCAAAGACTTCAAGAGACTGGAGATCGTCGCCATAGCCGGCAATATCGGGGCGGCGCCAAATGAGGTCCTCATCTGTGATGCCCAACTCAAGGCGCCGCAGATTGCACACATCTGCAGCAGTCATCTTAAGCCAATCTGTGTCAAACCACCCCAACACATCCTCGATGAGGGCGGCCTGGGCGACGATGGCATCGGCCTTTGCCCCGGTCCCAAGGGCTTTTTCGAAGGCGTCCTTCTGACCCTTGTTCAGATCAAAGTTGGTGCCTTCATCAACCAAAACGAAGCTGACGTAGAGGTAGGGGGTGTCGTGCGTCGAAAGACTAACGTTCACGCTCCAAGTCTCATCGAGATCAATATCCGCGTCGAGATCAATAAGGGGGGAGTAGACCTGGATTTTGAAGTTGTCCCCCGGCATCTTGCAGGCTGCAGCCGCGCCGATATCCCCGTCCGCATCGAGCGACCAACTGCGGGATTTGAGGTTAGACCAAGTGGGCGCACCGTGTTTCGCGGCAGCTTCAGCAAGAGCTGCGGCCTTTGTTGTGAGGCCCTGTGCGGCCAGCTTTTTTGCTGCAGCTTTGATGTCAGAGATATTTTCGCCGGTGGTGAGCATTTTGAGGTTCGTCATTGTCGTTCTTCTTTTTGTCTGGCCGATCTGGCGTTTGGGTTTAAAGCGCTGCAAGGCGCCTCGGTGTAGGGATAAGATGCGAGCAAGGGTTTGCGGGGCAAACTTTTGGGCTCTAATAGATGTGGAAAACTTTGACGGCGTTACTGTAAGTGTATGATTATATGTGCGTATTTATTGTGCCCTTGAAGCCGGCGGCAAACGTGCGCGCCACGTCCCGTGTCATTCTTTAATAAAGAAATGTTGGATTTGAACCGCCGGGGAGGGGAGCGCAGGACCAGCCCGTCTGATTATGAGAGAGCCGCCGAGAGGGTACTTAGACAAACGGGGCGGGTATCTTCACGCCGTCACCGAGACGCCTAAAGCAGATCCGAGCTGGAGGCCAAGCAGGCGTGGGCACAGGTCTTGGCATGCGCCATCCATCCAATCGCCAAGGTTGACAGAAACAGAAGTTTCACGCCTGATTGTGCACAGGACGAGGAGAGATCCGATGCGTCTTCTTTTTGCAGCCCTTGCCTTCCTTGCCGGGACGTCCCTTTTGGCGGAAGATTTGGCTGACTATCAGTCACGAGATTTTGCCGCCGCTTCGCACAAAGCGCTCGCCGCGGGCGATCGTGCCAAAGCCATTGTCGCGGCGTTAAAGGGATTGCCAGCGGAGCCGGGAGAAGACGCGCTTGCGCGTTTCGATGAGGCCTATGATGCGCTTTTACGTGCGGCGGTATCTCGTTCTGTTCGTCTTGATTTACCCGTCCTGTCTGTGTTTGAGTTCGACGGGACGGGGACACGTCTTGCAAGTGTCGGGCTGTTTCCCTCGCCGGACGGCGAGCAGTCCCGCAGCGGACTGGCGCTTTGGGATCCGCGCAGCGCAAAGAAGCTGGCCGAGCTTCTTCCCATAGAGGCTCTGACCAGCGGTGCCTGGGGGGTACAGGCCCCTGCTTTTTCTCCGGACGGGCGCTTTCTTGTCCAGATGGCCCCGGTGGCGGGTGTGGCTGTGGTTTTTGATGCCTCAAAGGGGGAGGAGATCGCGCGCTTGCCGGGCCATGCGCCGGGCACACTCCCAAACTCGGGGGGCGCTGCTTTTTCACGTGATGGGTCATTGCTTTTGACACTCGGCGCATCGCCGACCGTTGCTCATTTGTGGGACACGACCGACTGGCAGCGCATCGCCAGCATGGAATTTGGAGAGTTCACGCTGCTCAGTCCCGTTGATGGCGGCCGAGACGGCGTTATGCATTTTGTCTCCGCCGATGTTGCGCAGGGCACCCCGCCCCCGGTGGCGCTTTGGAGCATCGCACGCGATGGCGCCAAGTTGGTACACCGCTTTCCAGATGAACCTTCGGGTCTGGGCGCCCATTGGGGGCGCCTTGCCACGGATGATAGAGATCAAGTGTTTGCGATGCCAAACGGCAATTTTGACTTGATCGTATTCGAGCGCGGGACGGGCGCCGAGGTGGCCAGATTGCCGGCCTCAGTTCTTGGTCAATCCGCTGTAACTGTTGCCCCATCCGGTAATGGGGTGCTTCTTTTATCTTCTATAGGCGCGATGCCTCGTCGCTTGATGTTTGATGGATCTGATGCGCCTCTCGAGCCCGCTGATAAACTCGTTGGCGTTCATGGGGTGTTCTCGCTGGGCGGCGAACTCATTGGGGGATCACCAGATATGTTGGGTTACCGCGGTGATGACATGCCTCGGGAGAAGGCGCTTTATCAGCGTATGATGTCCTCTTTGTCAGCGGATCTGCGGGCGGAGATTGCAGCTGAACAGGTGCAAACCGACTGAACAATGTGCCCGAGGGCCAAACTGATTGGGGGAATAGTATGATTAAACTTTTAGGGTTGGTCCTGGTTTCGTCTCTCCTGACAACGGGCGCCCGCGCAGAATGGACGCTTCGGCGCCCAAGCGCGGGCGATGATCAGGGCAGTGTTTTCGCCCTGAACGCGCAAGGTCATCGACTGACTATTGGATGTGGCAATGACGGGTTCATAGATATTTCACTCACACCCGATACCCGTCCTTCAGACCTGAAGTTCGTTGGGAAGGGGGCGGTCATCTATTTCCAAGTGGATGGAGCCCCAGCTCTGCAGATGCCTGCGACCTGCGGCGCGCAGGGGTGCTCTCAGGATTTTATGCTGGGGGGCGAGCCCTGGCCAGTCAGTCAAATGCGGGCAATCACATCCGCCCTGCGCAGCGGGTCTCGTGTAGACGTCTTGCTGGGTGGAAAAGTTATGTCGCGGTTTGATCTATCAGGCTCGTCAGCAGCTTTGGCGGAGCTTAAGTCTCGGACCCGATGTGAGGGCCTTTAACTGCCTTTTAGGGTTTGGAGTCTTTTGAGGGTTTCAATAGAGGACGCATCTAGGCCCGTTGCGCTGACACTGTTGTTGGGCGGCTTCGGAGAGTGAAGGTCAAGTTGCCTCCGCCTTGAGGCCGCCGGAGATGCGCTGGTTCCTGGCTTTGAGCGCTGTCATTGAGAGGGGAGGTTTGAGGCAGAATGCTCAACGGCGGCCGACCGAGGGGCTGATCTGCGTGCTCAAGCGGATTTGGGCGGTAATTATCCATTAAAAACAACGGTGTAACGCTGTAACGCCTGCGTAACACCTTAAGTAACGCCTGTAAGTCTTTGTAATAACTCTCATTTATAGATATATATCTATCTGTAACAGAAATATAGAAAAAGTGTACACATGAGACAGACAGGTCTATTTATCTCTATGTCTCCATATAAAGACATATATTTCTGTTACGCGTTACACTCCTTAAGTCATTGAAATCGTTCAATATGCTTGTAACAGAGGGTGTAAAATGACCATTTTGGCGGTTTTCGGTCAGAATAAATCTATTATTTACAACAGCTTGGACTGTAACGCCGGGCTGTTGCGGCCATGTTTGAAGTCCCGGCCGCCCGGTATGGTGGCTCTCTGATCGGCCCTTGGGATTCCAAACCGGCGGTCAAGTGAGGGCATTCTTGGGTTATCCACATAAAGGGCGGGGCTCTTGGCTATGCAGGCCCATGAGGGTGCCCTAACTTCTGTTGTGAAGAGGAAACTTTATGCACAGCACAGCGATCCAGATTGCCCAAGCCATCAATACCGACCCTTCGGTCTACATGCCGGCAGAGAGGCCCACGCCAAAGGGGACGGCACGCCAGCATCAGCTGAGGGCTGAGGCGCGTTTTGACGTTGGTGGCTATATGATGGAATTTGGCCGTGCGGCGGCTCTGTATTATCACAAAGACACTCGGGTAGGAGAGGCTGCGCGCTTGGCAAAGGCGGGGGATGCGCTGCTGGACTACCTCAAGTCCTACGCGGCTGAGGCGGATGAACCGCGCGACATCGGGTGGAAGGATCCGCGGCATGCTTGGTCCCGGTACCCGGTGGTGGCGGATGATACCAAAGCCCTAGCGCCTGTGCTGGCGCTGTTGGATATGCCAGGGGTGCGGTTTGTGTTCACGTCCCTTTATCTGGGGGCGGGCTTTGTCATGTCGTCCAAGCTGGCGCGGCTGCTGTCACCAGAAGAGCCCTTCGTTATCCTCTCGTCAGACCGCCGAGGCTGCAATGTGATCCAGAATGCGCTTGAGCAACTGCGGGGCAAGGGGGTCGATCTTGCGGCTTTCTTCAGGGAAATGGCGCAGCTGGCGGCGCTGGAGCAGAAGAGGGCTTAGAGGCCTTTAACCCAAAGCGGTCTTTGGTTGAGGAATGGGAGGGCGGACGACGGCACTTTCATGCCCTCATTGCTGCCAACTTCCGCCATAATTAGGGTGAACAATGAGCTCAGAAACACGCCATTGGAGCCAAAAATGACACGTTACTGGAAAAGCGATCTCATCCTCATGATCGGATATAGCTCAATTGCCGCAGTGCTCGTATTCGCCGTCCTATAAGCTTGGATGCGTGGACCGGACAAAGCGTGCGTTCAAGAGCGCGAGACGCGGGTCTCGTCCGGCATACCTCCTAAAAGGCGGGCGTCATGATCCGACTTGGTAAGTTCTATTTTGGTTGGGCAAAACCTGAGCGCGCGCTTCGGTATCTCCCGGAACTGATCATTTGTCTTAATGAGAAACAAGCACAGCGTATCCGTGGAACGCTCGCGCCGGACGCGCCTGTCCGCGTGGTGATCCCGCATATCTCTCAATTGAGAGGCAGGGTCTATGCGAAGGTCACGGTTTTGCCGGGCGTTGATCTGGATCAGGACGTCGGCGGCTCCGGCAGTCTGCGCAGCATTCTCGAGCACCGACAGTTAATGTGGGGGGACCGGGCCATTCTGATTGTGCTGTGATCCAAGCCTCGGGAGTGTCGAGAGGGAAGGCCTGAAGGGCAAGGACCTTTGCGGTCTTTTGCCCGGACAGTGTAGTTTGGCGCCATTCGCCATCCCCTCTCAGGAGGGGGAGATGTCTACGTGTTTTGGATCTTGCAAAAAGGGAGCCATCCCTACAGGAGAAAGCTGCCGTTGCGAAAACGGGCTTAGCCTGACGACAATATTGGGGTGTCTACATACTGTGTGGATTTGCCGCTGAGCCGTCTCACTTTTCAATTTGACAGTAAAGATCGTTCTTTAACCAAAGCCCAACAGATCCAGGTCCCTTACCAGAATCGCCCAACTTTGCTATGATCTGTGCCATTCAACAAATGGATGGGGGGAATTTCTGGTGAGATGTTTATTGGCTTTACCCTTTGTAGTGCTCGCCGGTTTGGAAGCTCAAGCTCAAGCCAGTTTCGATTGCAAACTTGCTGCAACGACCGTTGAAAAAACGATCTGCGCTGACGCTGCACTCTCGAAACTCGACCGACAAATGGCAGACGCATTCAGGAACGCCCGCAGATCTGCTTCAAAAAGCAAAAGTGCTTCAATCCTTGCAGATCAGAGATCCTGGATCGGCCAGAGGAACTCTTGCAGTTCGGATCGCAGCTGTCTCTTGGCCTCCATGCAGAACCGCATTGCAGATCTAAATGCGCCGAGGTCAGTTCAAACCGCTGGATTGACCGGCCTGTATTGTAACGATACCGGCATTATGGGCCTGCAAGAGCAGGGACAAAATCTACGCTTTGACTTCTTGTTTTTCTCAGGAAATTTCGCTTGTGGCACGCAAACCCTTACCGCGCAGCGAAGCGGTAGTGGCTGGTCCTCATCATATAATGGTTGCCGGATGACCCTTATGAAAGAAGGCGGGTCGATGGTCGTGCGCAGTGATACCGTCGATACCTGCAAAGCTCTTTACTGCGGAGCTGGGGCGGCAATATCAGTATTTCGCATGCCGCTGACCGGCAAGATACCAGGAGTGACAAATCCGTTCACCGATACGGTTGGAGAGCGCCAATGCTGATCGAAGATGCCGCGTGCGCCTCCTCAGCACTACATTTAGGACAAATGGCCACCCTTGGTTTTGGTCAACCGCTCCAAGGGCAGCATTCTGAGCTGTCAGGTCTTGCACTGATCGCATCAAAGGTCCCGCCTGATCAGGCGTGAGGCCCTGCAAGCGTCTGAGGATGCTTTCAAAGGTTTTCTGTTTCATGGGGCCCCTGCCTTTTGCGTGCAGAGTCCATACTGGCCTTTTTCTCAGAAACAGGATCAAACCAACACGCTAAGTAGACATCGATTTTGGAAAACCTTACTGCGCGAACGCTGCTGAGCGCAGCTTTGGTTCTGAAGCAACAAAGCTTTGTTTTTGCGGGCCCGTCACCCGGGCGATGGCCCGGTCGAAGGTTTTTTTGACGCGCTGTGTGGGGCTGGCATAGGGCTGAATGGGTTTGCCGACCGAAAGAGAAAATGCGATCTTGCCTTTGTGGCCAAACCGCAGGTCCATTTGCGTAATCTCGCGTTGGATGGCCTCTTCGACGGCCTCCCAGTTTGGAGGTTGCGCCGTGGTCATCACGCAAAGCAAGATCCCGCGGCCTTGGTGGGCCATCAGCAGCTGCGGGCAGTCAAGACTGCGGGCAATGATCTTCGTAGTGGCAACGATCGCTGTGCCCAGTTCTGCGGTGGAGCCATCGGCATAGAGCTGTGGGAAGGTATCGATTGTGGCTGCAAAAATATGACAGTCGTCCAGGCTGCTGCGAGACAGCTGGGAAAGATAGGCGCCGAGCGAAAAGGGCCCGATAAGCTGGGGGACATCTTTGATATGCAACGGCTGGTCTTCGTTGAACAAATGCACGCCTGGCAGTCCGATTTTTTGCAAGGCTCGGGCTGGGATCTGGGGGACGGCGTCAGACCTCTTCACCATCCGGTCTGCCACCCGCAGTCTCGATTTGAGATCGCCCAGCTCAAAGGGTTTTGTGACGTAGTCTGTCGCCCCGGCAACAAAGGCATGCCCCACGGAGAGGGCATCTGTCCTTCTTGTCAACATAAGGATGGGGGTGTCGAGATGGTCTGGCAGGGATCGGATCTGGCGGCATAGGGTAATGCCGTCAATGTCCGGCATCTCGATATCGAGCAGCAGGCAATCAAAATGCGCAGCACCTGCTGACAACAAATCCCAGGCCTCCAAGCTTGAGGATGACGTGGTGACTGTGATCTCTCGTAGGGGCTGCACTGTTGTCCGGATCAAATCTAGAATGATAGGATCGTCGTCGACAGCCAATATGTTCATTTGAAAAACCTCGGGTAATAAAACGTATTGAATATAAATCGCTCTCAATAGGCTAATGCAACCCTGAGGCGAAACTATGGCAGGAGTCCGAATTTTGAACACTTCTTCTAAAACAGGACAGTAAATCTGTGCACGCGATCTGGTCTTGTACATTGGACAGCTGGCAGATTGGCCTCGGCGATCCAGGCTGGGGCGGGTGGTTGATTGTGGCGCTTTACATAAGTACGGGGCTGCTGTCCTGGCGGGTGGCCCTCAAGGCTGCCTTTCCAGCCCCTTCGCGGGGGCGGGAGCGGGCGTTCTGGGGGCTTTTGGGGCTGATCTTGCTGCTCTTGGCGGTCAACAAACAATTGGACTTGCAGACCTTGCTGACCGATGCCGCCCGCTGCATGGCGCAGCTTCAAGGCTGGTATGAGACCCGGCGCCCTGTGCAGATCGGGTTCCTCTTGGGGGTATTCGTTCTGGTCCTGACCCTCTTTGCGGCGGTCTCTATCAGCCTGCGCGGCACGCTGCGGCGGAATGGACTGGCGCTCACCGGTCTGGTCTTTGTGCTGGGGTTCGTAGCGATGCGGGCGGCCGGGTTCCATCACATGGATCGGGTGATCAATATGTCGTTCCATTCCGTTCGGGTGAACTGGATGTTGGAGATGACGGGGCCTCTATTGATCCTGATGGGCGGGGTCTTGCGCTTGCGCCAGTCGGCAAAGCCAGAGGAAGCCGAACCCAGAACGTGGTCTGCACATTGATTTGTGAGCTGTAGCCGATTGCACCGCCCATATTTTCGACCAGCTCTTTTGAGATTGCCAGCCCCAGACCAGTGCCCTCTCGATCACGGGTCAGATGTTCGGCCTGTTGCGAAAAAGGCTCAAAAAGCCGTTTGCCGAACTCAGGGGAAATACCGCGACCCCTATTGGTTACGGAAATCAGGAATGCCTCTTCATCGATCCCTGCTTTGACGTCGACCGTCGTACCGCAGTCAGAGAATTTGGCCGCATTTGAGAGAAGGTTGGTGAGCACCTGCTTTAAACGTTGGGCGTCGGCATGGATGATGACGGGATGTTCCGGCGCATCCACCAAGACAGATACGCTGAACTTGTTCGCGAAGGGCTCATTGTCGACGACGGTTTGCTGGACGATATCTACGGCATCGACCTGTGTGATCTCGACCGAGAAATGCCCTGCCGTAAGCTTTTGGAAGTCGAGCAGATCATTGACCACTTGGGTCAACCGCTCGCTGTTTCTGCTGGCCATCCCCAAAAGCTTGTCCACCTGTTCGGGCGCGCCCTCTCCGATAACCCCGGCGAGCAGGCGCAGGGCACCATGAACCGAGGCGAGCGGGGTGCGCAATTCGTGACTGACCGTGGCCACGAAATCATTCTTCAGGGCCTCCAACCTCTTGGTCTCGGTGATGTCGACCATTTGAACGATGAGACGGCTGTCGCTGACTCGCTCCGGGCGATAGATCGATATTCTGATCGCAATATCAATAACTTCACCGTTGGGCCGTACGTATTTCTCCTCAACGCGGGAAATGCTGCTGTCTCCGTTGAAAAGCGCCTCAACTTCAGCCTTAAGGTTTTCCAGCGTCTTCTGCCCGGAAAGCTGCCAAAGGTTCTTTCGCTCAAGCTGCCCGGCGGCATAGCCGAACAGCGAATAACACGGATCGTTCAACAGCAAGAACGTCCCATCAAGAGACATGACGGCCATGGCAACCGGCGCGTTGGACACCAGCACCTCCAAGCCCGCCCTGCGGGCCTCCGCCAGCGCCAGTGCGGTTTCGAGCGGGGTGGTGTCAATCATCGTGCCGAGCACGCGCACTGGATCGCCCTGCTCATCTCGTTCCGTCACTCGAAGAATGGACCGCATCCAGCGCCAATCGTTGTCGCCAACGCGCATCCGAAACTTGGCTTCTGATCGTTCAACGCGCCCTGCGATGCATTCGGCGTCAAGTGCTTCCACCTCTTCCCGGTCGTCCGGATGGATCCGTTCGCGCCACTCGCGATCGGAATCTTTTCCGTTCGCATCGCATATGCCGAGCAGTTGATACCAAGCGTCAGATGCACGGCCCGCGCCTGTGCGAAGGTCCGACTCAAACACGCCAATTTGGCTTCCCTCAAGCGCCAGGTTCCAGCGTTCTTCCTGATCTCTCAACGCATACCAAGATTTGACGCGACTCGTGATTTCGTTGACGTTCACGATTGTAAATGGCCGACCCTCAGCGTCCTTAAACTGGCTCAGGTTTACTTCCCCGTAGCGCGCATCGTCATCCGATGGGAGGGAGATGATATTTTCGAAGTCCCCGATCTTAAGGTCGGTGATGGTCAGCCCGCCGTTAGACACCGACAAAGCCGGTAACAATTCAGCGATTTGTGCGCCGGTGGTTTTCGTCCATCTGTGCAGCAATAAGGCCTCTGCGCTTCGATTGCTAAAGACGACCAGGCCGTCCTGATCCACGACCCAAACGCCGAACGGACTGTTGTCGACGATTGATTGAAACATCGCTTCGGCATCATGGTGTTCTGTGCACACTACAGCTTGCCCATCAAAACAGTATCTATCCCCAAATAAGGTCGCAATCTTCGGACCCGAATGCTTCGGCCCAGTTTGACAGACCGCTGATGCAACCCGTGCCTATGCAGATGCATGCTAACTTCGATCCCGCATTCGTGCTACGTTTCCGATCCGCAGCGCGATGATCTTTGCACGGTGGGGAGATTGGGCATCACCGGCGCCGTATGAACATATTACCGCCGGGAACATGCGGCACCCTCAGTGAATAATGCCGCAAATGCCAAGATTTCCCATCTTGTTGGAGTTTAAGGAAACGACCCAGAGCGGTCCTTAAGACAACGCGCAGCTAAGGTTGGTCTTGAGCCCAAGCTGGCCGCGGGAGGGAGAGTAGACGCTGCATCGCAGCGTTCCGGAAGGTGCCATTGATGCTCTTTACCCAGGAGCCTACCTAACCGATACTAAACGGGGAATTTAGCAGGGTTCAGGAATAGATGTTCCACCGTAACAAGGTGAGCGATGAATAGGCGTAGGTTGCTTGTGACGCTACCCTGCATCGCCGTGGCTTCGTCTGGGTGGGGGCAAGATCGGCAGTTGGACACTTGGAGCGCCTGGAAAGCGGCGCACCTAAACGAGGCTGGCCGGGTCATCGACGAAGGCAACGACGATATCAGCCATTCCGAAGGGCAAGCATATGGCCTGCTTCTTGCGCAGGCCTTTGGGGATCGGGACGCGTTCAGACGTATCGAGGCATGGACCCAGAGTAAGCTCGCGACCCGGCCTGACGGGCTGATGGCATGGAAGTGGCAAGGCAACGAGGCCGATCTTAGAAACGCCACGGACGGTGACCTGCTGCGCGCTTGGGCGCTGCTGCGTGCCACGCGAGATTCCGGATGGGGCGAATATGAGGGTGAGGCCTCGCAAATCTGTCGCGGACTTATTGAGACCTGTCTCGCGCCTGACCCTCGGGTGCCGAGTGAGTTATTGCTCAAACCAGCCAGCCATACGACGGCAACCGACCAGTCGGTGATCGTGAACCCCTTTTATTACATGAGTCGTGCTCTGATCGAACTGGGGGAAGCTTTTGGACAGGTTGATCTGCTGCGCACTGCCGCGCATGGCGAACAGTTGTTGCGTGATCCCGCAGCCCTGCGGGATTGGATCGATGTCACCCCGAGCGGCATAAAAGCAGCAACAGACTTGTCCAACGCCTTTGGCTGGGACGCGCTGCGCATACCGCTCTATTTGTTCTGGTCAGGACGCCATGACCATCCGGCATTAGGGGCCGCCAGCACCCTTTTCGCGAGCGCGACCTTAGCCGAGCATGTCGCGACCGTTACCGCCCCATCGGGTCAGTTGTTAGCGCAAAGCGACGCGGCGGGTTTTCGTGCCGTGGCCGATATTGCCGCCGGAAAATCCCCGGCACAGCCACGCCCCGGTCAAGGCTATTACGCTGACACGCTTGCGCTTTTGGCGCAAATTGCATGGCGCGAAGGCATATAATCGCCACTTTCTCATCTTAAGATTCAATTTGCTGCGAGTTGGTCGAAGTCGCCTTGCGGCTGCAGCAAAAATACAATCCAACGTAGAATATTGGTTATACTGGAGATAACGCATGAAGTTGCTACGCCTGATCCTCAGCATCGTACTCATCGCGGTTGCACTATGGGTGATCATCGCCGAGCAAATGGCGGGGGCCAGTGCAAACGCCTTTGTCAATGCACCCGTTGTGACCATCCGGGCAAATACGGCCGGAGACCTTAGCCTGCCCGACACGCCCTTCGGTGCGCGTGTGCAAAAAGGGGAGACCATAGCCACCGTGGATGACCCGCTCGTCGACACGGTGCGTCTAAACGATCTGCGCATGGAACAAGGGTTCATTGAGGGAGAGATTGCCCGGCTTGAGGCTGACCTCGAAAGCACCCGTTCGTTGCGCGACAGCCTGATGAACCGCGCCGCGACCTTTCGTGAGGCCCGGGTGAAAGAACTGCGCACCCGGCTTGAACATGCCCGCTTTCGGTTAACCGTTTTAGAGGGAGGCGAACTGCCGGAGGAGGCAGATCAGGAAGTCTTGTCACTGGTTGGTGAACTGCCCAACCGCGTTCCAATGGAGCCGGGGCTGGCGCCGCTAATTCTCGACCACGCGCGGGAACGGGTCGAAGTGCTGGCGATCGCCCTTGAGACGGCAAAGGCCGGGGTTTTCCTCGGCGACGGCTACAACGACTCACCAAATGCAGAGCAGCGCGCGACCGAGTTAGAAACTGTGATCTCGCAGCTTGAGAACAGTCTTGGGGAAGCACAAGCGCGGCTTGAAACACTTACTGCACGCAGCCAGCGCGAAAATCTGCGGGTGAATGCCGCGGGCGGGGGAGAAATCGCCTCTCCGGTCAACGGGATCTATTGGGAGATCCTGCAAGCCGATGGGATCAACGTACAGCGGGGCGACCCGATCCTGCGACTGGTCAATTGCGATGCGACATTTGTGTCCCTGTCTGTCACGGAGCGGGTCTTCAACTCGCTGCAAATCGGCGATGCTGCCTCCTTTCGTCTGACCGGGCGTGAGAAAGTGATGGAGGGGACCGTGGCGCGTCTCGCCGGAGCCGGTGCGGCGACGATTTATCAGAATTTGGCCGTAGCGCCGTCGGAAAAACATTTGGAGCGCTACGACGTGGCGCTTTTGGTACCGGAACTAACCGCCGACCACGAACGCGGCTGCTCGATCGGACGCACCGGGCGCGCTTTCTTTGATGAGCGGCCCCTCAACTGGTTTCGGGCACTGCTGAACTGATGCTGCCCTTTCCGCATCTCGGCGAGATCGGCTCTGCCACCATGCATTTGCTGCTGGTGATCGGCGTGGGGTCACTGATGCCCTTGGTCGTTGATCCGCAACGACGTTGGCATCGGGCCGTACTGCTTAGCGTCGCGGGTGTTTTGGCGCTGCGCTACATGTGGTGGCGCGCCACGCAGACGCTTGCTCCAGCTGACTTCAGCCTCGATATGATGGGAAGCTGGCTCCTCTTCGGGTTGGAGACCTTTTCAGTGCTGGGCTCACTCAGCGCCTTTCTGATCCTCTCGCGCTACAAGCTGCGCAGCAAAGAGGCCGATGCCCATGCAGAATGGTGGGGCAATGAGGAGCCACGGGTTGCGATCCTGATTGCGACCTACAATGAGGACAAGGAAATCCTTGAGCGGACCATTGTCGGGGCAAAGTTCCTACGGCACCGAAGCAAGGAGATCATTGTTTGCGATGACAATCGCCGGGACTGGCTCCGGGAATTCTGCGCCGAACTGGAGGTGCGCTATATCCGGCGGCCTACCAATGAGGGACAAAAGGCAGGCAACATCAACCATGCGCTGGACCGTCTGGCGGAAGATACTGTGGCGCCTGATTTTGTCGCTGTGCTCGATGCGGACTTCGTGCCGCACCGGGGTTTTTTGTCGCGCTCCTTGGCCCTGTTCCACGATCCCGAGGTCGGTCTGGTTCAGACGCCGCAGCACTTTTTTAACCAAGACCCGATCCAGCATAACTTTAACCTCGGTCGGTCCTACCCGGACGAACAGAGGTTCTTCTTTGATCACATGCAGCCTTCCCGCGATGGCTGGGGCATTGCCTTTTGCTGTGGCACCTCTTCGGTTTGCCGCTGGACCGCGCTGCGCGAAATTGGCGGGTTTTACACCGAATCCGTGACCGAAGATTTCATGCTGACACTGGCGTTACAAAACGCGGGCTGGCGCTCTGTTTATCTGGCGGAACCCCTGTCCGAAGGGCTCGCGCCTGAGGGATTGAAGGAATATGTCACCCAACGCGCGCGCTGGTGCCTTGGACTGATGCAAATCGCACGCTCCTCGCTCGGGCCGCTGTCATCCAACAACCTGCGTCTGCGCGATCGGTGGAGCGTGCTGGACTCGATCCTGTTCTGGACCACCACTTATCCCTTCCGCATCGCCGCCATCATCTTTCCACTGCTCTATTGGTTCTTTGACATCATCGTGGTCGACGCGCGCCTGCCCGATGTCTTGAGCTATTTCGGCGCCTATTATTTTTGGATCTTGCTCACCCTGAACTTCTTGACCCGAGGCATGGTGGTGCCGATCCTAAACGACGTGAGCCAGCTTTTGGGGGCGATCCCGATCAGCCGTGCGGCCTTTACCGGGTTGGTCAAACCCCACGGGCACCCCTTTTCGGTGACGGCAAAGGGCGGTGACCGCTCGAAGGTCGTGGTGCAATGGCACCTGATGATGCCCTTCCTAATCGGGTTCATCCTGACGCTGGGGGGGCTGCTTTTCGGCATCGCCTTCGACCAATTCGCGACCTTTTCTGCCGGAGACGGCAAATGGGTCATCCTGTTCTGGAGCCTGTATAATCTGCTGGTGCTGGCGGTGACCTGTCTGGCTTGCATTGAACGCCCGCGCCGGGAGCTTCACGTCAGCGACAGGCCAGAGCGCGCGGTATTCTCGACTGACGGACGCCAGCATGAGCTTTGGATCACATCGCTGACGATGGACACAGTGCGCATTCGCGGTCTGCAAATCCCGCCCCAGACGCGGGGGCATCTGGTGATTGACGACATTCCGGGACGGATCGAAACCTATGCGATTGCCGAAGTCGCCGACGGACTGCGCCTACAGCTTTTACCGACAGAAGCTCAGCGCGAGGCCTTTTTCGTGAAATTCTACGCGGACGGCCTTGAGCCGGGGGTGACCGAGGTCAAACTGAGGAGTCTTGCCAGAGACATCTTCCGCAGCATCGGACCTCGGCGCGACTAAGTGGATCAGTAGGTGTTGACCGACATCCCGATAAAGACCTCCTGCGCGTCAAAGCGGTAGCCTCCGCGCAGGCTCGTCGGACCGTCATCCAAACGGTAGTTCACCGCGATGGACTGCTCAGAGTAAGTGTCGCTCCCACCCGCAGCTAGGTCGACAGACAAGCTCTTCCCATTGCCAATCTGGGCAAGGGCAAACCAGTCGTTCTCAATGGTGTTGAACTGACCGGACATGAAGACAAAGCCGAAGTCTGTCGGCTGATAACGCTCGACGATGAGTTTCGCACCAAAATCCAGACCGTTGGACGCATCACTGTTGCCTATGCTCGGACCAATCTTGATGGTCGCCACGTTTTCAATGGTGAAATCGCGGGTCGCATAAGCGCCCACGCTCCAGCCGCTCTCAAAAGTGGAATAGTTTGCACCGAAACTCATTTTGCCACGCGTCGCGCCCAGCACTGCGTCAGACGCATTTGGTGCCAGATCAAGTTGGAAAAACGTGCCATCCGCCCGAGCGCTGGTGGCGAAAAAGAAGAGTGTGCTGGTGATCAATAGCGTCTGGAGGGCCGGCTGCCTCGGGTTTGTCGTATCGCTCAAGATTTACGCCTCGTTGGGTTTTGCTTCCATGTTTGGTCCGAAGTCATATCACTCGGATCGCCATCTTTGATAGGCGTCACGTCTGCATTGTTCTCCAGCAATCGAAGCGAAGGGGGGCCGTCTGCCGTGGCTTGCTGGTTCAGGGCCAAGGTCGCTTGAATGCGGGCCAAGGCCCGCGACAAATCAACGGCTTCGCGCGAACTCCGGCTCTCCCGCGGGTAGCTAAACTCAGCTTCCGCCATCCCCGTTGCGGTGGTGACCAAATCTTCCAACGGGCGCAGCACCACCCGCGCGACGGTTAATGTCGCAATCAGGACAAAGATCGCGGCGATGGAAACCGCTATAACCGAGCTTTGCAGCAACTGCGGCACCCCATTGATCAACTTACTCGGATCCAGAACAGCAAAGACACGCCAACCGAAATCAGGCAGTTCATCGCTGACGAAGTTGGGCGAAAAGGCATAGAGCCCGTCGGCTTGGTCAAGCAATTGGAACGTTCCGGGCAAATCCTGTCCTAAACTTGCCTGCGCCACGGCAGCCTCGGGCAATTCGCGGGCCGTGTCGCGGGTATCCACGATTGTCTCACCTTCGCGGTTTTGCACCACCACGTCGATATTCAACCGCTCGCGGGCACGCGTCAGAAAGGACTGTACCCATGCCATACGCAGGCTGTAGGTGACGACGCCCGTCACCTCACCTGTCTGTTCATCGAAAACCGGCGTCGAAAGGTTGAGCAGCCGTTGCTTGCGGTCGTTGTCATCTGGTTCGAGCGAGCTGCTGGTAAAAACATTCCCGACGTTTGGCTGACGCAGACCTTCGCGGAACCAACGGCGCTCGTTCACATCTTGCCCTTCTCGCAGGCGGTTGGATCCCGATACGATCTTTCCCCCCAAATCGGCAAAACCCGACCAAGCGACCTGACCGCCGGTTTGGGCCACAGCATCCATGAACCCATCGATCTCGGGCTTAGAAGAATTGCTGATGTTACGCGCGACGGCGTGAAGACTGTCCCACTCACGCTTTAGCGCGGTATTGAAGCTCAAACCCATCGCGTCTGCACCGCGCAAAACGATGTCATGCCGCAACTGTTGCTGCGCTAAGTTACTGCGCTGCGTAACAGTATAAGCTACAAACAGCGCAGCGCAGAGCACCGAGACGATAAGAGTTGTCGCAATCCAGAAAAAAGCACGTGGCAAAGGCTTCTTTTGCAAACTACGCATTCTGCGTTCCTTTTTTACTTTCCGCCTTAGCAACCGGCGCTGACCTCCGTCTGAACGCAAATTCTTTGCGCCGCGGGGGCTCTATAGAATACCACTGCGTTTTGCCCTCCAAACATGGCATTTTGGTGGCGGCGAAAACATAAAACGGCAAACCTGCAGCGCAAAAAAGGCTGTTGGCGATTGTTCGCTGACAATGGACAGTTCGCTTCGAATAAATGGTCTTTCGAGAGCCAACTTCTCATCAAAAGACATCCATGGTGGGAAGTCTCACAAATGCTCGCTTTCGTCATTTATCTATATGGATCTCGCTCTTGCAGCGAATGACCGTCGCCCGCCGATTCTGTGGAAAAACTAACGTTTGCAAACGCAGAAATAGCTGTTCCAAATCCGGCGCGTGCGCCTTTCCTATCAGGCTTTGCGCGTTTGCTGCGGCGCAGGAAAGAACTTAGCCAGTTTCCGGAGGTTTTGGGCGGTTGCGGCGAGCAGGAATTCATCGTTTGCGCCCCATGGACCACGTAATCGGAGCCGCCCCAAGCCAAGGATGCGTTTGAGGTGCGCGAAGAGCATCTCGACTTTCTTTCGCAACCGCATCGAGATCGCATACTGCTTGGTCTTGGCAATATCACGGGGGACCTGCCGGGCATCTTCATGTTCTTCGCGGGTGATCTTGCGTGTATCGGCTTTCGGACAGCACTTCATCTTCGATGGGCAGGCCTGACGGGTGTGTTTCAAAGCCTGATACTTGGCGACGCCTTTGCCGGTGGGACCATGGTTTGGATCTGAGTAGTTGCGGCGGAATTGCTTGAGCGGCTGGCCTTCCGGGCAGATGTATTGGTTGTTCTCAGGGTCCCATTCAAAGTCGCCGCGAGACCAAGTGCCGTCAGTCCGTCCAGCTTTATCCAGCACTGGAATGTAGGGTTTGATGTTACGATCAACCAGCCATCCCAACATCGGCCCTGATCCATAAGCAGTGTCTGCGATCAGGCGTTCGGGATGCAGGTCGAACCTGGCCCTCACCCGACCCAGCATGGTTTTGGTCGAGCCGACCTCTGCTTGCCGGATTGATCTTGTCGCCTCGACATCGACGATCACGTCGTGATCCGTATCGATCAGGTAGTTGTCGGAATAGCTGAAGAATGCCGGTCCTTTGCGCGCCGCGGTCTATTGCCGGCAGTGCCTTGCGCAGTAAGGTCACGAGAGGTACTGGCTGGCTGGGTCGGAATGCGACGTGAACTTGGGCGTGACCTCTCTGGCTGCGCCGAAAGCGGCGCTCATCCAGCGTGTCGATACTCTCGAACCGCGCGGGGCGCATCGACCGGATTGATATGCCTCGCGTCTCAGTCCTCCTTCGGTGTCGAGTTCTGCTTGTTCGCATCTGCTTCTATGAGACTGGCATCTATTGCCATGCGTTGGCCGCTGACCAGGCCCTCTGCGATGCACCGCGCGACGGTCGTCTCGAACAGATGGCGCAGCAGTTCGCTGTCACGGAACCGGTCATGGCGGTTCTTGGAGAAGGTGGAGTGGATCGGGATCCTGTCGCTCAGATCAAGGCGACAGAACCAGCGATATGCCAAGTTTAGATGGACCTCCTCGCAAAGGCGCCGCTCGGACCGGATGCCAAAGCAATAGCCAACCAGCAGCATCCGGATCAGCAGTTCCGGATCGACCGACGGGCGGCCCGTGTGACTGTAGAAATCAGCAAGGTGGGCACGGATGCTGCTCAGCTCGACGAACCGGTCGATGGATCGAAGCAGGTGATCCGTGGGAATGTGATCCTTGAGTGAAAACTCGTAGAAGAGTGCCGGCTGAGCTTCCTGCCGCGGTCCCATCATCGCCAATCCTCCCCTCAATTACAGGAATTGAATCAGTAGTTCAGCTCTCGATCAAGAAAGAGTTATTCAACAAAATACGCCATCCTCGTAGCCCGCCGCTTCCGGTCCTAACCAGACCTTAATCCCGCTGTCGCATTGCTGCGATGCGGCCCGTTGATGCAGCCATCGGCGCATGGTGCAGCTTTTGGGTTACTCAGGTGTTTCTGGGCAGGCAAGGTGAGCCTCCGCAAAGATTTCACGAATGGCTGCTTGCAAGTCGGCGAAAACGATTCCTTTCGTTCTGAAAATTTGCACAAGCAGAGGACGTTCGCGGAGGCCTTCCCGAGGTATCGGGTGGGTTAACAGCAACTACGCATCAAGACACCGTCACGACTGATTTCCGTGCCGCTTTCTGCGATACGGAGGCACAGACAAGTAGCTGCGCCATATGGTACATCATAAGCGGCAAAACGATCGCAGCCAGGTCGGCAGGCGGAAAGAGCGCGGTCGCGATCGGCAGACCAGAGGCGAGGCTCTTTGTGGACCCGCAATAGAATAAGACCGCCCTGTCTTCGATCGCGAGGCCGCAGGCGCGTCCGGTCCAGACCATGAGGGACATGGTGATCGCGAGGAATGCCAGAACGGCGACTGCCAGCATCGCCAACGTCGTGAGCGGTAGTAAGGCCCATAGGCCCGAGACCGTGCCGGCGCTGAACGCGGAGAAGACAATCAGCAAAATCGCGCCGCGATCCACGATCAGTGTCAGGGTTTTGTGTTTGCGGACCGCTTCGCCGATCCAGGGCCTGGCGAGTTGTCCCAGTACGAAGGGGAACAGGATTTGCGTTCCGATCTTTATCACCGGGTCCAATCGGATTCCGCCCTCGCCGGTATGCAGGAATAATGCCACCAGCAGCGGCGTCAGCAAGACACCCACGAGGTTTGACACCGAAGCTGCACAGATCGCGCCCGGTACGTTGCCACCCGCCATCGCCGTAAAGGCGATGGAGCTTTGTACCGTTGACGGAAGAACGGCCAGGAAAAGGAACCCCAGTGTGACGGTGGCGCCAAGAAACGGCCCGCAGACGATGCTGAGCAACAGACCGACCAGTGGAAACATCACATAGGTCGCGGCGAGGGTCAGTCCCTGCAGCCGCCAATTGGTCAGGCCCGCCTTTACTGCGCCAGAGTCTAGCTTGGCACCGTAGAGGAAGAACAAGAGGGCCACGGCCCAGAATGTGATCTGTCCGAGCGCCAATGCCGCGAGACCCTCCGCCGGAGCCATAAGACCGAGTGCCATCGTGCAGAGGAGGAGGATCATGTAGCCGTCAATACCAACGCGATTGAGAAAGGTCATGTTGGGAAGGTCCTTAAAAGTTAACAGTTAAGTTTTAAAAGCCAGCGGTTTGGCTGTCCTTGCGCAGTTCCAAACCGGCGGCATATCCAACGTTCGGCAGGCGCCGCAGATGCGGGTCGCTCCAGAGATTGCAAAAGGCATCAGCGCCAAGCCCTTTAGTGGAGTCAGCAATGGCCAACGCCGCTGCGGCGGAAATCGCGGCGTCGACGGCGGTGCCCCTCCGCTGCAGGATGCTCAGTCCGGCATGCGGGGCCAACGGTTGTGCTGTGGAGACAATGTTTTCCACCCGCACTGGCGCGCGCCGCGAGACATCGACCGGATTATGCGTGAAATGCATGTTGAGCCCTTTTGGAGCGATGTGGTTTGGAACGGCGCGGACGGTAAGCGGTGGTGACGACTGCCCCCCGCCGGGCATGAGTTCTCTTACCCGGCCCTGCACGCAGCGAGGCGATCTAATATCCCTCAGGCCGCAGAGTACCTAACCGCACGCGCCTTTGGTTGATGCGCGCGGCGTAGGTATCCTGCAGCACCCCAAACCGATACCAACAGGGGAGACTCACGAAGGATCAGACCAGTTCGCCGACCTGCACGGTCAATTCTCCAAGCCCTTCAATGGCGCCCACCATGGTATTGCCAGGCACGACAGGCCCGACACCGTCGGGCGTTCCGGCCATGATGATGTCGCCGGGTTGCAGCGCGTAGTATTTGGACAAGGTCGCGATGATTTCAGGCGTCTTCCAGATCATCAACTCAAGATCGGAGTCCTGTCGTATCTCACCGTCGACCGTCAGCGAGATGCGGCCCGTGTCGCGATGGCCAACTTGGGACACAGGGTAGATCTCACTGCAGGGGGCCGAATGGTCGAAAGACTTTTTCAACTCCCAAGGCGCGTTCGGTCCCGTCTCGGTCTCCAGCAGACGGCGCCTTGTCATGTCGATGCAGACGCCATACCCAAAGATGTGGGACAGCGCCTCGTCTTCGGGGATGTTGTAGCCACCGGATTTCAACGCGACCATCAGTTCGATTTCAAAGTGGAAATCGTCGGTGCGCGGCGGATAGGGTACGACGCCACCGTTCTGAACGATGGAATCCGACGGTTTTTGAAAGATGATGGGGAAATCCCGCGAGGCTTCGCCACCCATTTCCAGTACATGTGCCACGTAGTTCTTGCCGATACAGTAGATACGGCGCACGGGAAAGCGGGCTGCGCTACCAACAACGGGAAGGGACACCTGTTCAGGAGCGGGAACGACGTAAGACTTTGAAATTTCCATGAGATTCCTCAATTGGTTGACTGGATTATGATCATCGATAGCGCATTAAATCTGATCTTACCAGAAAAAATGCATTATTCTTGACTGACGGAGTAAATAATGCACTCTGATCATTATCAAACAACAGAGAGGGACAAGACATGAGACGAACAGGATTAAAGCTGGCGACCGGCGTGGCCGCGATTTCCATGGCCGCGATGAGCTTTGCAGCACAGGCGCAAGACCTGACAGAAGTTACACTCGCCATTCCCAGCCCAAGCGGTCTGGGCTACTTCGCCCTCTACAACGCCATGGGCGAAGGCTACATGGAAGAAGAGGGCATCGAAGTTGAAGTTCAAAGCGTGAACGGCTCCGCGCAAGTGCTGCAGGTTCTCGCCGCAGGTCAGGCCGAGTTCGGACACCCCGGCCCCGGACCGCTTCTGAACGCGCGCGAGAATGGGGAAGATATCGTATATATCTACAACTACTTCTCAACGAGCCAGTTCAGCCTGGTTGCAGAAACCGGCTCTGGTTACACCCGCCCAGAAGACCTTCAAGGCAAGGTCGTGGGTGTTGGCACGGCAGACGGTGCCGAAGTGGCATTCGTTCGCTCGATCTTCGATGCTGCTGATATGCAGGAAGGTGAGGACTACAGTTTCATCACCATCGGCGAAGGCGGCATGGCGGTTGCGGGCTTTGCGCAAGACGCCATCGATGCCTATGCGTCTGACACGATCGGCATGGCGACGCTGCGCCTGCGCGGTGTCGATCTGGTCAACCTGACACCGGCGGAGTTCCAGACTTACTTTGGCAACGGCTATGCCGTGACCCGTGCGTATCTGGACGAAAACCGCGAGCTGATTGAAGGCTTTGGGCGGGCGCTGGTGCGCGGCGCGCGGTTCGGGGCGAATCCTGAAAACCTCGAAGCAACGCTGGACCACGCCAAGATCGGCAACCCCCAGCTTCTGGAAGACCGCGACTTCGCACGTGCGCTGCTGCAGACCTATATCATCCGGACGGCACCGGCCCATCCTGAGCACGGCTATGGCTACCAGCATCCGGACTCATGGCAGAACTGGCACGACGCGCTTGTAACATCGGGCGATCTTGAAGCGCCGATGGAAAATCTGGCAGATGCCTACACCAATGAATTCATTGACGTGTGGAACGCGGAATGATCGCGCAGAAAATACAACAGCCGGCCGGGGGTGAACCCCGGCCAGTTTACCAACTGAGCAATGTCTCGAGATACTTCAACAACAAAGAAAT
Source organism: Sulfitobacter indolifex (assembly GCF_022788655.1). Classification (NCBI taxonomy): domain Bacteria; kingdom Pseudomonadati; phylum Pseudomonadota; class Alphaproteobacteria; order Rhodobacterales; family Roseobacteraceae; genus Sulfitobacter; species Sulfitobacter indolifex. The sequence goes on along the minus strand of NZ_CP084953.1, from coordinate 264,577 downwards.
CACCGCCCTTGACGGCGTTGGCTTCGAAATTGCTCAAGGAGAATTTCATTCCGTGATCGGGTCGAGCGGCTGTGGCAAGACCACCCTGCTCAAGATCATGGCGGGCCTAATGCCGCCTTCGGAAGGTCGTATTATGCTGAACGGTAGGCCGGTGCTTGGTCCGCGCGACGATATCGGAATGATGTTCCAGCACGCCACGCTGTTTCCGTGGCGCACAACGATTGAGAATATCCTGCTGCCGATTGAAATTCGCAGCGGTCGCAAGGCGGCGATGGCAGCACGTTCGCACGCCGAGGAACTCTTGCGGGTGGTGGGCCTGGGCGGTTTCGAAGACATCTACCCCACCTCTTTGTCCGGCGGCATGGCCCAGCGGGCCGCAATCTGTCGCATGCTGATTTCGGAACCGGATATGTTGCTGCTGGACGAGCCGTTCAGCGCGCTTGATGAAATCACCCGCGATTTCATGAATATGGAGCTGCAAAAGGTTTGCATGGAGCGCAATGCGTCGGCCTTTCTCGTTACGCATTCGATTTCCGAAGCAGTGATTCTGTCGGATGTTGTGCATGTCATGTCTGCAAGGCCGGGCCGGGTCATCACATCGATCAAGATCGATCTGCCCCGCCCCCGTACGCTCGAGATGATAACCCTGCCCGAATTTGGCGCCTATGCCACCACGATCCGCAACCTCCTTGATAAGGGCGCATTCCTATGAGCACATCAGAAGTGGAACTGTCACAGGCAGTCGAAACCGATCTATATCCCGGGGATACCGTCTGGCAGGAAAAGGCATCATGGTCGGCCCGGGTGCCGCGCTGGCTCTCAATGGCGGTTATAATGGCAGTCTTTCTTGGGCTATGGCATCTGGTGACCTCATTGGGGATTGTTTCCCGTCTCATTCTGCCAACAGTGCCCGATACCTTCGCCGACATTTTCTTTGTGGGCAAAAGCCTATTGTCGGGAAATTACATGCTCGCGGCCTTTTGGGTGACCACGCAAGAAGTGCTCGTCGGCTTCGTGATCGCGGTTTCAATCGGCGTTAGCCTGGGTGTGCTTGTGGGTGAAACCACCATCGGCGAACGGGCCGTAATGCCTTATATCGTCGCCATCGACACGATGCCAAAGCTTGCGTTCGCACCGCTTTTCGTATCCTGGCTGGGCTTCGGCATCGGCTCCAAGGTCGCTTTGGCAGCCTTTATTTCTGTGTTTCCAATCGTGGTTGGCACTGCAGCGGGTCTGCATGCCGCCGATGCAAACAGCCGGATGCTGTTCCAAAGTATCGGTGCCTCGCGGATGCAGACTCTGATAAAGCTCAAGATCCCATCGGGCCTGCCCCAGTTCTTCACCGGTCTGAAAATTGCCTCGATCAGTGTCGTCGGCGGCGCGGTTGCGGGCGAGCTTCTGGGCGGCGGTCAGGGTTTCGGAGAGCTGATCCGGGCAGCGGCCGCACAATTGAGCACCGCGCGCGTCTTCTCGTTGATAATCTATCTCAGCCTGCTGGGTGTGTTGATGTTCGGATTTGTTTCATGGATGCAGCACAAGTTTGTTTTCTGGCACCGCAGCAGTACCACTCGGCCGCCTGAAAAGTGATACTCATGCCCGAACAGACTCCGAAAGGCCGATAAATGTCAGACACGGATCGCAAAACAACCCGCGCGACGCAGGTTTATGACCGTCTGCGCCGTGAAATCCTGACAGGGCATTTCCGGCCGTTGGAGAAACTGCGCATCGATGCCATCGCCGATGAATATGGTGCTGGCAACAATGCGGTCCGCGAGGCGCTCTCCCGCCTCGCGGCAGAGCGCCTTGTGGATCGCCAGGAACGGCGCGGCTTCACCGCGCCTGCGATGGACCTTGAAGCCTGGCAGACCCTGGCGCGGACGCGGTCTTTGGTGGAATCGCTTGCCCTGCGTGAATCGATGCTCAACCGCACCGATGCCTGGGAAGAACGCATTGTTCTCGCCTATCACCATTTGGCAAAGGCCGGCCGCGCCGAGGGCTTTCAGCAGGATCTGCCCAAATGGAATGTCGAACACCGCAATTTCCACCGAGCCTTGATCGCGAACTGCGGATCGCACTGGCTTCTGGATTTCTGCGCCCAGCTAACAGATCAGGCCCAGCGGTATATCTATGTCTCCAACCTTTACCGCGTGTCGCCGCGGGATGGTCTGGCAGAGCATCGCGAACTGATGGAAGTCGTTCTTGATGGCGAGATAGCGCGCGCAGAGGCCGCCCTCGTCGCCCATTACGAGAAGACACTCGTTGCACTGGAAGAACTTTTCCAGATTGAGGAATTCTTGACAACTTTGGTTGCGGACGCGCCGAGGTGACGGTCACGTCCGACTTGTTGATTTCCCCAGGTGCTTCCTGACCCCACCGGAATCTGTCAACAAACACTCCAGACAGGCACACTTCCAGTAGAAGGTTACAAAGCTCAACCAAATAAAGGCGAAACTCACCATAGCCTTGACGCGATCGGCCCAGAGCTGACCTTCATGATTGGTGCGACGAATGGCAGGTACGAGCATTCTGGATCGGTAAGTCAGCCAGCATTAACCCGCCCATACCGGCATTGCGGGTGACTATGGCGATATCCATTTCCGGTGGGAACCAACCATAATTCTGGAACGTAATGGATTCTGCGGGCAGCTATCTTTCGAGAAGCTTTTCAGATCAGAGAGAGCACGATATTCACCTTTAAACCGCCGCGATCTCTGTTCGAAAGCTTCAGTTCACCCCCATGATCTTCAACAATTACCTGGGCACTCCTGGGACGGTAAGGTCCGCATTCGGCCTGACTCCCGCGATAAAAGGGGCGAAGCACGAGTGCCATTTCTTCTTCCGGAATGCCAGGCCCTGTGTCCATCACTTGGATCACGACATTTCGCCCGTCCCCATAGGCACTCACACGAGCTTCGTTGCCGTATTTCAAAGCATTATCTCTCAGGTTGCTCAAAGCTCGTTTGATCGCGACCCGTTTTACCCTGATTACAAGCCCATCTTCGCAATCCCAATCGACCGGCGATCCGCCGTCAGCAAGATCAACCAGTGCCCTATATCGAGCGGCTCAAATGTGTTGAGCCAGTTTCTTCCGGCAAGCTCTTGCAAGAAGGGCATGAGACGGCCAAACCGAAGATGAGGCGAAGGCGACGTTGGCGCCTATATCGCGTCCGCAGACCGTTTGTGAATTAAGGGTATACGATGCACATCGAACAAACCGCCCTGGCTGGGGTCTTGATCCTCACCCCCGTTCGCCACGGCGACGCGCGCGGCTTTTTCAGCGAAAGCTGGAATGCCAAGACCTTGGCGGATGCTGGGCTTGATTATCATTTTGTGCAGGATAACCACTCTCTCTCTGAGGCGCCAAACACCCTGCGCGGCCTGCATTTTCAAACCCCGCCGCATGCGCAGGCAAAGCTCGTCCGCTGCGGGCGCGGCGCGCTTTTCGATGTGGCTGTGGATATCCGCCATGGCTCGCCAAGTTTTGGGCAATGGGTGGGCGTGGACCTCAGTTTTGAGAATGGACGTCAACTGTTGATCCCGGCAGGCTTCTTGCATGGATTTGTCACCCGGGTACCGATGACCGAAATCATCTACAAATGCACTGATACCTATGCCCCTGATTGCGATGCGGCGGTCCGCTGGGATGATCCTGAGATTGGCATTGACTGGGGGCTTCAAGGGCAAACGCCGATCCTGTCTAAGAAAGACGCCAGCGCGCCTCTTTTGTCCGAGATTGTCCCGCATTTTACCTATGAGAGCGCCGTATGAAGCTGCTTGTCACCGGCGGCGCCGGTTTTATTGGGTCTGCCGTGGTACGGCTCGCTCTGGCGCAAGGGCATGCGGTGGTGAATCTCGACGCGCTGACCTATGCGGCCTGTCTGGACAACCTCGCGGGGGTCTCGGATCGGCCTGGCTATGCCTTTGAGCATGCGGACATCCGAGACGCACAGGCTCTGGTCCGCATTTTCACCGATCATACCCCCGATGCGGTGCTTCACTTGGCGGCCGAAAGCCATGTTGATCGGTCCATCGATGGTCCGGGCGCGTTCATCGATACGAATGTGACCGGCACCTATACGCTGCTGCAGGCGGCGCGGGCCTATTGGGAGGGGCGTGGCCGCCCCGACGGGTTCCGGTTCCATCATGTCTCCACCGACGAAGTCTACGGCAGCCTCGGGGCTGAGGGGTATTTCACGGAAGAGACACCCTATGCGCCCAACAGCCCCTATTCGGCGTCCAAAGCCGCGTCTGATCATCTCGTCCGCGCTTGGGGAGAGACCTATGGCATGCCGGTGCTGCTGAGCAATTGCTCCAACAATTATGGGCCGTATCATTTCCCCGAGAAGCTGATTCCGGTGGTTATCCTCAACGCGCTCTCGGGCAAGCCAATTCCAATCTATGGTACGGGCGAGAACATACGCGACTGGCTCTACGTTGAAGACCATGCCGAAGCCCTGCTAACGGTTCTCACCAAAGGGGCCGTGGGGCGCAGCTATAATATTGGCGGCAACGCCGAGGCGCGCAACATCGATTTGGTGCGTCAGATCTGTGCTCTTTTGGATGAGTTGCGCCCCGCTAGACATGCCTATGCTGACCTCATTACCTTCGTCGAGGACCGACCCGGCCATGATGCACGCTATGCTATTGATGCCAGCCGCATCCGCACCGAACTGGGCTGGCAGCCTTCGGTCACGTTGGAGGAGGGGTTGCGCCACACGGTTGCATGGTACCTCGACAATCCCGCTTGGTGGCAGGCGCTGCAGGCGCGTGAAGGGGTCGGTAAAAGGCTGGGTCGGGTATGAGCTTGCTTGTCTTTGGGTCCACCGGGCAACTGGCTGTTGCGCTACGCAAACATTCAGATGATGCGCGATTTCTTGACCGCGCCGCAGCCGATCTAGCCCATCCCGAAGCCTGCGCTGCGGTGATCCGCGCGACACGGCCCTCTGCGGTGATCAACGCTGCGGCCTATACAGCCGTGGACCGTGCTGAAGAAGAAGAGGTTTTGGCCACACGCATCAACGCTGAGGCGCCCGGAGCCATGGCACGCGCCTGCGCTGAACTGGAAATTCCCTTTTTGCATGTCTCGACGGACTACGTCTTTAACGGCAGTGGACAAAGCCCCTGGCGCCCCGACGATCCAATCGCCCCGATCAACGCCTATGGGCGCAGTAAGGCCGCTGGCGAAGCGGCTGTGCGCGCGGCTGGCGGGTCCCATGCAATTTTGAGGACATCTTGGGTGTTTTCTGCGCCGGGCAAGAATTTTGTGACCACCATGCTGCAGCTGAGCGAACACCGCGATGCCCTGAAGGTGGTCGATGATCAGATCGGTGGGCCCACCCCGGCGCTGTCTATCGCCGAAACACTGCTGCAGATGGCGGGCGCGATGAAGGCAGGGCAGGCCGGCGGCACCTATCATTATGCAGGGGCGCCTGCGACCTCTTGGACATGTTTCGCGCGCGAAACATTTACCACGGCGGATCGGGCGGTTGACGTGGCGGGCATTCCGACCTCAAGTTACCCAACACCCGCAAAAAGGCCGCTGAACTCTCGTCTCGATTGCAGCACCTTGCAGAAGGATTTTGGGATCAGCCCCCCGGACTGGCGTTTGGCGCTGAAGGATATCGTGAAGGAACTGACATGAGCGCACGCAAGGGTATCCTGCTGGCAGGCGGGTCTGGTACGCGGCTGTACCCGATCACCTTAGGCATATCCAAGCAATTGCTCCCGATCTACGATAAACCAATGATCTATTATCCGCTGTCTGTGCTGATGCTGGCAGACATCCGAGAGATCGCCATTATCACCACGCCTCAGGATGCGGATCAGTTCAAACGCAGCTTGGGCGACGGCGCCCAATGGGGGCTGAACCTTACCTATATTGAACAATCCAGCCCAGATGGGCTGGCGCAAGCCTACATCTTGGCCGAAGACTTCTTGAACGGCGCAGCGTCGGCAATGGTTTTGGGTGACAATATATTTTTCGGCCACGGGTTGCCTGAAGTGCTGGCTGCAGCTGGTGCCCGGGAAGAGGGGGGCACGGTGTTTGGGTACCGTGTATCAGATCCGGGGCGCTATGGGGTTGTGGATTTCAATGCCGAAGGCCGCGTACAGGCGATTGTGGAAAAGCCCGCCGTACCGCCTTCCAATTACGCCGTAACGGGGCTCTACTTTCTGGATGGAACCGCCTCAAAACGCGCGCAAGCTGTAAAACCTTCAGCCAGGGGCGAGTTGGAGATCACCGCGCTCTTAGAGATGTATCTCAAAGACGACGCACTTTGCGTGCAGCAAATGGGCCGGGGTTTTGCTTGGTTGGATACAGGGACCCACGGCAGCCTATTGGATGCGGGTAATTTCGTGCGCACGCTCTCAGAGCGGCAAGGGCTTCAGATGGGCAGCCCGGAAGAAATCGCGTTCAACAAGGGGTGGATCGACGCCGAGCAGTTGCGCCACCGCGCGGAGAGTTTCGCCAAAAACAGCTATGGTGCCGATCTCCTTCAGTTGCTGAAGTAGTTCTGCCGTGGGCCCCAGGCTAGGCGTCTTATGTACTATCCTTGATAGGGCCAAATCATCGCGAGCCTTGAGCGCCTACCGGCAGTAAGAGATGTTCTGAGCGGACTTTCTTGATGGGGCGCGGGGGGCGGAGCTCTTCAGTTCATTGGCGCTGTGTGTATTGCGACTGTCCGACCCGGCGCTTGCCGCGCGGAGGTGCTGTCTCGGATTATGCGCAACAATCTCTTCGAGAAAGTTTCGGCAAATATCGCGGTTGATGTTAAGCTATCCGCGATACAGCACTGGAGTTTTGCTTATGCTCAAGTTCAGATACATCCTACCGGCGATTACTCTGATGATGGCGCAGACCGCCTTCGCCGAGCCAAATCTTGCCTCCTATTACACCACCATTGGTAGGGAAGACTTTTACAATTCGAACGGTGGACCGCTTAAAGATGTCGGTGCGGTCGTCCAGCAGGATCGCGTAAATTTCCACCGCTTTGGTCTGCGGCACTCAGGTGATGAAGCCGATCCCTACTTTGGTGACCAGACCATGCGCGCTAAGATCCCTGAACTGGTGCGGGCGGGCGGTGTCGACCAGTATCTTAAAAAATTGCTTGGAAGCGGTTGGCCGGGCCATAGCCAGACTTGGCTCATCCAGATCTGCGGGACGCCCGGCCGGGTCACCCACCTGCGGATTGATCCGGCGGATGGGGATGGCTATTCGGATTGCTGAAGTATCACGGAGGATGACATCCTCTACATTTTTTGATTGGGAGGGTCAGTTCGAGTTCGGCCAACATCTTCAATTATATCGATTTCTGGTTTACCCGCTTGGATAGCTCAGCGGCACTTTCCTTACGCTCGCTATAGCGGTCGAGCAGGCAATCCTTATTGTCGCGGGTGAGCAGCATGAACTTCATCAACTCTTCCATGACATCGACCATCCGGTCATAGAACGGCGAGGGTTTCATACGGCCCGCTTCGTCAAACTCCAAAAATGCCTTCGGGGTGGAGGACTGGTTTGGGATGGTCAGCAGACGCATCCAGCGGCCGAGGATGCGGAGCTGGTTCACGGCGTTGAAGCTTTGCGAGCCGCCGCTGACCTGCATGACAGCCAGCGTTTTACCCTGTGTGGGGCGCACGCCGCCAAGCGACAGCGGAATCCAGTCAATCTGCGTTTTCATGATGCCGGTCATCGCGCCGTGCCGTTCGGGCGAACGCCAGACCATGCCCTCGGACCAGGTGACAAGATCGCGCAGCTCTTTCACCTTTGGATGATCGGCCTCCGCGTCGTCTGGCAGGGGAAGGCCCGACGGGCTATAGGTGCGCGTTTCCGCCCCCAGTCGCGTCAGGATACGGGCGGCTTCCTCGGTCATCAGTCGGCTGAACGAGCGCTCTCGCAGCGATCCGTAGAGCAGTGCGATACGCGGAGCATGCGTTGCTCGCGCAGGTGCCAACAGCCGATCCGTGTCGATAGCTTGGAAATGGTCTTCTTCGAGGTTTGGTGTATCAACCAATGCGGCGTCCTTCCGTGTCAATCAGCAGCGTGCCGTCTTCTTTCGACAGCGGACCGGGTGGCGACCGGTCCAGAAGATCCAGAACCGTCTCGCTCGGGCGGCACAGACGCACGCCCTTGGGCGCGCATACAATCGGACGGTTGACCAGAACAGGGTGCTCCAGCATGGCCGCGTTCAGTGTCTCTTCGTCCACGGCGGGATCGAGCAGGCCGAGTTCCTCCGCCGGGGATTTTGTCGTCCGCAGGGCGGTGCGGGGCGTCAATCCAGCCGCGGCGAACAGCCCCAGAAGCTGCGGGCGGGTCCAGCCTGTTTCAAGGTATTCGATCACCATAGGCATCTCGCCTGACGCCTTGATGATCGCCAGTACATTGCGCGAGGTGCCGCAGTCGGGGTTGTGGTGGATAACGACGCTCACGAGGCACCGTCTTCCTTCGGAAACCAGTGCTGCGTCCGGTTAGCGAAGGCGACAAGCGACAGCATCACGGGCACCTCGACAAGGACGCCGACGACAGTTGCCAAGGCCGCGCCAGAGCCCAAACCAAACAGACTGATCGCGACGGCGACGGCCAGCTCAAAGAAGTTGGACGTGCCGATCATCGCGCAGGGCGCGGCGACGTTGAAGGGGATGCGCCATGCCCGCGCTGCAAGATAGGCCACAAAGAAGATCCCGTAAGACTGGATCAGCAGCGGCACGGCGATCAGCACGATAACGAGCGGGCGGTTGAGAATGACCTCGCCCTGAAACCCGAACAGCAGCACCACCGTCACCAGCAGCCCGAGTATCGAGAAAGGCTGCACACGGGATTTGAAGGCATCGACTGCCGCCTCTCCGCCCTTCGCAACCAGATTGCTGCGCGTCAGATACCCGGCCAGCAGGGGCAGCAGGACGTAGAGACCCACCGACAACAGCAGCGTGTCCCACGGCACAACGATGTCCGTGACGCCCAGCAGAAAGGCGACGATAGGCGCAAATGCGAAGACCATGATCACATCGTTTACGCTGACCTGAACCAACGTGTAGGTCGGATCGCCCCGCGTGAGGTTTGACCAGACGAAGACCATTGCGGTGCAGGGCGCGGCCCCCAGCAGGATAACACCCGCGAGGTAGGCCTGCGCGTCGTCCGGCGGGATCAGCCCCGCGAAGACATACTCGAAGAACAACACACCGAGGGCGGCCATCGTGAAGGGTTTGATCAGCCAGTTGACGACCAAGGTCACGACCAGCCCCTTGGGCTTGTCCCCGACCTGGCGTAGGGCGCCAAAATCCACGCCGACCATCATCGGATAGACCATTGCCCAGATCAGAACCGCCACCGGCAGATTGACCGAGGCGATTTCCAGCGCGGCCAGAAAAGAAAAGAGACCCGGAAAGATGTTACCCAGCAGCAGCCCGCCGCCGATGGCAAGTGCCACCCAAACGGACAGCCAGCGTTCGAAGCTTCCCAAACCCGCCGCAGCGGGGAGCGATGTATCGGTCATATTGGGCAGGTCTCCATTTTAAGCGTCTTGCGTCTTAGCAAGGACAAGCGAGCTCATTGAGGACGGGCTGGCACAGTTCAGGGCGTCCGCCGCAGCAATCTTCCATAAGGAAAACCAAGAGACCCCGCATCCCATCCATGTCGGCGAAATAGCGGATGCTGCGGCCTTCGCGCTTGTTGCGGATCAGACCGGCGCGGGACAGAATGCTCAGGTTGGCCGACATCGTGTTCTGACGAACGCCGAGGGTGTCGCTTATATCGCCCGCCGTCATGCCGACCTCTCCGGCCTTGATGAGTAGGCGAAATACGTCGAGCCGAGTAGACTGGCCGAGAGCCGCAAATGCGTCGAGGGCGTGATTCTCATCCATATATCCGGAATTATTGATATATCAAATGTAGGTCAAACGCTTTTTTGGGGATTTGGGGGTTTCTAAGGTTCTCAGCTTTGTAACGGGCACAAACAACCTCGATTGATGCTGTACAAAGCCCCCGCTTAACGTCCGAGAAGTTGATGAAAATTTGGTGGTCTCCGAGGCTCGTGTTCTTGAACAGAAGCCGTCTTTTCTGTGTTCGCTTAGCGGCTCTCTCGGGGCCCGTCCAGGAATGCCAGCGGCTCGGCAACTGGTATGGGGTATCGGAAGTGCCCCGGCTCAGCGCATCCATTGCGATGCCTTGATACTTCCTCGGTTCACTTTGTTTCCTACCGGGCCCGCGAGTCCGAACGCGACCGGTTGCGCCACCTTTTTCATTGGATCGAAGCGAGCTTATAAAGACGCGCACGGTTGTCTCGCGGACATTTCGATTCCCGCCTAAGGCTTTGCCTACCGAATGGTTAAAAGTTCAGGCGTTTTAGCAATCAGCTGCGCAGGGCAGGTCTAACCCTCAAGAGCCAAATAAAGCCGAGGGTCAAAAGTAAGAGCACCGCACTGCCCGGGCTGCGTACAAAAATAGTTGGGTCTCCCTCAGATACGATAAGTGATCGGCGCAAGAATTCTTCCAGGTAGGGGCCGAGGATTACCCCCATTAGTGCTGGCACAACAGGGTAGGAAAAGATGCGGAGCAGAAAGGCTAATACGCCAATTGCGAGGGCCATCCACATTTGGAAAAAGGAGAAGGATGAGGCATAGACCCCCACCATCGAAATCATGCCGATAAATGCGTAGAGTAGACCTCGATTTATCTGCGACAGACGTAAGTAGATCGGGCCGAATGCAATGACTGATAGAAACACAAAGATCGCCGCAACAAAGAGTGCCGCGAACATTGGGGCGATGATTGCAAAATTCTCACCCAAAAGCGCAGGTCCAGGAACAAGGCCGTGGATGAGCAGCACGCCGAAGATGATGGCGGTTACCGCGTCGCCTGGAATCCCCATCGTGAGCAAAGGAATAATCGCACCGCCGCACATGCCGTTGTTGGCAGATTCAGAGGCCGCCAACCCCTCGTAAGACCCTTTGCCGAACTTCTCGGGATGACGAGAAGAACGTTTCGCTTCGGCGTAGGCGATGAATGAGGCCATTGATGCGCCACCGCCTGGCAACATACCAATCAGAACGCCAATAATTGCGCTTTTGATATAGGTGAAAAATCCGACCTCGCGGATCAATGTCCAATTAGGGAGGAAATCTCTCCGTTTTGGACGTAGTATCTTGGCGACGGCTTCAGGCTCTCCAACCTTGGTGGGCATAGATGCTTGTGCGATGAGCTCGCAGGTGGCGAAAAGACCGATGACTGCGGGTAAAAGGTTAATGCCCTCAATCAGATGATAGCTGCCGAAATCAAAACGGCCGACTGGCACCATCGGATCGATCCCGACGGTGGAGATCATTAAACCGATTGCCATGGCCAACATGGCCTTAAGTAACGACCCCGACGCAACAATCGTGACGGTGACCACCGCGAGTAGAACCAAGGAGAACTTATCCGGCGTTTGGAACAGCAAGGCCAACGCACTGATTGGCTGAGCGAGCGCGATTAGGACAACCACCCCTACGAGCCCACCGATGGAGGACGAAAAAGCACTGAGGCCAAGGGCCTGCGTGCCTTTGCCAGCTTTCATCAGTGCGTGGCCGTCGAGTGTTGTGATGGCGCCTGACGGAGCGCCGGGAATATTTAAGGTGATGCCGGTGATCGATCCCGCGTATATCCCCGCCATATAGATAGAAGCTACCATGACCAGCGCGTCTTTAACTTCCATACCAAAGGTAAAGGGCAATAAAAGCGCTATGGCGAGCGTCGCAGTAAGGCCGGGAATTGCGCCAAACGCCAACCCCAAAAGAAAACCACCGACAAGATGAAGGAACGTGCCGGGGTTGGCGAGTGCGAGGAATCCATCAGCAACTTGACCGATCATTTTAGAACTCCCACAATGGCAAGTAGAGGCCAAATAATCTAACGAAGAAGAGCCAACCGGTAACCGTGATGAACAGCGCGATGATTGCCGATGAAAGGGCAGAAGCCCCCCACTTCCCGTTGCGCTCAAAGTTAAAATAAATCGCAATCAGGAAAGTGTATACGGCAGTCGCCGTCATGTAGCCTGTATAAACAAAAGCCAAGATATAGAGTGCCGTAAGCCCTACCGCAATGACAGGACCGAGTATGACAATGCGAGGAATGTTATCCGATGTTTCGGCTGCTGCAATTATATCTTGCTGGGCGCTGAATTCCTTCAGGATGATAAGGAAGGTCGCCACATAGACAAATCCACATAGGATAATTGGTAAGAACGAAGGCCCCGGCTCGCCATTCACGAAAGGTCGGTCCATTCCAAGCAACTGGCTTGCATAAACAGTATTTAGCACCGCCAATCCAAAGGCGAAGAGAACCTGGCCTCGGAGTAATTTTGTCATGTGTCGACCCTCGTCTGGAAGCTATTTGGCCATGTCGCGAAAAGGCCGGAGCGTTGTCTCCGGCCTTTGTAGGTCAGTTCTTGTCTAGCACGCCTTCGGCTACCAACTTATCCATCAGCGCAAAGGCTTTCGCCTGCGAAGAGGAGATATAGGCTTCAGTTTCTTCACCGTTCATCCAAACGGCCCCCATTCCGGTTTCCTCGGCTTTCGCAAGGAAGGCGTCGTCTTGAAACACCTTCTCAAAAGCGGCTTCTAAAGTGGCCTGCTGTTCAGCATCTACAGCAGCCTGCGTGGCGATTAGCCGAAAGCCGCCCCATACGACGTCGTAGCCAGCTTCCTTGAAGGTCGGAACATCAGGGAAATTCGGGTCGCGTTCGTCGGCCATAACCGCCAAAACGCGGGCTTGTCCTGATTCCACTGCAGAATAGGCCGCCGAGATGCTAGTCGACGCAGCATCGGTTTCGCCGGACAGCAAAGCTTCACGTTGGGGGCCAGAGCCTTTAGGGTAAGGGACGTGAAGAAATTCCACATCAGCCTGTTGCTCGAAGTCAAGCGCAGGCAGGTGCCACACACCGCCAGTACCTACGTTAGATATCTTGATAGTCCCCGGCGCTTCCCGAGCGGCTTCGACCATCTCACCGAGCGTTGTCCAGGGCGCATCAGCACGCACAACTAGTGCAGTCGGATGCACCGTGACCGATCCAAGATAGGCCAGTTCTTCGGTGTCGTAGCCCGGTACTAGTTCGTAATAGGGAACAGTGATGACGCTATCCCATGTAAGCGACCCAATTGTGTAGCCGTCCGGGCGAGACTTCATCAAACGCAACGTGCCCACGCCACTCTGGGCGCCTGTCACGTTTTGCGTATTCACACCCACGCCCAAAGGCTTTTCGGCAAAGCTCATGAAGGTGCGCATGACGGTATCCGTGCCGCCTCCCGCGCTCCATGGCATGATATGCATAATGTCTTTTTGTGGATAGTCCTGTGCCAGTGCGGCTGACCCGAGCCCCATGACGATAGTAGCAGAGGCCACAGCGGATTTGACCAAGGTGAATATTTGCATTTATTTTTCTCCTGTTGATTGTTCGGTTCTAAAGGCGATGGGACGTCGGCTTTAATAGAAATACGGCAGCTTCCTTTCGCGGGCGACGTCGACCCACGGAGGAACAAAGGGGATAATCTTATCTTGGGAAGGGACCATCATCTCAATAAAGTTCGCGCCCGGGTTGTTTATTGCTTCAGCCAAGGTCGCTTCGATTTGATCTTCTGATGTGATCCGTGCCGTCTCGAACCCGAACCCTTCCGCGATCTTGATATAATCAACAGCGCCGAAATCGGTGGTCCAGGGGGCATCAACATCATCCAGCAAGATGGCCTCGGCCCGGATCCAGCCGTAGTTATCATTTCTGGTCAAGATGACGGTAATATTTTTATTACTGCGCTTGATTGTCTCAAAGTCTCCCAACACAAATGCGATAGAACCATCACCCGTGAAGGAAATTACTGGACCGTCATTTGCAAATGCCGCACCGATCCCGGCAGGCACGGAATAGCCCAAGGCTCCCATAGAGTAATTCGTAATATAGCGCCGACCGGCCTCCCGCACGGAAAGCAGTGCTGAAGGGTAGATTGCACTTACTCCTGGTTCCGCCGTGACGATCGCATCGGTCGGAAGCAGTTTGTCCAGCGCTTGCGTGAGCTTAACTGGAGAAACAGTTCCCGCAGGCATTTCAATGTTAGAGTTAAATACTGCATCCAGCGCAGTGCGCTTCAGCTCGGTAAGATCAACTTTGTTTCGTGTGAGCGTAGGGTGCTCGTCACGGATGACAGCTGTCATGTATTCAAGGCTGGCGCGCGCATCTCCGACCATGCCAACCTTCAGCGGGTAATTGTTACCGACATGCGCTTCAGCAATATCAAGGTGCATGAAGGTGGTACGTTCCGGATCACCGTACAGCTTCCAATGATTGGTCCCACTCGAGTCTGTGTTTGAACCGATGAAGAAAACGCAATCCGCTTCCTTCACATAGGCATTGGAATATTCCATTCCGCCACGCGCGCCTACAACCCTGAGCGCAAGGGGATGAGTTTCGGGAATAGTTCCCTTGCCCGGAGTAGTGGTGCCCACCGGAATTTGCAGTAGCTCCGCCAGCTCAAGAACCGCATCCGTCGCTTTGGAGATCAATGCCCCCTGACCACAAACGATCACTGGCTTTTCGGCGGAGAGCAACGCCTCAACTGCTTTGCGTATCTTCTTGTGATCAGCCACTGGACGATGTGATGGATAGAATTGGTAATCTTCTTCCGCGTAGAGATCGGTGATCTCAGCTTCTTCGTGGAACACATTGATCGGCACACGAATATGAACCGGTGCCGGACGTCCCGACGTCGCGACCCGGAAAGCCCGGCGCAGCAGTAGCGGAATGTCTTTCACATTGGTTAGATAGAATGACTCCTTGCAAATACTTGCGTACATCGCAGTTTGGTCGACCCCGGTAAGCCCATGCTTCTTATCTTGGTTTATGGGCACATCAGAGCTGAAATAGATGACAGGAACAGAAGAAAGAAACGCTTCGGTTATCCCCGGCGTGCAGTGGGTCACGCCAGGGCTCGGCGCTTCCAGTACCGCTGGCCTGCCGGTTATCTTCGCATAGGCCTCAGCGGCATAAGAGGCAGTGCGCTCGTCTCGGGTAAGGACATACTCGATGGTCGAAGATTTCTGCCATTCTTTATACCAGCCGATAGTGGTCTCACCCGGAAGGCCAAAAACATGACTAACGCCATGCAACTCAAGCATTCTCAAAATGACTTCTGCCCCGTTCATGTTCATTGCTTGCCTTCCCAATACGAATTTGCAGCCTGTTCTGTATACAGAGCGAAACACAGGTCTGAACGCAAATCAATTGATTTTTTCTTATGGTCCTTCTACTATCGGCTTTGATGTAGATTTGAGCGGATTCCGGAATCAGATGCAGACAGCCCCAGCCACCGTCGAGCGCAACTATCTCCAACTGAAAGAGATGGCGGTAAACTATGACCTTAAGCCTGATTCCCGGTTGAACGAGACTGAACTGGCTAAGAAATTAGCGACCAGTCGAACGCCACTGCGGGAGGCTCTCAACCGCTTGGTCGCCGAAGGGTTCTTTACCTTCCGCAGTGGCAAGGGGTTTTTCTGTAGGTCGCTTAACCCTATAGGCATCATGCATCTTTACGAAGCGCGTGCGGCAATTGAATGCGAGGCCGCAAGTTTGGCCGCCCATCGAGCTGATCCAACCAAGCTAACAGAGCTTGAGCAGTTCTTGGATGAATCGAAAGCCAACTACACCCCGGGTACATCTCCTACCGAACTGCTGCGCATGGACGAAGCCTTTCACGTTGGGCTGACCTCATTGACCGGCAACACAGAGATGATCCGCCTTCTTGAGAATGTGAATGACCGGATACGCTTTATTCGGCTCATCGACCTTAGAACACTCGCAGAGAAAAACGGTGGCGAAGTCGTGACTATCCGTCCTCACGCCGAGATTTTGCGGGCTGTCAAACAGGGTGATAGCGAAGCTGCGCGGCAGGCGATGGTTCAGCACCTTACAAAAAGGCTTGAGGCGGTCACCGAGAACGTTCGCAATGCGTTTGCGGAGCTCTACACGCCAGACGACTGACCGTATCAGCCTTTAATACGTAAGGCTGCTTCCGCGAATACCCACTGGAGATCTTCTAAAATGTTCCACCCCGTTACCGGCATTGATCATTGCGTCGCTCTGACCCAGGACCTTGACAGCACAGCTGAAAAGTATCGCGCAATGGGCTTTAGGCTCTCCCCCAGAGGTACGCATTCTAAGGCAAAGGGTTCAGCAAACTACACCATCATGTTTCCCCAAGATTACTTTGAATTACTTGGATTTCTTGCTGAGACTGAGGTTAATGCCCCACGGCGTAAGATGTTGGCCACGATGGGGGAGGGATTGCATGCGATTTCCTGCAGGATCGAAAATGCCGATGCTGCTGCAAATGGTTTGGCTGACCTTGGCTTAAAAACGCAGGAGCTCAACAGTTTTTCACGCCCCGTCCAACGCTCTGATGGTTCGGAGAATATTGCTTCCTTCTCCACATTGACCTTTTCTCCGAGCGAGGTGCCCTTCGGCTCTGTTTTTATGTGCCAACATAAGACACCAGAGGTGGTTTGGATGCCCGAACTCCTTGATCATCCGAACGGCGCCTGTGGCCTCGATGCGGTGCTCGCTATATCAGATACCCCGGAACAGGATGCGCTGGCATTTGCTCGGCTTTGGGCCCATGGCACCGTCTCAGAGAGCGAGGGATGCTTTAGTGTTGAAACGGGTCTAAACTCAGCAGCACTTATGCTATTTACTGCTGAGAACCTCGCAAAACTCTTTCCTGACGCAAACTTTGAATCGACAGCGCAAGGTGCATTCGCCGGAATACGGATCAAAACAAGCGATAGCGAAAGGCTCAAAACATTCCTAAGTAAGTCGCAGATCCCCTACTCTTTAAGTTTAGATGGTGTTTATCTATGCCCTCAAAACGCCTCAGGAGTTCTGTTGGAGTTCGTTTAGGCCCAGGCCGAACGGTTCTTGGTCTGACAACGTCTGCGGGTTCACCGATATCGATACCGACACCAAGCGGCCGCTGCCCGGCCGATGAAGCTCGACTTTTTTGATTTCGCAAAGCTGAAGCCAATTTTTTTCAGATAGGCGCAGTTTTTGCCACGGAGATCGCCTACTGCAGAGCAGAAGACGCGGCTCAATTTTTCAAGGGGGCCATTTCCCCCAGCAAAAGCCGTCGCGACGATGCTGTGTCTCGCTCGAACGGCAGCGGAAACCGAACTGGTTGGACGAACAGCAATGCGGGATCATGAGGCAGACGTATGGTTCAAAAAGCCCTACATCGAGCATGCTCTGGTCTGCAATGTACGCGGCTGTGCGCTCTCTTTGATCCACCTCGGAACTGCACATCAAATCCCGACCGATAGAGACTGATCACAGTCGAATAAGTATGTGCACAAATAAATCAAAGTTTGAGAGCGCACATCCTTTTGATACATCCAAGCAGATCAAGTGTTTCGAATGATATGTAGGGCTATATCAAGATGAACTATTGAGCATTTGGATGCAGAAGCGCCAAACTTGCCGATGCGTGATGAAGTCAGATCGGCCATCGAGACCCACATGAAGACGGTGCCAATCTTGGAAAAGCTTTCATAGGACGAGAGGTTCCCGTCTCACCAGCAAAGCAGGGCGACAAGTGCGCCTTAGCTTTCGGCGATTGGTATGTTTAAGATTTTTTAGGCGCTCTCAAACAGGTCACTTGTTCGTTCTGTGATCCTTGCTGCGGTCCAGCTGTCCTGCGCGCAAAGGCGCCCAAGTCGGCGCCGTTTAATCACCCATCTACCAAAACCTGTGGCCTCAAATGAATGTGGAATGATACGTAGAGGCTCAAAGCATACGCACTTCTAAAGCTTGTCTGTCCATGAGCGTGTGTCAGGATACGCGCGAACGGGAGAAGCCTTAAAGATGATGCAACTGGACCCAAAGTGGGAATTTGTTTCCGACACTGTCATGGGCGGTGTCTCAAGTGGGACTGTCACCAAAGAGATAACTGAGGGACGCGAAGCGACTGTTTTACGCGGCGAGGTTTCGCTGGAAAACAACGGCGGGTTTATCCAGATGGCATTCGATTTGCGCGAAGATGGGTCGGAATTGGATGTGAGCGCGTGGGAAGGGCTGGAGGTGGCCGTCTGGGGGAACGGCGACACCTACGACATCCGTCTGCGCACCGCTCAGCTTGCGAAACCCTGGCAGTCTTTTCGCGCCGATTTCGTGAGCGAACCGAAATGGCGAAGCGTGAAGATCCCCTTCGCATCCTTGACCGCACATCGGGTAGACGCAGCGTTTGATCCATCATGCCTGAGGCGCATCGGTATATTAGCAATAGGACATGAATGCGAGGCTCTCGTCGCCGTCTCCAACATCGGCTTTTACACCTCGACCTGACGGCGCACATGCAACCTGACTTGCCGCATTTGGTAGCACTCTGGCGGTTCGGCAGGCGCTGGAACATCTGCGCGCCGCTCCGATCAGCGACGGTGAGAAAGGGCAGCTGCCCCTTTTAGAGGCCTCCGCATTATTTTCAGCCCCTTTTTGCGGTGAAGTCTTTCCACCTTGGGCGTGGCGGCGGGGAGCGTTCTGTGTGCTGACCCCACTTTCGTGCTCTCTTCCGAAACTCGCGTTGATGTGTTTCGTCAGCCGAAATGATCCCGGAAATCGGTTTCTTCGCCAGGGCTGAGGATCGAGAACATCAGAACCGTTCAGGGTGCCGCATGACTTTGGGACGGCATCCTTTGACGTCCCCCATACGGACCTTTGCGAACTGGCGCGCGGAGTTTTTTGCCCTCCACGATGGGGCGGGCCATCGGGCCATAGATCTTTGCGATGTCTTCAATCGATCCGGCTTCTGCGAAGACGGGAAAAGCCCGCAACAGATCGCTGCGCGCCTCTTGGCCCAAGGCTTCAAAGGCATTGGCACCGGGATAGAAGCTTTCCGCTGCGACATTTTCGGCAAAGATGATCTGATGGGCGTCGAACATGAGGTGGATATAGGTCACCTGTTTTTTGCCATGCGCAATGCGCGCCCGGGTGCCTTTGGCCTGCGTCAGATGGACCGCTCGGGCGAGCCGGTCCGCATCGATGAGAATGGCGTGCTGGCGCGAGACCAGAAGATCGCGGGTGGCCCCAAAGCTGCCTTTGGGGATGAGGACAGGGCGCAGTGTATCGTTTGCCGTGAGTGCAGCGTTATCAACTTCGCGCTGCCCGATCCAGCGAATGGGCTGCGGGCCGTTGTCCAGGGTGCAGACCAGATCACCGACCTGAAGGTCGGTGATCTGAACCTCGCCCTTGGGCGTGCGAATGGCGGTGCCTGCGGTAAAGCAAACGACCCCGGTGTTCTCGGATGTGAAGAAGGAGGAGCCGCCTGGGGCTTTGTTGAAAAACAGCGACCCGTCGCCAAACTGGGTGTTGTTGCTATAGTCGGCGCTGTCCTTGTTGGATTGGTTCAATGTGTAATCGTCGGCGTAGTCGGCGTGGAGTTCGCGGATGTTGTCGTAATAGCCGCTTAGGTTGATGAAATCGTTGTTGGTGCTGTCCCCGTCCGAGAGGGTCCCGGTGTTGCCGGCGTTGAAATCGGTGATCGTGTCATGGCCGTCGCCGACATTGTAGAGAAAGGTATCATCGCCCAGACCACCGATCAGCGTGTCATTTCCTTCGCCCCCCGTCAGGGTGTCGTCAAAGGAGTTGGACAGGTTGGCGTTTGCCAGATCGATGGACGTATTGCCGGTATCGGGACCTGAGAGGCTTACTTTCAGGGTCTCTTCGGCGGCCTTGTCGAAGTAGAGGATCTCCACAAGGTGGTCGCCTTCGGTGAGCGAGGTGGTGCGGCTGGCGGTCTCTTCAGTATGTACCCGGTCATTATGAACCAGAAGAACACCATCAACGTAGATCTGCGCGCCGTCATCTGACGTGAGCTCGAACGTATAGGTCCCACCTTTGCTAACACTCAGCGTGCTGGTTAGCTTGACCGCGAATGTATCGCCATTCCCGCCGTGGTGGGCGTCAATCGCGGTCGGGTTGATGCTGTCCACAGCACCTTCGCCATCGGGCGTTCTGTCGTTCTCAGTCCCGGAGGTGAAGCCGGCATCGGCAAGGGAGTTGAGCGACGCGGCATCGTCCAGCTCGTAATATTCATAGGCGAAGAGCAGCTTTGGCTCGACCAGACCGTCCACTTCAAAGTCGCCCATGAGCCTGTCGTCGCCGCTGCCGCCATCCAGGCTATCGTTATGGATGCCGCCGATCAGCGTATCGTTGTCGGCGCCGCCTTCCAACGTGTCATCGCCCGAAGAGGCGACAAGTCTGTCGTTGCCGGCCCCCCCGACGAGGCTGTCATCGCCTGAGGAGTTGTGCAGAACGTCATCGCCGTCGCCCCCGTCCAGCGTGTCATCGCCGGTGCCTGTGTAGAGCACGTCGTCGCCCTCGCCGCCCTCAATATAATCCGAGCCGCTGCCGCCCATAATCGTATCGGCCCCACCACCCCCGAAAATGCTGTCATTGCCGGTGCCGCCGGAGAAGAGCTCATTGTTGAGCGAGCCCACGAGTTCATCATTGCCACCGCCGCCGAAGATTTTGCCGGCAGAGGTGAGCAGGGCGTTCTGGAAGTCACTGGTGTCATCGGATTCGAAGAACCCCATGCCTTCGAGCGTTTCGGGATCAAGCTTTGTGGCATCCACGCCGATCAGCGTGACGGTTGAGCCATCGGGGAGGTGCAGAACCGCATCCCCGCTGCCATCGCCCTTGGTGTCGGTAATTCTGACATCATTTGTCGAAAGGCCAAGCGTTTCCAGATAGTCATGTGAGGAGAGCACCAAGACATCTTCGCCGATCTCGAAATCCTCGATGGTGACATGCTGTGCCAGATCTTTGAGATCGCTCTTGTCGATCTTCGGCGCGCTCAGGCGGTCTTCGAAGTCATCGTATTGCTCTTTGATCTCATCTTCGACGGCATCCTTCACACGGCTTGCGGCGGTTTTGCCGTAAAAGGGTTTAACGAGGTCCTCGAGGTGCTCAGCAACATCCTTCGCGTCAAGATGGCCGTTGGGGTTGGTAAGCACCATGTTGGTAAGTGTCGTTTCCACCAAGAGTTCGATGGCAGTATTGGTCAGTCCCCCAAGATAGGAGGGCAGGGCCGCCAGCACGGCTTCGCCAACGGCGGCGATATCGAGATCAGATGCGGCTAATTCATCATGGTCACGATCATCGTCGTCGTCGCTGAAAACGCCTTCGGCTTCTTTCTTCGCTGTCCAAGCGGTCAGTTCTGCGAGGTTTTCCCGGATGAGGGCATCCAGGACGTCTTCTGGCGTGCCGAGTGCGGAATAATCCGCGGCTTCAATCACGAAGCTGTCTTTGCCCAGTCCCCCGGTAAGCGTGTCGTCGCCCGCACCCCCATTCAGAGTGTCGTCGCCTGCGCCGCCGAGCAGAATGTCATCATCCGCGCCGCCATTGAGGCTGTCGTCGCCGAGGCCACCTTCGAGTATGTCTTTGCCTTCCCCGCCGAACAGCGCGTCAGCGCCATCGCCGCCGAGCAGAATGTCATCGTCCTCGCCGCCCTCAAGGCGGTCATCGCCAGCACCGCCGTCGAGATGATCTTTGCCCTTGCCGCCCAGAAGCGTGTCAATCCCGGCCCTCCCAAACAGAGTGTCGTCGTCTTTGCCCCCATCAAGCAGATCTGCGCCGTCCCCGCCGATCAGTGTATCTTCACCGTCCGCCCCGTAAAGCTTGTCGGCCCCGGCACCGCCATCGAGACGGTTGTCCTCATCGTCGCCGGTCAAGACGTCGTTGAACCGCGAACCGGTTAGGTTCTCAATATCGGTGAGCGTATCGCCCTGCGCGTCGCTGCCCGTCCCTTTGCCGGTGGTCAGGCTGACCGTTACCCCGCCGGTGGAGGTGCTATAGTCTGCAGTGTCGTTGTCCTTGCCGCCATCGATGATATCCGCGCCATAACCGCCTGCGAGCGTATCATCGCCGTCTCCGCCATAAACGGTGTCATGGCCGATGCCTGCGTTGATGGAATCGTCGCCCTCGTAGCCATAGACCACTTCGTTGTTGCCGTCGGTGCCGTCGATCTGATCTCCGTCAACGTCGGTGAAGCCGACGTCCATGATGTCGTCGCCCTCGGTGCCGTCGACCTCTATCAAGAAGGGGTTCTGGTAGTTTGCATAGGTCGTGGAGCCGATGTTGTTGCCGCCGACTTTGATGTAGTCGGTTCCGGGCTCAAGCAGTGTGTCCGAGGCAAATCCCCAGACATCATGCACATTGCCATGCTGCGACATGACGAAGATCTCAATGACGGGCCCGGTGGCCACGCCATTGTCGTCCAACGCCTGAAGCTTGATGATGGATTCGCCCTCAATGCGGGTGCCCGCATCGACCAGCCCGGCCCCGTCGACAACGATGTGATGCGCGGTTTGATCATCTTCCAGGATGTCCGCGTTGCCACCGGTATCCTCGATCGTCACCTGCTGCGGCGCGAACCCGTCGTGATAGGTGTATTTTGTGCCTGTGGGCGAATGCGAGTTGTTGTAGACCGTGTCGCCCACGTTCTGCATGGTCGAATAGATCACGGTCAGCGCTTCGCTGTCGATCGCATAAAGTGTGCGGATAACCATGTAAAACTCCATAGGCAAAACGGGCTTAAGATCGCAAGATCGTCGATCACTATGGCGGTAATGGGGCGGAACTGGGGTCGCGTCCTGCTAAGAGTATGTCGCGGCAAAGCAAAACCATTGGCGGGTCCGGAGCAGGACGCCTGAGGAGGTGCCCCGTTCAGACGTCTCATTTGCTGCCAAAATCTTTATGGCCTTCGCCCGGCTGCGGTGATGCTGCGTGCAAAGGGTTTGTTTTTATGCGGCACGTCCGCGTCCCCTCTGACGTAGGTTTGAAGGAGTGACGCCTGCTTTGTCCGGGTGCGCTGTCACGGTCCCTGCGCGCTTTTCTCAGCTCAACATGCCATGGATTTTTGATCTTGGTTTGCCCGCTCATTTTGCCTCGGGGATCAAGCTTTGGCACCTTTTAAATATGAGCTTTGACCAACCGCGGGTCTTTCAAAGAGGCCACTTTGATCCGCCATGTTTCCGGGATTTATACCTGACCGATGCGAACCGGGCCGCCGCTTGGAGCCGCGCGCGTTGCGCGGACCCCCAGTGCGGTGTCCCGGTCAGGTTATCCACATCTCTTGGGGGTGCGGACCATCCTTCTTCTTTGGATCAGTTTTGCCAGAACATAGGCTTTGAGGCATGCCGATGATCAAGGCCCCCCGGCTGGGCCCAATTTGGAAAGAACCGCAATGCCACCCTGTGACAAAACCAAGAGACCCGAACGGCTGAAGGTCAATGTGTCACCTGCAGAGAAAGAGCTGCTGATGCAAAGGGCCGCCGCCGCGGGTCGCAGTCTTTCGGACTACCTTAGGCATGTGGGGCTTGGCGCCAGGGCAGGGGCTTCGGCGGTGCAGGTTATGCAGATGGTCGGGTTGCTGGAAGAAGGTCTGGCACTGCTGGAGCAGATCGCAGATCAGCAGGACGTCGCGCAGAACGACGGCTTGGTGATTTTGGCCCGGTTGCACCGGATCGAGCAGCTTCTTGTGATGTTGGCCCCGGTGCCTTTTGTCGCCAGGACATCGGCATGTTGATCGGTTGGTCGCCTCATCAGAACTCTACAGACCTGCATCAGCCCAGTGCCTATTTGCTTGACAGTAAGGTGATGAAGGCCGTCGGGAAGGCCCGGGTTTTGGAGGTCAGAGAGCCCGCGCCTGAACTTCTGCTGGGCCAGCCCAGCGTCGTACAGAGCGCGATCTCCGCCCTGCGCTTCGAGCAGAAGTACCGCGTAGCGACCCTCTCCTTTGCCCCGACTGATATTGATGTGGCCGCGTTTAATGCGGGGGAGGTCACCGCGCGCAAAGCGGGAGCAGTGGCGATTGATCTCTTTTTGGAAGTCGCCTTTGCCGGGGTGCCTGAGCCAAACCGCCCGCCGGTTTTTGCGGGCACTCATACGCATACTGGGCGTTTGGAAATCAACATTGTGATGCCGCGTTTTATTTGGACGCCAGCCGGAGAGCTGCGCAGCTATAACCCGCATCCGCCGATGCACGGCAGTCGAGATGCTTGGGATGCTTTGGGCGATTTTCTGAACGAGACCTTTGGTTGGGAGAACCCGAGATCCCCAGAAAAGGCGCGTGGGATCGCGGGACCTGACTGGCTGGAAAAACGGGTGACGGCAGCGCTGCGGCATAATGTGCAGTTCACCACGGCAATGCCAAAGCTCTTCATGTTGCAGGGCGCCAAGAGGATCGCAGCCTCCCACCAAGGCCGGGACCGGGCGGGGTTCTTGTCTTTGATGGCAAAGGTGGCGGCCGCGGTGAAGTATCACCTCGAGCTGAGGCCGGGGGGAGCCATCGCTTTAGTTTCAGAAACAGACCCGCATCCGCTCGTGTTGCACGGCACATGCCTGGAGACAGGTGCTGAAGCCGCGAGAACTTTGCCCCGGCTGTGCGTACGAAGTGCTCTGTCAGCGCAGTGGCGCCGGCGCGCGGCTTGGAATGCCTCCCGGTACGCAAAAGATGCCTGGACCCTGGCCGAACCCAGCTGGGCCGGGAGGGCCCAAGCGCCGCAGCGCGACCTGCCTTCATGCCACCCCGCCGTGCCCAGACCCGTGCAAGCGCCGCAGCGCTTTGCCACCGTCGCGCGCCGTTTCGCGGCAGAGCTGCGCCGCCTGCGTGAGCACTTGGCGCGGACCACGGCCCTTAGCCTGATCGGGAGCTGCCTCGCCGCCTTTGACCGCCGGGCTTTACGCTGCATTACAACCAGATTGGAGACACTTTCTTATGACCACAGCACCTCACACCACGGTACCCGCGGAGGTCTTGATGAAAGACCTTTGCAATCTTCTTCAGCAGGTGCTGGGCCAGCACGCCGAGCGGGAGGTGGCCGGACAGATCACGGCGTTCGTCTCGGAGGTGAGCGGCATTCGCCACGCGATGGAGCGGCACAGCCGCGCGCTCGAAGAGGCAGCCCTGACGCTGAAAGAGGCGACAGCGGGGACAGGAGAGCAGCGGATGCTGGGGCAGGAGATCCAGGCGATCTCCCACGATATCGCTTGGATCAAGGCGCAGCTCTCCCAAGACGCCTTCGCGCCATAGACATGATCTGCGCGCTGCGGGGCGCGGCACGGTCTGTCTTTGCGCCGCGCGGCATCACCATAGGCATGGACCATGAGAGGGGCTTTAACGTGGCCGGGCCGGAGTGGGGGATCGTCCTTGAGCGAAGCGGAGAGATCACTGGGGGAGGCAAACTGTCTCAAGAAAGCTATGAGCAATTTTTACACGCGGTCTGCGACCGGCTGCAAATCTCACACGTCGCACTGCAGCCCCGGGAAGAGAACGACCTCGCGTTCTCGCCCAGCTTATGAGCGCCAAGTGATCTTTATGCTAAAAGCTGCGGAGGGTTGGGGGCGGCGCATGATGGGTCATCACAGGCGCAAACCTTGATGGTCCGGTTCGGAAGCCTCGGTTCCGCGAGAGAGGGGGGCGATGTTTGTCCGGCTCTTTGACGCTGGGTGCGCAAGAGATTTGATCCAAGTTTTGCCTCGATCATTAATTTGATCTGCGAGAAACGTCATATGAGGAAAAAACTCCAATGGCCGAAGTATTCTATGAAGAGGAAGGGGTCCAAATCCGGCCGCGCCATCCTGGAATCCCGTTTAGCATGTCGAATGCTTCGTCACTCGACACGAGCGCCATGCCCATCTCGAGTGCGGTCACTCCGATCATTCGGTCGAACGGGTCTGGATGGTCCCACTCCATAGATCCCGCAAGCATGGCCATCCGTGCCGTATAGGGCGCGATCTTAAACCCATTCGTTACACAGATACGATCAAGGTGCGGAGCGTATGGTTCCATTTCTGGCCACCGCCCCTTCCTGACCTTCATCGTCATTTCGTGGAGGGAGCACGGCGGGACGTAAACCGCCGGTACATCCTCCAGCACGCGTCGAATTTCAGGCGTGATCCGACGAGAACCGATCAGCCACCATGCAAGGATTTGGGTGTCGATAACGATCTCATTACTCACTCGCCCCACTCCGCGAGTTCGGCTGCGCTCATAGGCTCCATGAAGTCGGGTACGCTATCTTCGGGCACTAAACCCGCCAGTGGCCCAAACCGCAGCTGCGATGACGTTACTGGGACCAAACGCGCGGCTGGCACTCCACCGCGCGCAATCACGACATCTTCACCCGCATCCACGGCGGCAAGAAGCTCAGAAAGCTTTGACTTCGCCTCGGCTACATTCATCTGCATGGCTCACCTATATGCTACATGGTCTTGGACTTAGACCATGTGAGGCGAATGTCAAGGCGCCGTGAGGGTCGAGACATCTTCTTCTTGGTGGAGGCGAGAAAACCCTTCTGCTTCTGCAGCCATAATGCGGCGGTAGGTTGTGATAACTTGCGTCACTACTTTACCTATATCTAACGACGAGCAAGGCGATCTGATGCCAGATGTCAGCAATGGGGCTTGCCTGGAGAGGTTGATTTGAGGCATGCTGAGAGCATGACCTATAATCCGCGCACCAACCACGTCGCTTGCCCCCGAATATCTAGCTGACTGGCTAGATATAATCGGGGAGTGCGCTGGTGCGGCGATGGGATTTATAGCCCCGTTGAGCAGTAGATGACTGTTAGAGTGAGAGTTCAATCCTCTCCACTCCTACCATTTTCTTACTCTCGAGGGGACTATGACCCAAGCAATAGCATTGGCAGCCGTATAAGACGCGATCACTGCTAAGTACCCCGCCAGATCAGTCGAAATCACCGCACAGGTGCATCACATCCGCCCCGACGATGTCGCACATATCGACGTCTATGGATGTGATGACGCAATGACGCGACGAGCGATCAGAGCCGAGGCAGTGCAGTTGCTGCAACAGCTTGGTATCCATGTCGAGCTGGTCGGGGGGCATGACGTATATACGGTATCGGCAGATTACTCTGATCCCGCGTCCGTGCAAAACTACGCCAGCAGATTGCATCCCAGGCTGATCACCACGGCGGATTTTTTGAGGGCTTACAGCGAAGGTCGCGTGACCCGAGATGTCGCTATGGACGGCATCGGCGTAAAAAACTGCTGCGACTTTCGTCGTGCTTTGTTTGATTGCGGATTTGGTCATGCGACCATCCGAAGAGAGATCGAACTCGCGTCACTCACTGATCCGACGCCAGCGGGGTGGCTCTATGTCGATCTCGAAGGCCTCAATCCACGTATCATCGCCCACACAGAAGACAGGGATACGTATGTCGCCTACGCCCAGAGGCTCCGTGCTATTTTGCGAGCGTTGCATGGGGAGTTCCGCGCGGGTCCTTCAGTGAGCATGCGGGGTATGAAATTCCAAATTAACACCGCAATCTTTTCGCGCGAGCAAAGGGCCGCAGCCCGTCCTGCGTTAGCTGTTCGCCTTGCTGACGCCGGTTGCTCTGATGATGAGATTGCCAAGTTCCTCTGCCCTGAAACGATCTCCGAATATGCAATGCGCATTATGCGAGACGATCCCGCTCCGCCTGCGCGCATCCCGAAGCCTCGGAAGCGTCAGCCACCTCCCCAGCCTCCAATCTACGATTGTGACAGCGATGACTGACGAGTTGTTTTCCCCCGGCATCCCACACATCGAGGTGCGGAGTTGGGATTGTGGACATACTATCACGCGGAAGCTTGACGATGTCCCATCTGGGATCACGCAGCACAATTTTGAACGTCGCTCGATCTGTCAGTGCGGCACTGGATGGCCTCAGGTGAGGCGGTACCCGCGAAAGTCGTCTACATGGATGTGATTGCGCCATCATCCCCGGCATTCGAGTCCGGCCGCTTGGAGTTTGGGTGTCATGTGCGCATCGAGACGTTGATCTATGCGATGACGGCGGCAGGCATTGAGGGTGCCGAGCGCCTAAGAAACAAACCCGCCGGCTGGATCGGCATCTTTGAGGCTCTCGGCGCGCATCTAGCACAGGACCCAAGCAACTACTCGATCAGCGATGCCAAAGAGGAGTTCGGCATGCTGTATCTCAAGGTGATCGACAAGAGAACAGGGCGCGCAGATACGGATCTCTTGCGGTGGTGCGCTGAGCAGAGCGCCGTGCGCTGCATGGTCTACGGCTCCCCGGGACGGATCCGCTCGGAGCTTGGATGGGTCATGACGCTCTCAGACGCAGCATTCGATATTTTGGTAGATACGCCCAACGAGCAGTTCTTGCGCTTGGTTTACCCTGTGTGGCGTATGGATAAGGATGATGTGATCGAGATGATTGTGGCCCGTTTCGCCACGCCGGCCGCGGCTTATGTCTGGTATTACTCTGAGTCCCTGTCCGGTTGTGGGGGCCGCACTGCGATGCAGCTCGTGCAGGAGGGTAAGGCGCAGCAGGTCTTGGACTACCTCGACGCCGTCGATGCGGGAGTCTTCGAATAATAGGGCAGGGCCGCCCGCGGGTGGCCCTTTGATCCAGCCTCCACTTGGTTATCTCGCTCGCGCGTGGACCTTACTAGAGGCGGGGATACGCTGTCGCAGCTGGTCTGTCGTCTCGTACACTACCATAGCATATTGCGTTTTACGCATCACGCAACGTTGAGGTGCGCTCCCCTGATAAGGGAGCGGTTTGGGAAGGATCAAAAATATGTGCAAGACGACTGATATCATTCGCAGCAGATCTGATAAGCGCCATAACGCGGCGCTGTCGGCGTGGTATGCGATCAAGTCTGATCTCGAAGCCGTAGGTCTGAAGGCGAAACTTTTCGGCTCTCTGGCGAATGGTGACTTCAGGGGTCATTCCGATATCGATCTGGTGATTAGATTGGGAGACAGCGGGATGTCCAGGTCTGCTGTTGATCGTATCGTCAGCAAGGCATCACCTGATATCCTAGTGGACTTGCTTTTCGAAGAAGACCTAACGCCGTCAGACTTGGAAACCTTCGTTGGCACCTGGGCGTAGTGTGTTACGCTCCTGCTGGACCCAAATGGGTCTGCACCACGATCGCGCCTCTGAAGAGCGGATTCCGGCGTTGGCAAAGTCGCCAGCAATCAAGCAATGCACGCCGTGCATGCCGTCAGTTGACCCGCAAATTGCGGCCAGCCTTGATGTCCTGCGCACCGACCTGGAGAATTCTGAGAAAAGACACTGGAAACGCTGTTCGTTATCTCTGGCATCGCAGGTAGCGTTGGCGCGTTTCACGTTGCTTGGCGTGCTCACAACAAATCCTACAAGGCTACTGGGCCCGATGAAGCGCTCGTGAGGCGCTTCGTTGAGGCCGCCCCACTAACTCTGATGAAAGACATCACATGATGCGTATCGCACCATCTCAGATCTGCCCAAAGGCGTCTAAAATCCGGGAGGCGGGTTTTATGTTTAGTGATTTTTTGTGAGGCGTGAATCTCGCAAAGGTTGTGCGTCGGGCCCCCTGAAAGTAGGCATGAAAGAGGCTTCAAAGGGCGTTCTCATGCCGCGCACAAGCTCCCCGGTCGCGCTGGCGTCAGTTCCAGATGGCTTCGTGCTCCCAGCCTTCCGGGAACCCGGCGGTCTGGGGGCGGATCTCGTATGTGAGGTTCTGGGCCAAGATCATGTCGCGGAGACGAATGTGCCACTCCGTGCGCGGATAGTACTGCCGCAGCATGAAGATCATGATGACGATTGCGCTGTAGATTTTCTTCGTCGGCGCATCGTCCCCCATCCTGGGCTGGCGGAGATGGTCTAACTGCCCGAAAGTTGTCTTAGGTGGGACACCTGGGCTGTTGACGAGGGGCTTGTTCCACGTCCGGGCGTGATGTGCGCAGCTGTTGCGGACGTCGTTGAGCGCTGTGATCCATGAAGCGAAGGTCTTCATGGGGAGGTCTGAGTGGATACGCGCCGCGATTGCCATTTTGTTCTTGTCGGACAGGTGGGCGATGATGTGGGTCAAATTGCCCCAGGTCCATGTCCCGGCCTCAATCCAGATCGGTGGAGGACCGAAGTACTTCAGTGCGAAATGCTTCGCGAAGTCCTCTTTCGAGCTTCTGAAGTGTTGATCTAGGCCAGCTATGAAGAGCTCAAGAGGCGTGCTGCCGTCTTCGCCCTTTTCGCTGAAGCGATCTTTGTATGAGCGTCTGTCGCGATGTGCATAGGGGCCCCGCTCTCCAAGAACCTCAATCATCGCGGTTCTGACTGCGATCTCAATGCGCTCGATCGCGTCCAGAAGTTCGATACGGAGGGCTTTATCGAAGAGGTAGAAGTCGATTGCATGATCGAACGTCGTACCCTTTTTGAACTTGTCGCACCGAACCTTCTTCTCTGCCTCACCCTCCGGCGTCGGGATCAGACAGAGGTCACGGTACGGATACGCAAAAGCGCTGAGCCTATAGTATCCGATGCGGTGCAAGGAACGCTCTGCATGGCCCCTATCAGGGATTTCCATACCTCTCATCAACATGATGTCGATGCAATCACTGATCGACTTGTGCTGCTTTAGGTACTTCAATGTTAATACGGCAATGTCCAGAAAGTAGAAGACCGGGCTGTAACGAGGCGACTGAGGCCAGGTCAGGGAGCACCGGTCATAAGGCAATAAAGGACAATAGTGTCGGAGGCGACAATGTCAACATTGGAAGTAGGGCGGGTAACGCGGGCGGTAACCTATCCCACCAACCCCCGCCTATAATACATTCAATATAAATAATATGGATCAATATAAATAATATGGATGCCCTGTTTCTCGGTGCGGACAAGCGTCGGACTTGAGATGTTACACAGCTTAACACCACGGTTGTCATTCATAGATACCAACACCGCGTCTTTCGACCGCTGCCGCCAGCCCACGGGCCAGCTTTGATACCCTCCCGATCAACGGTCCTCCTCTCCCCGGCCAGTATAACTCCGGACTTTCCTACCCCCGTATAGACCACGACCGGCTCAGTCGGGTGAGCTTCGCAAACTAGCTTACCCACCCATTGGGCCGTGTCGTAATATGCGAAAAACTTATTCTCAGGTCCGGGTGTTTTTAAGCCCTGCATGGATGCTGCTTGTGAGCCGGAGCCGCACGCGGCCGTATTTGACGAGGTTTTCCACAGTCCTTTTACGCATCCAGGCCTCAGCAGCTTTCTTTAAGGTTTCCGCACTTGGTACCTTGCGGAAGTGCAGCAAGACTTGGAGAAAGCCAAATGAGTACGACTACGGATACAAGCTTGGAAGCGGCCCAGGCGGTGCTTAACTATCTGAGGGTAACGTTCCCGAAGTGCGTTCTCACGAACCCTAAGACTTTTGATCGCTTTATGCTGGAGGCGATGGCCTTCATGGAGAACGGCCCCCTGGAGGTGCGCAAAATTCGTGCGATGGTGGACTTCGTGTGCGACGCAGGGTTGGACCCTTATGACGATGGCTATGAGGACTGCTATGAAGAGTACGTTTGTCCCTGATTTCTTTCCTGCCCATGCACAGCTAGCTCTCCCGTCTCGGCCAGCCTCGGGCTGGCGGTGCTGTCTGGCCCAAGCGATAGGCTTTACCGACGACCCCTCCAGGGGCAGGTTCCGACCTGGAGAGGGCTAGTTACAGGACGTTGCTGCATTTGAATTCTTGCATTTGGGGTGTTGTTGCCCAGGATTGGGGCAAGATTTTTAAACCAAGGAGAATCTTGTGAGAAGTAATCTTTCAGGAGAACGGATTGCTATTCAGTTGGAATTATAACGGCTCATCAGTACTCATTTTAAGAAAGCTTTCAGTCCAATGATTAGAACTGGTCGCCGCTATGCCTTGATTTCCCCTTGCCGTAACGAAGCAGAGTTCATCAAGCGAACTTTAGACAGTGTGATTGCGCAGTCTGAGCATCCCGCGCAGTGGGTTCATGGTGGACGACGGCTCCATTGATGTCGGACAGTCGGCTCTAACGGTTAGGATCGTTGAAGCCTCTTTGACTACGGCTGTAACAGGTGCCGCGGGCGGGTGCTCAGACGTACCAGATGCCGTCATCGACGGCTGCGGCGACTTTGATGATATTTTCCTGCGAGTCTGAGAAGTGCTGCAGCATCACAGATCGGCTTAAGCCGTTCTCTTGTTGATCCTGCCAAAAATCAAATCCGCTTTGATCCGGGTCGCGGTCAAGAATGTTGTTGTAAAGCAGGGTTAGGAAGGCGTCGTTATCGACATTTGCCGTGCCACCATATTTGGTGTCGAACTCTTCGGAGCGAATGAAGTGCCCTGCCATTTCCTCGTGGGTGACGGTGCCCGTATCGAAATGCCGGATCCAGAACCCCAATCCTTCAGGATCAGGAGCGCGATCAAAGGCAGCTTGATAGAGCCTGTAGGTGGTGCCGGCATTTCCATCCGTGTCAAAGGCGAGAGACCCGTTATCAAACTGCAGCCGTTCGACGTTTTGCAGCTCCTGCGTGAGGCCTGTGGCAGCAGCGTAAACTTCGATATTAAGCGCATTGTCATCTGTCACGCTGTAGAGGCTCAAAGCGCCTTCAAAGCGGACGGTGTCAAGGCCGTCCTGGCCATTGATGACATCTGCGGCATTTGTGGCCACCAACAGATCGTCTTGCGCGGTGCCCCACAGCCTGGCGCCATACATAAGCTGCGCGCCTTCGATATCATGATGTGTCAGATCGGGCTGGGATTTGAGAGTGGGATACATGATGGTGTCGGGATCATCGGTATGCAGCAGGCCCATGGTGTGGCCGATCTCATGCAGGGCCGTGGTGTAGAGGTTCACGGCCCCGCCGGGGGCTGTTTTGCTCGTGGACCAGTTTTCTGCCAGATCAAACCGGATTTCTGCCTCGGTGACGCTGTAGAGCGTCGAGCTTGTTTTGCTCAAGTAGGACTGCGCCGTGCCGATCACGCCGTAAGCCCCGTCAATACTGTCCCAGCCGAGACGCAGATCGCTTTGAGCGCCGTCGGCGACCTCGACAAAATCGATGTTTATGACGTTTTCCCACGCCTGAAACGCATCGCGGATCAGCGCTTGGTAGGTCGGGTTTGATATGTCACCCGCAAAAGCAGAGCCGGCGCCCGGGGAGGCGAAACTCCAGGTGACGGTGCCACCCGAATGCCCCTGTTCTCCAAAGCCCCATTTATAGTCAGCCAAGGTATAGCTCATGTCGTGAGGGCCTCTTTTTATGCGTTGCAACGGATCGTTCTGGTGGGGGAGAACCGGATGCCTTGAAAGAACCCGGGAGGTGCGCAAAGCAGCATGAGCCGCTTTGTCTTTTATTGGGGGTGCTCAGTACCCCGGCACAGGTGGTGGGACAAGGGAGCGACGCTGGTTTAGAGACTCAGACGCGGGTGTTGGCGCAATGTCGCCGAAGGGGGCCTTGGGGGTTCTGAAGGCAAAGCGGTGTCCTCATGCAGGTCATCTACCAGTACGTTGGAAATTTGTTGTGTCATCGCAGGGGCACGGGTGTGTTTGTTTTGTGCGCCTTGAACCGCGCATCCATGAACGGGGCTGGAAGTACGGCTGTGCGGGAATTATGATTGGTTTACCTGTCCTCAGGCTGTCTTTCATTGCTAACTTGCGCGTCCAAAGGATTTTTCATGACCCATATTGTGCACCCAATCCTGTTGGCCGGAGGGTCTGGCACCCGGCTTTGGCCGCTGTCGCGCAAAAGCTATCCTAAGCAGTTTGCCAAATTGATGGGGGAGCGCAGCTTGTTTCAGGCGTCGGCCAAACGGCTGGCTGGGGAGGGGTTTGCGGCCCCGGTGATCCTGACTGGCGCGGATTATCGATTTGTGGTGACAGAACAATTGGCCGCAGTGGAGATCGCGCCTGCTGGCATTCTTATTGAGCCTGAGGGGCGCAACACCGCGCCTGCGATCCTTGCTGCCGCCTTGGAGCTTGCCGCCCGCGCGCCCGAAGCGCTGATGCTGGTGGCGCCCTCGGATCACGTGATACCTGAGGCGGAAAGCTTCCGCGCGGCGGTTCAGGCGGCGACCATCGCAGCCCTCGAAGGCCAGCTGGTGACCTTCGGCATCCGCCCCGACCGGGCAGAGACCGGCTATGGCTGGCTGGAGATGAGCCAGGCGCCCTCGGCTGATTTTGCCTCTGAGCCACAGCCGCTTAAGGGATTTGTGGAAAAGCCCGACAGCGCCACCGCGGAGGCGCTGCTCAACGGGGGGCAGCATTTGTGGAATGCGGGAATTTTCCTCTTCTCGGTCAAGACGATCATTGCGGCCTTTGAAGCGCATGCCCCTGAGATGTTGGTTTTGGTGCGCGCCTCTGTGGACCAGGCTGAGCAAGATCTTGGCTTTACCCGGCTGGCGCCCGGGCCTTGGGGCCAGGTGGAGGATATCTCCATCGACTATGCCGTGATGGAGAAAGCTGAAAACCTCAGCGTCGTCCCCTATGGCGGGGCGTGGTCGGATTTGGGCGGCTGGGATGCGGTCTGGCGCGAGACCGGTCCGGATGAGGCGGGCGTGGTGGTCTCGGCTTCCGCCACGGCCATCGATTGTCATGACACAATGCTGCGCGCCGAAGACCCACGACAGCAATTGGTTGGCATCGGATTGCGCGACATCATTGCGGTGGCCATGCCCGACGCGGTGCTGGTGGCGCATAAAGACCGTGCGCAGGATGTCAAAAAAGCGGTCGCGGCTCTTAAGGCCAAGGGGGCCTCTCAAGCGGACACGCTCCCGAAGGATTTTCGCCCCTGGGGCTGGTTTGAATGCCTCGTGTCGGGTTCCCGCTTTCAAGTAAAGCGCATTACGGTTCATCCCGGGGCTGCCCTCAGCCTGCAGAGCCATCATCACCGCTCAGAGCATTGGATCGTCGTCGAAGGCACGGCCAAGGTGACGATCGGAGAAGAGGTGAAGCTCGTGAGTGAGAACCAATCAGTTTATATTCCTTTGGGCGCCACCCACCGGATGGAGAACCCCGGCAAGGTGCCCATGGTGCTCATTGAAGTGCAAACTGGCAGCTATCTCGGCGAGGATGACATCATCCGCTATGAAGATGTCTATGCCCGGGGGCAGGGCGCCAAGGGGTGACAGAAGGAAGAGGGCTGAGGGCTTACCTTATAGCCAGAAGGAAGGGAGCTCTCGCTGCCTAGGAAAGCGTGTTGAGTATTAGGTCCTCGGCCAATTTTCGCACAACGCACCAAATGCGACGCGGCGGACCGGAAACGACCTTTGCGGAATTCCTGTTCAGCGCAATACTTGTGACAGGATCGACATGGTGTCGACCCTTGCAAACGCGAGTAACGAGAGATGGCTACTGCACCTAAACCCCAGCCTAAGAAAAGCCCGCCTAAGCCTGGCGACAAGCCACAGCAGAAGTAAGCTCCATTTTCGAAACTGCATCTGCCGCCTCCGAATTGGGGGCGGCAATTTTGCTAAGGGCCAACTGTACCGTTTGACCAATGTGGGTAGGTACCCGTCTACAACGAAGAAGTCTTTGCCAAAGCCTTCGAGGTTATGGGTTTTGAGGGCGCGGCACTATCTGTTTGGCGCCTCAGATCCCCGTCGCGTAGATGCAGCGACCTTGGGTCACTGACGGTTGAAAACTCAATCCCGGCCGTTTCTCCGAGGTTAGCAGCCTTATTCTACGGGCTCTTCAAGGGCATTGTGACTCACACCCTCAACGCAGGCAGCCCGACGCCGGTTGCATCAAACCCGCCATCGGAGGCCACAACCTGACCTGTAACATAGCTGGCCCGCTCGCCGGCTAGAAAGCAAATGACTTCTGCGATTTCCCGCTCCGTTCCATATCGGTTAAGCGGTATCGCGTCATGGTAGGCGGCACGTATTTCAGGAGAGTGTACGGCCAGCGCGAGTTTTGTGTCCACTGGGCCGGGACAAACGCAGTTTGCACGGATGCCGACCTCTCCCAGTTCCGCGGCTTGCTGCTTGGTGAGATGGATGACGGCAGCTTTGGAGGTACCATAGGCAACGCGCAGCGTTGAGGCACGCAAGCCTGAGATCGAGGCAATGTTGATGATGGCGCCGCCGCGTACCGACAAGAGGGGCAGGCAGGCCTGCGACATCAGAAAAACGCCATCAAGATTTGTGTCCATAACACGCCGCCAGCGGGCGAAATCGGTTTCAGCCAGCGGTCCAAAGTCCGCGACGCCCGCGTTGTTTACCAGAATGTCGAGGCGTCCATATGTTTGTTCGACCTCTGCAATAGATTGCGCGACGTGCTGGGGGATCGACACGTCACAGGTCAGGGACAAAGCGCCGGGCAGGGTGGCCGCGGCAGTTGCAAGCTCATCCGCATCGCGGTCAAGCATCACGACGCGTCTGCCCTCGGCGTGCAAAAGAGATGCAGTCGCGAGACCGATGCCGCGTGCGGCACCTGTGATGAGAGCGACAGTATCGTTCATTTCAGGACCTCAGGCAGAAATAGGGACAGGGCGGGGACCGCCGCCACAATGGCAAGGCCGATGACGCTGATGGCGAGAAACGGCAATGCGGCACGCGCAATGCGCTCCAAGGGCTGTCGCGTGATGTTTGCAGCGACGTAAAGATTAATCCCGACGGGCGGCGTGATGAGACCAATGGCAAGGTTTACCATCACCAGCACGCCGAACCATACCGGGTCCCATCCCAATTCACGCACCACCGGCATGAAAATTGGAAGAGAGATGAACATCACCGTGACGGGGTCCATGAACATGCCTGCGATCAGTAGGATTAGCATGATGACCATCAAGATCACCCCGCCATTGTCCGACAGGCCGAGCAACTGGCCGGAGTATTGTCCGACGAGGTCTTCGACGGTTACGACCCAGCCAAATAGGCTTGCATAGGCGACCACCAGCATGACTACGGCGGAGGATGAAGCGGCTTCGGTTAGGGCGTCATAGAGGGCGCGGATTGTCAGCGTGCGGTAGGCAAAGGCGCCGACAGCTATGGCATAGACTGTGGCGACAAGGGCCGCTTCGGTTGGGGTGAAAATACCGGAATAGATTCCGCCGAGGATGACCACAGGCGTCATGAGGCCCCAGAAGGACTCGCGAAAGCTTCGCCCCAGATCGCGCCAGTAACCGTTGCTGGGGGGTGCGGGCGAAAGCTTGTCCAGCCCCTCCCGGTTGGTCGACTTGATGAAGGGTAGAACGACCAGCATCAGCATCCCCATAAAAAGACCGGGTATGATTGCTGCGATAAAAAGAGCGGAGATCGAGGTCTCGGCGATAACGCCATAGATCACAAGGCCGATGGAGGGCGGGATCACAATGGAGAAGGCAGCCCCCGTGCAGACCAGAGCGGCAGCCGCGGCGCGGGGGTAGCCATCTTCTTCCATCCCTTTGATGATCATAGGGCCAATAGCTGCCACAGAGGCAGGGCCAGAGCCTGAAACAGCCCCCCAAAAGAGGCAGACCACCGTGCCAACGACGCCCATGCCACCGGGAAGGTTGCCGATCAGGATGCGGAAAAAACGGATCATGCGCTCGGCAATTCCCAATGTTCCCATCAGCGTCCCTGCGAGAATAAAAAAGGGGATGGCCAGCAAAGCGTATTTGGCGATGCCAGTGGCGATCAGGTCTCCTGCAAGCTCAAAGCCGAAGCCGATTTGCCACATCGCATACATGGCCGATAGGCCGAGCGCGAAGGCCACCGGCACGCGCAGTGCCATCAGCACAAAGAAGGCAACGATCATTTGGGTGCCGGCACCCATATTCAGGATGTCAGACACTTGGGGTCGCCTGTGGTGTTTGCTGGGACGGGTGCCACGTCTCTGCCGCATGCTGCAGGTAGCGAATAATGATAAGGCCAAAGCCGAAAGGCAGGCCGATTTGATACCACCATGCAGGCACGCCGAGGGCATAGCTTTGGATGCCGCTCTCTAGTTGGTTCATCAAGGTGGCCCAAGAAAACCAAGCGGAAGCTGCAAGCAATAAGACTGAAAGGATCACCGAAAGCACGAACACTGCCCGGGCCGCAGGGCGGGGCAAAAAATCTTGCACAATCGTTACCGCCAAATGCTGGCCCCGCCGTGCGGCAATTGCAGCGCCGAAGACGGTCAGCAGCAGAAAGCCGTTGGTCAGCAGCTCTTCTGAGGCTGCAAAGGAATAATGCGTGGCGTAGCGGACGACGACGTTAATGAAGCCGATGAGCGTCATGCCAAGAAACAGCAGGGCGCAGATGATCTTTTCGAATTCTCGCAGCAAAAACCGCATGGCTTTGACCCTCCCCGGATCGGCACGGCCCTTTGAAGGGCCGTGCCTTAGCTTTAGTTCGCGGGTGTCGCCGCGATGGCGTCTTGAAAGCTGCCGACGATGTCGGTGCCGACTTTAGCGGCCCAAGTGTCGAACGCAGGTTTGGTCGCTTCGCGAAAGGCGGTTAGCTCTTCGTCGGAAGGCTCGTAGACTTCCATTCCCTTGTCGCGCAGGAATGCGATGCCTTCGGCGGTGCCTTCACGCGTGATCTCGCGCTGATATTCCATGGCCTCAGTCGCCGCCGCGCGCATCATCTCTTGGGTGTCTGCATCCAGATCTGCCCAAACCTCGGTCGAGACGCCAAGGAAGATCGGATCATAGGAATAGTGCCAAGCGGTCAGATGTTTTTGCACCTCAAAAACCTGCTGGGGAATAATCACGGCCCCGATTGGATTTTCCTGCCCGTCAACGACGCCCTGCTGAAGTGCGGTCATCGTCTCACCCCATTGCATCTGCTGCGGGTTGGCGCCGAGCGCATTCATCACGTCGATGTACATGGGCCCGGCCACGCGCATGTTGAGCCCCTTCATGTCCTCGGGGGTCTTGATCGGGCGGACGTTGTTGGTGACTTCGCGAAACCCATTTTCGCCCCAAGCCAGCACTTCGATGCCTTTTTCGCGCAGAATGTCTTCCAGCAACTTTGCCGGCGCACCTTGGGTGGTC
The DNA here is from genome assembly GCF_022788655.1 of Sulfitobacter indolifex. Taxonomy (NCBI): domain Bacteria; kingdom Pseudomonadati; phylum Pseudomonadota; class Alphaproteobacteria; order Rhodobacterales; family Roseobacteraceae; genus Sulfitobacter; species Sulfitobacter indolifex. Next base: position 225,805 of record NZ_CP084953.1, on the reverse strand, counting down.
GCATCCACCTGAGCGTAGTTGGCATAGAGGTAGGGCAGCGAGAAGACAGCCATTTCAGGCACTAAGGGGGTCACGTTAATCGCCGAGGTGACAACGAGATCAAGCGCGCCGCGGCCCACCATTTCGGCCTGTTTCATCTGGTCGCCGCCGGACAGCTGCGCATTGGGAAAGACGCGAACGTCGTAGGCACCATCTGTTTTTTCGGACAGGAGTTCGCCAAATTTCTCGGCACCCTTGTGCCAAGTCGTCGTGTCGCCAGTGTTATGCGACAGGCGCAGGGTTTCGGCACTTGCGGCGGCGCCGGACAAAACTGTGGTGGCTAAAATTGCGGCCAAGGCGGCCTTTGAAATCATTTTCACGGTGGTTCCTCCCTCATTGAACCACAATGTGGAACAGAGTTCGACGTGTCGGGCAAGATATTTCTTGCAATGACGCTTAGAATGCGCAGGTCTTTAGGGCCATGCTGAGGCGAATAAAGAGATAGTGGTCCATATTGTGAGAAATGACGAACAGCCAGCGCCCGCCAGCGGCAGTCAAGCGGTGGATCGCGCCTTGGCGCTGCTGCAAATCACAGGCCGCGCCGTTGGGCGGGGGGTGGCGCTGTCGGAGTTGATCGCGGCCTCTGGTCTGGGCAAACCCACGGTGCGGCGGTTGATGCTGGCGTTGATCCGGCGCGGGTTGGTGGAACAGGACGGGTCCACGCGGCTCTATCATTTGGGGGAGGAAAGCTATGTGCTCGGCATCTTGGCGACCCCGCGCCATGGACTTTTGGAAACGGCTGCCGATGCTCTCGTGCGTTTGGCCAAAGCAAGTGGCGACACCGCCTTTGTGAGTATGCGGCGCGGGTCCGATGCTGTCTGTCTATACCGCGAGGAGGGCGCGTTTCCGATCCGCACCCATGCACTGGAAACGGGCGCGCAGCACCCTCTTGGGATTGGGGCGGGCTCGTTGGCCATGCTAAGCGCGCTGCCCGATGCGGAAATTGACGCCCTGTTGGTGGACAACGCCGATAGGCTGGCCTCGGACTACCCGAACTACACTGCTGAACTGCTGCGCAGTGACGTGGCGATGACACGCGCCCGCGGGTTTGCGTTAAACCCCGGCCGCATCGTGGCTGGCAGCTGGGGCGTTGGCATGGCCTTGCGGCGGCCTGACGGTTCCGTTGCCGGAGCTTTGTCCCTGGCCGCCATTGAGAGCCGAATGCAGCCGCCCCGTGACGCAGAACTGGCAGCTTTGCTGGAACATGAAGCGCGAGACATTGAAGCCCGTCTGGCGCGACGAATGCCACTTACAAATTCACCGAAGGATTTATGATGAGCGACCCTTATATCGTGGGCTGGGCCCATACCGCTTTTGGCCGCAGTGATGCCCCGGACACGGAAGCATTGATGGCGGAGGTCACTGGTCCTGCGTTGACGCATGCAGGGGTCGCCGCTGAGGACGTCGACGGTATTTTCGTGGGCGTGTTCAACAATGGTTTTTCAGATCAGGATTTCCAAGGTGCCTTGGTCGGCATGGGCAATGACGCACTTTCGCGTGTGCCGGCCACCCGTTACGAAAATGCCTGTGCCACAGGCTCCGCAGCATTGCATGGGGCAATGGATTTTATCGCCAGCGGCCGGGGCAAAATTGCACTTGTGGTCGGCGCTGAGAAGATGACCGCCACACCGGGCGTGGAAGTGGGTGATATCTTGCTTGGCGCCTCTTACCGTCGCGAAGAGGCAGAGGTGCGCGGCGGCTTTGCGGGGCTCTTCGGCCAGATTGCCGGGAATTATTTCCAGCGTTATGGCGATCAGTCCGAAACACTGGCGATGATCGCTGCTAAAAACCACCATAATGGGATGCAAAACCCATTCGCGCATATGCAGCGGAACTTTGATGTCGCCTTTTGCAATACGGTTTCAGAGAAGAACCCCCTGGTTGCTGGCCCATTGCGACGTACCGATTGTTCGCTGGTGTCGGATGGGGCCGCGGCGATCGTGCTAGCGGCGCCTGAAGTTGCGGCCGAGCTGCAGCGGGCAATCCGCTTTCGGGCGCGGAGCCACACCAACGAACCCCTGGCGCTGTCGCGCCGGGAGATCACGCGTTTTGATGGCGCGCGCAGGGCGTGGGAGCAGGCCTTCGCCGCCAGTGGCGTAGCGCTTGATGACCTGAGCTTGGTGGAAACGCATGACTGTTTCACTGTCGCGGAGCTCTTGGAATATGAGGCGATGGGGCTGACCGAGCCGGGTCAAGGTGCGCGCGCGATCCGCGAAGGCTGGACCGCTAAAGACGGGCGTCTGCCGGTGAACCCATCAGGGGGTCTGAAGTCTAAGGGACACCCCATCGGAGCGACTGGCGTTTCGATGCATGTCATGGCGGCGATGCAACTGATGGGCGAAGCAGGAGGTATGCAGGTTCCCGATGCTGAGCTCGCTGGCGTCTTTAATATGGGCGGGGCCGCTGTGGCATCTTATGCCTCGATCCTCGAACGGGTGGTCTAATGCAGCCTATCTCAACCCGGGTCATGAACCTTTCGCAATTCTTGACCGATGCCGCGCGGCGACAGTCGGAAGACATCGGCCTTGTTTGGGGGGAGGCGACTTGGACCTGGTCTGAATTGGAGGCGCGCGCGACTGCTTTTGCTGCCGCCCTTCGGGACCGCTATGGAATGCGCAAAGGCGACCGGTTGCTGGTGCAATCTGCCAATTGCAATCAAATGTTTGAGGCCGCCTTTGCCTGCTGGAAACTTGGCTGTGTCTGGGTGCCTGCAAATTTTCGTCAAACCCCAGAAGATGTTGCTTGGTTTGCGGCCTCTTCTGGCGCGAAGGGATTGCTGGTGGGGGCTGAGTTTGCAGAGCATATCGCCGCCTGCGATGGTCTGGACTTCACCGTGCGTATCGGCGGTACAGGACATGACGATTACGACGGGCTCGTCATGGAATTTGCGGCGGCAACAGTCACCCCAGCCCCCGTGGACCGCGACGATCCGGCATGGTTTTTCTTTACCTCTGGGACGACCGGAAAACCAAAGGCCGCAGTGCTGACCCATGGCCAGCTGGCGTTCGTCGTGACCAACCATCTGTGTGATTTGATGCCAGGGACGGGCCCTCAAGATGCCTCTATTGTGGTAGCACCGCTGTCACATGGCGCAGGGATCCACCAGCTGACGCAAGTGGCCCATGGGGTAAAAACCGTTCTTCCCGGGGGGACCAAATTCGATCCCGCCGAGATCTGGCGCCTGGTTGCTAGATGGCGCATCACAAATGCATTCACTGTGCCTACGATCGTAAAGCTATTGGTCGAGCATCCTTCTGTGAAGGAACATGACCATTCCAGTCTGCGCTATGTGATATATGCGGGGGCCCCAATGTACCGCGCGGATCAAATCCGCGCACTCGAAGTGCTGGGGCCCGTCTTAGTGCAGTACTTTGGGCTGGGCGAGGTCACAGGCAATATCACCGTGTTGCCCCCCATCCATCATTCTGCGGATGATACCATCATGCGCATCGGCACTTGCGGCTTTGCCCGCACGGGGATGCAGGTGCAGGTCCAGGATGCTGAAGGACGTGAGGTGATGCCGGGTGAGACCGGGGAGGTCGCCGTTATTGGCCCGGCAGTATTTGCCGGGTACCACGACAATCCCCAGGCGAACGCCAAAGCGTTTCGAGATGGTTGGTTCCTGACCGGCGATCTTGGTCATATGGATGCGGAAGGGTTTTTGTATCTGACGGATCGTGCGTCAGACATGTATATCTCGGGAGGGTCCAACATCTATCCTCGTGAGATTGAGGAGAAGATCCTGCAGCATCCTGCCATCAGCGAATGTGCCGTGCTGGGCATACCAGACGCGACCTGGGGCGAAGTCGGTATCGCTGTTTGCGTTGCACGAGGGGAAGCACCCGATCCCACGGCCTTTCTGGCGTGGCTGGCCCCATTGGTGCCGCGCTACAAGATGCCTAAAGCTGTCGTATTCTGGGAAGAGATGCCTAAGTCGGGCTATGGTAAGATCACCAAAAAGCTGATCCGGGCCGAGTTGACCGCGCGGGGGGAGATTGCGGATGTCTGAGGGGCGGACCTTGAACCATCCCGGTCCGGTTGCTGCAGATCGAATTATTGCAGTGTCCTGCAGTGCAGTACATCAGCGCGTCACGCTGAAGGCGGGATTTACGCTGTTGCAAGCGATGGTTGATGCCGTAGGAGAAGTTGGCGCCTGGTTTGACTTAGATAACGTGTCGGTGGAGAAGCTGACATTCGTGCGTCCTGCGCCCGCACCGGACGACCGCCATGTTGCGTGGTATAGCGCGCAGACGGTGCTGACATCTGCGACGATCAAAAGAGCGGGCTCACATCTGGGACGGCGGGACGGCGCAGCATTCGCCCACGTGCACGGTCTTTGGACTGACAGCAATGGAAGCCCTCATGCGGGACATTTGCTGGCCGAGGCCACGGTGCTATCGACGGATCACACCGTTGATGCCTGGGTATTGGAAGGTGCGATTTTTGACATGAAGGCCGATGCGGAGACAGGCTTCACGCTATTTCATCCAGTCTCTATGGGGGCGGTTGAGCACCCTAACGCCACTCTTGCGACCATCCGACCCAATGAGTTGCTCGAGGAAGGTCTGGCAAAGTGCTCGGATGCAACCGGATTGCGTTTTCGGACCATCAAAGGTCTGGGCAGTCTGGTTGGCACTAAGTTGGAGGGTCAGCCGATCTTGGAAGACGACGCAACTGAAATTCTCCTAACGGGCGAAGCCGGGCGGGGCGGGATCTCTGTGGGATTTGCGGGTCCGCCAATCATTGGCAATCTGGCTTTGGGCGCGAACCGGGTGTGCGTGACCTTTGAAGTCCTCTTATTGTCCTAAGAGTGCTTCGACTGCATCATTGTGACCCCGCACGACCACCAAATTCGGCGGTTTGCGCGAGAGAAGCGACTTAGATTTCTCATATAGGCCTTTCAACGGTAAGCATTCGGCGAAAAGGACACTCGATAAACGATCCCTCAGCCCAGCAGCCAGACGGCCCTCGGCAGAGTTTTACTTAGAAATTGACCCGCGAAATGCTTGAGAGAGATCTCGCGGAAATATATGATCAAAGCAACCGACTGAAACCAGGCTCCGGATGGGCAGTGGTCTGGCGGAGAGGTATCGTCAAATCGATGAAAGTGTATCTGGGCTGGCAATAGAGCGCGCCCCGTTGTTAATCTCTCAATCAAAGACAAGCTAGATTTTTTAGAGTTGATCATGCGCCATCTTGGGGTGCTCGGCACGCGCATCAAGCGCGAGGAAGATAGGAGGGCAGGCCACTTGGGTAATGTCGGAACGAGGAACTTCCCATGAATCTGAAAGGTGTTGGCCGCGTCCATTTCGTGTGCCCGGATAATCAGCTCTGGCCCGAGCTTAAAACCATTCCTTTCGGCCCTATCACACCTGATCTTCTTCAACTGCGGTGCGTGGATGGTTTCGATTGCTGGATCAATCGGACATACTATGAACTGCGCTTGGCAGGATATGATGTCACTGTTGGCCCGGCACTCGACCCAGCAGTTGTAAATGTCGCAGGCGTTCGGGACTTTGGTCGCCGCCAAAGAGACATTTCCTCTTTTGTGGTCATACCGCGGCTTGATGCACATCAACCCCGACTGGCAAACTTCGTTATACATCAGAATGGTCTTCTGCCCTCTCAGCCAAACAACGCTCATGTCCCTCACTGGCCGCAGCCCAATTTAATCCCGCGTGATCCGAGCCGTGGCCACAGGGTCGAGCGTCTGGTCTTCAAGGGTCACATTTTCAATATGCATGAGAGCTTCAGATCGGAGGACTTCAAGGACAAGCTCGGAAGGATCGGGATGCATCTCGAGCTCGACACAGTTGACACGACAACTGACTGTCGCGCCAAGCAGCAGAATTGGGGCAACTACCGTAATGCGGACGCGGTCCTCGCCGTGCGGAATCTGACCGTCGCGGACGCACACCACAAACCCGCATCAAAGTTAGTGAACGCTTGGTGGGCAGAGGTTCCGGCGCTTCTAGGTCCGGAGCCTGCATTCAAGGAGTTACGGCAGAGCGATCTGGACTATATGGAGGTGCGAACTCCTGAAGATGTTCTCAGGACCCTGTCGGTTCTCAAGGGTGATCCTGCCCTTTATTTTGGAATGGTGGAGAATGGGAAGGCCCGGCGGGGTGAATTCTCCTCAGCCGCCATATTAAAGAGCTGGATCGCATTGTTTGAAGGTCCGATTGCCGAAGCATTCGAACTATGGCGCAAGACGCCATACCACGCCAAGCTGACCCAATACGGGCTTTCTCTCGTTCAGGAGCCTCTCAGCAAGGCCAGCTATAATCGTAGCATTTTTCACGGACACAGGCTGCTAGATAGTAGCCACTGATATCGTTTACCGCGAAGAACCACTTTTCAAATTTACAGGATGAAACCTTCATACCGCGGTTCCATTCGATCCCGAAATTTACCTTTCAAAGCGACCGTTGTCTTATAGAGCTGACTCAGGGCGGCCGCACGCATCGCTGTCTCAAGCTATGCCACAGGGAACTCCAAAGAAAAGATCGTCCCGCCGTCGAACGCATAGCTGTAGGTGCCTTGCAACTGCAGGGCCATGCCCTGGATGATTTTGGTGCCCATCCCGAGGGGGCGTGTTTTTGGGTCAAACCCCGGGCCGTTGTCGACGATGACGAGGTTGGCCCTGTTGTTGCCGAGAAGCTTGAGGCGGATACGGATCTCTGCAGTGTCTCTGTCTGATCCCGCATACTTCAGCGAGTTGGTGACAACTTCATTGATCAGCATCGCCAGCGATGTGGCCTGCTCATGGCTGATTGAGATCCGGTCGATATCAAGGCTTAGGTGTTCTGACGCGCCATGGGCTTTGAAGATGTTTTCCGTCATCGAGGCGATGAAGGCGGGCGCATCCAGAGCGGCGTATTTGTCGTGGTTGTACATATGCTCATGGACGGTGGACATGGCCGCAAGGCGCAGTTTGAAGTTGGTCTCCACGGTTTTGGGAAGCTTGTGCATGGCGACCAGCGCCTGCATCGATTGCATGTTGTTTTTGACCCGGTGGTGGATTTCACGAAACAGCATTGTATTTGCCTCAAGCGCTGTCTCAAGGGCCTCATTTTTTTGAGCCTCCCGCCTGAGAAGCCGGATGATCCAGATGGCACATGCCGCGAGGGCCAGGATGGTGGGAATGACAATCGCCAAGAATACCTGAACACGCCGCCAGAAGCGCGCCATCGTTTCGTCATAGCGCCCTGAGGCGATGGCGATGAGCGCGCTGTCTGGGAGGGTTTGGTAGCCTACAAATCTTTTCTCTCCGTCTATGGGAGACGTGCTGATATAGGCCCCCGCATCCGCGTTGGGTAAATGGTCTTTGAAGATCACATGTTGGCTCAAATCCAGGGGGCCGTCGACGGGGGGGTAGCGGGCCACCAGCATGCCATCTGCGCGCAAGATCGCTAAGGCCGCGCCTTGTCCCAGGCCGAGAGACGCCAGCAGCTCTCCCAGAAGGGCGGCATCAAAGGAAATGATCGCGACACCTACAAAAGCCCCCTCCCGCTCAAGGCGTTGGCTGAACGTGAAGATCGGGCTGCCGTCAATGCGGCTGGTAAGAAGCGAAGAGGTGAAGAACTGCTGCCCACCGGCTGGGACAGCAAAATACTCTCTGTCGCGAATGTCGATATTGGGAGCATTGGGGTCCGTGGTGTAGAGGGTTTGCCCCTCGGCGGTCACGATATAGGCTTTGGCGCTGTCGGGCAGCCCCTCAAGCGCGTCCTTGATGCTCACTAAGGTCGCAGATTGGCTGGACTGAACATCGGATCCCAAGGCAAAATCCATGCGGCGCAGCGCTTGGCGGGCCACTTCGACAATCCAGCCGGTGTTGATCTTGACCGCCTTGGCCGCGGCTGCCGCAGAGCTTTCGGCCCGATCTTCCGCCGAGCTGTGCCCGTGATAGACAAGCGCGCCCACAATGCTGGAATAGACAAGAAAGGTCGCGACAATAAATATGGTCGCGACGCGCACTGAACCCGCAATCGTCTTGGTCACCATGAAGACTTTCCCTCTGCAGCTGCCGAACCGAAAGACATGACGCTCCGGCAACGGACTGCACTTAGAGGGTTTCTACCGGAAGTCTATGAGAGGAGCTTGCGGGTTCTTCTTCCGGGGGCTCAAAAAAACATGGGGAAAGAGGAGCCTGACAGAGGGGCGCTGTCGCCCGGGGGTGCAAAACAACCTTCGCTGACCTCTAAGAGGGGGCGCCGAGCAAAGAACATCCTCTGGTCAGTTGCATTCCGTGCTGGCCATCGTTTCGTCCGGCATTTGCGTGTTGCAGTATAGGCCTGCATCAAGATCGGTATCGATCAGGACGGCGTCTTCGAAGACGGCTGCTTTCAAAATCGCGTTTGCAAAGGAGACGTTGATGAACGTGGCCCCTGTGAAGCTGGCCCCGGTCAGGTCAGCCGCATCAAAAGAAACATTTTCAAAGGTGGCATGGTCGAACAACGACAGGTTCAACCCAGCCCCCGTAAAGTTCACATTTCGCAGGTGAGAAGACGTCAGATTGACGCCGGTGAGTTTCCGGCCCGTGAGGTCCAACTTCTCGAAGGCACAGCCAGGGCATTTTCCGAGCATGCGCAATTGTTTACTTTGGCCCTCTTCCTGGCCAATTGCGGGGGCGGCGAGGCAGAAGAAAAGGGCCATAATGCTGGACCCTGTGTGGGCATAGCGGGTCATAAAATTATCCAAAGCTGCGGCATGAGAAGAGGAGCGCATTCAACGTCGGCACGGTCGGGTGTGACCCATTGGGTGTCGTCGACCTGGCCTTGCATTTATTTGCTCCTCGCTGATTGCCAGCAGGTGGGGCTCTGCGCGGTGAATTGAAAGATGAGCGGCTCTCTTTTCTCCTGGGCGGGCACATTTTTTGTATGGGGCATGGGAAGGTGTAAACCGCCCAGGTGCAGCAAAGTTTTTGCGGCTTTGTCTGCCCCTCGGGGCATGCGATGCGCAGACGGCCGCTGGCAAGGGGCAGCGGTGCGTCTGCAACATCACGGATTTAGTTGCTGAATGCTGGAACTGAACGGCTTTTGCACGGTTGAGGCTTACCAGCTGAACAGGTGTGAGAATGAATTCAAAAGTCGTTTTATTAGTTGAAGATGAGGCGCTCATTCTCATGGACATCGAAGCGGCCCTTGTTGACGAGGGGTTTGACGTGGTCACGGCGATCAACGGTGCCAAAGCCATTGAGGTTTTTGAGGCTGACCCCGCGCGGGTTGACGCTGTTGTGACAGACATAAATCTCGGCAAGGGGCCGAACGGGTGGGAACTCGTACGCCACATCCGGGCGCACCAATCTGAGATGCCGATCGTCTATATGAGTGGGGACAGCGCTCATGAATGGAGCGCCAAGGGTGTCCCCGAAAGTGTTCTGATTCCAAAGCCCTTCGTGCATGCTCAGATTATCACGGCACTCTCAACACTGATGAACCATTCGGCCCAAGTCTGAGAAACGTAAAGAAGGATGGCAGGTCAAGCGGACTGCGCTTAGGTCTGTCCTCTTAAATGCTTTGGGGTGTGCGGTGTCTGAGGTGAAGCGGAGCGCGCGCTCCATTACGCTTTTGTTTCAAGGAATTTCTGCAGTTTACTGTAATTCAGGGGCGCCATAGAAAGGGGCATAATCTTGCCGCGGGGGAGCCTTATGATCCGAACCATCTTAGTTAGTGATTACATTCAAGTTCAGGGCGCGTTCGTGCGTGCTTCGGACGATGGAAACATCGTTGTTTGCACTGGAGAGGGTAAGTTTGAAGGGCGTCCCATCGGGCAACCCGCCAAGCCGTCTTCACATGTAGTGCTTGCAGTCTCCTAGCACCCCAATGTGGCCGCAAGGCCGCATTTCACCGGTCTGGGGATCGCGGATCAACGGGAGTTCGCCTTTTTCGTAAGAAGCGCAAGCGGAGAGGAGCAGGGCTGATATCACGATGAAAAGTTTCATAGGGCATAGCTCCTGAGGCTTTTGGTCTGTTGTACGATCGGCTAGCAGACCGCTTCTCTATATGAATTTATCCTTCGAACATTCAATAAAATTTTCACCCCTATGATTGCGAGGGGAAGGCCACTTCGAACAGATACCTCTGCAACATGAAGCTCTGCTTGCCTACCCACAGCCCTGTCAGTGGAAGGTTTGCCGAAGCGCTGGCAAAGAGCCCACGCCTACCGCCTCGGGCGCAATGGTTTTGCGCGGACCCCACCCGCGGCGGGCATAGCGGCTGACCTGGCCGCAGCGGAAGGAACAATATCGTGCCAAAGCGTGGTGCTATGAGCCAAGGAGGCGCGCCGTTGGATCCTGAAGCGCTGTCTGAGGTGCTAGGGTGTTTGGAGGATATGAAGGTAGGCGTTATCTCTTGCAGTCCTCGCCTTGCAGAGAGCATCATGTCAGATGCGGCCTTGGTCATCCGGGCTCTTGCAGAGAGAGCAGGGATCAAAATTGGATAGAGGCGCGTAGGGAATAATCGTTTGGCGGGCAACCATTGGGGGTATTGGCTCTGCTTTCTGCCGTGGGTTTTAACAATTGCTACGAAGAAGCTGCCTATATCGCAGGCATTGCAGCGCTCGTTTAGATCAGGGGAAACGGGAATGGCGAGGATTACCTGGAAGGAGCCGGACCGGAGGCGGGGGGCGAAGTCTTGGCTGCTCCGGCCGATTTGCTGGCTTATGGGGCATGGATATTATCAGGCGGATGGTGAGAGCTGGGCAGAAGCCACGCTGGAATGCCCGAGATGCGGGTTAGAGCATCCAAGGTAGGAGATTTACGTGCAGGTCTTTGTTGCTTCTCTTGAGCAGTGCCTAAAGTCAGAAAACTGGCCTGCGGCGCTGTGCCTTGCTCTGAGCCTTCCTGACATGGCTGGTGCTATAGAGAATCCAGAGGCCAAACCGCAGAAAAGATATGCTCAGTGGTTTGATAGGTGGGTTGGGCCCAAGTATCGAACAAATGTTTTGTCGGGACAGCATGCGTTTCTCTCAGGGGCTGAATGCTATGCTTTGAAATGTGCCATGCTTTATCAGGGATTTGACGCGGACAATGGTCGGCGAAAGGATGCTATCGATGCTTTCTATCGGTTTCACTTTACCTCGGTCGCAACAGAGCACTGCGAGCACAAGAACCGGACGCTTCAACTTCACACGGACCGCTTTTGCCGCGATGTGGGTGAGGGATGCGAGGCCTGGCTGAAATCCATCAAGAACGATGCCCGAAAATCTGCCGCTCTGAACCGCGCTTTGAAGATAGCAATACCTCTCTAAAGTTGCGTGCTTTCGAACGGCAGGGCAGCGGCTCTATCTGTGATAAGAGCGGTTTTCTTGCGTTGGGCGATACGATCAGTTTGGGTCAGGTTTCTCAAGCCGTCATCTTTTAGAGTGCAGATTGCTTTATCGGGGCCAGGGCATCTCATCAATTTCTGGGGACGATCAACAGTCTCACGTGTCTTAATAGTCCCGCCTGAAAATATTCTAGCGTGGCAGCTTTTGGGTTGCGGATGAACGCGCCGAGCCAGCAAACCTGCTTGCAAACTTGGCGCATTACAAAGGCTATTGGCACGAAGGTAACATACTTTCGACATAGCCTGCGGTTATGGGCGACGGGCCCGTCGCGCTGACAGGCCGGGTTCTTGAATGATTTCAGCAAGCGATCACAGTGTTATGTTGGCGGTCGTGGCGGGAGCGTGCTGAATGGGAAGAAGACGATGCTAAAATTACTACATGTGGACGACGATGCTGACATTCTTGAGTTGGCGAAAATGTCTTTGGAGCTCATGGATGACATAGAAGTTGTCGACTGTGTCTCTGGGGAAGAAGCGCTCAGTACAGTTGAAGAGTTCAAGCCGGACGTATTTTTGCTTGATGTGATGATGCCGGGCATGTCCGGACTTGAGACGCTTGAGAAACTGCGCCAAGTGCCAGGACTTGAATCTGTGCCTGCCATCTTCATGACCGCGCAGGTGGGGGTAGGAACTTGGACGGAACTCTTTGACCTTGGCGCCGCAGAGGTGATTGCCAAGCCGTTTGATCCAATGACCTTGGGCCCGGAAATTAAAGCAGCCCTGAACCGATAAGCTCCTGAGACGTGCCAGAGGCCCGCGCGGCCTCTTTGCGAAAGCGCAAGGTTTTCCAGCGTCTCCCTTGAAGGGCCGGACTGGCCTTCTAGCTGCAACCCGAACGAGAACTTTGGACCGATGAGATCGGCCTTCGATGCGCGATATAGCGCACAGTCGGGGCTGAAACGTCATGGGGGAAGAAGGATGAGGGGAGAGTTCATGGGGAAGCCATATGGATAGAATGGGACCTAAGCGGTCTGGCGCGCGAGGTAAGAACACACATGCCGTCACAGAAACGAAGGCGCTCCGCATTCGGAGGATGTCGGCCAGCGTCGCGTTATCTCTCTGGATCGTTGCAATCTTTTAAGATCGTGAATGATTTGCTGGTTGGTTGAGGGGCCCCAGGTGCAGGTCACTATCCTGCAACGGTTCTGCGATATGGGGAGCCTGTTGTAGAGAGCCGACCCTGTCGCGATTGACAGACTGCTCCAGTCTTTTAAGCTCAACTGCAGCGAGAAACCTAACTGTAAGAGTTGGGCCCCTGTTTTCGGTATTGTGCAAGCCGCATTTGAAATCTTTGTTTTTATGGGACATTGAGTACTGACCGTGGGGTCCCTAGAGACTGTATGCGTAAGACGACACCTCACCGATCTGAGACGACAGATGAACAACCCCGTGTTCGGACAAAGTCTCGGCCTCGTCTGCGCCTTTGGGTCGCGGGTGGCATAACCCTATCGCTATGGATGATCGCGATCTTTAAGATCGTAAATGATGTGATTGTGAGATGAATTTTGGGGATGTCCGCAAACCGTGTTGGTCCGCTCTGCGGATCTTGCTGCCTTTCGCTGCGGTCGCATAGTTTTCGCGCCTGGGAAGACCTCTAGAAGGAAGGGCGGAAAGCGATCATTTGCTGCGGGTGCCACAAAGGATGGATGTCTAGGGCCTAGCTGCGGTTCAAGGTAACGCTCGCAAGCTCCACTTGCAGCCAGTCGTTTAAGGTGGGAACTGGCAATAATCTCTGCCGTTGGGCAATGTCAGGTGCCGGGATTTTGGCCCCTTGACATAACTTCCGGAGCAACTGTCCATAACCGATGCTGTTTCCATATTTTCCAACTATGGTTCACATTCTGCCCAATTTCTGCCCCGATTTCTTAACATGCTTTGGTCAAACCTAGTTACTGGCGTACCCAGTGAAAGTGACCGAAGTAATGACCCATGCCCCCGCACTTGAAACCGTGTCACGCCCGCTGATCGGAAATCTCTCGACCTTATTGCGCCACATTGCTTTCGGTTTGTTTACTGTGTTGATCTATTTGGGGCCGGCGCCCGGACAGCTCTTTGACTCCCATTCTCCGTGGCTACGCGAGTGGGTCATGTTCTCCGGGGTGGGTGTAGGCATTCCCAATGGCCGTTTTGTCGTGCGATCTGAGGATGGTGTGGAAGCAATACTCACTCCATTGGAGGCGGCGAACATAGAACGATACCCATTGATTTTGCACTACCTTTTCGAAAATCGCATTTTCTCGGAAGACCACTTCGCCCATTTCGCCGCACCACTATGCGCAACGGTGCCGGATACGAGCTCCGTTAGTTTCGATGGAGCGGTTGGAACCCGTCAGGGGTGGCGACCGGTGCAGATCGAAAATATTTGCGCTTCCGGCGAAGGAGAAGACTGATGAATGCTGGGGTGATGTTGCGCGACTTCGTTGCTTGGGGCCCGGACGCTGCTGGGCCAACACGGTCAGTGGCGCTTTTGCGAATTGGACTGGCAACCATGGCAATTATCCGCTTCGGTGCCGAAGTCGCACCATTCTCAGCGGAGACATTCAACGAACTGCTTCTGGGACTGGTCTTCTTTACCTTTGCGATCGCAGCCCTTCTGGGCGTCCGCGCAAGAGCGTCGATCGGCCTGCTGGGGATAACGATATTTCTCCTATACGGGATGAGGCAGGCTGGCCTCGGCACCGCTGGTTGGGATCATCACCATGTCTATATTCTTGGTATATCGTGTATTTTCCTGATGTTTACTGATTGTGGCCGGTCTTACTCCTATGACCGATGGGCGGCCATTGAGAGCGGAAATCAAGTTCTACCCGAGCACGGCATCTTATGGGGGCAACGCCTGATCGCCTTGCAGATGTCAGCACTTTATTTCTGGACCGCGGTGGACAAAACGGACCAAGCTTTCCTTTCCGGCCAAAGGCTTGAGCAGATTTTTGTTTGGAGCTATTCAGGCCGCACGCTTGAGATACTTCTCGTCTCCCCCATGCTGCTTTCGCTGATGTCCTGTGCCGTTTTGGTTGTGGAATATTTTCTCGCCTACGCGATCCTCACACGGCGCCATCGCGCAACGGCCTTTTTTATCGGTCTCAGCATGCATGCTACGTTCTACCTGTTGCTCCCTGTAAGCACGTATTCAGCGACCATGATGCTGCTATACCTTGCGTTGATAGACCCGCAAACCGTCCAAAAGTTCACCAAGAGGATGCAAGAGCCATGACGCCGTTGCGGATTGTCTACGACGGTGAATGCCCTTTTTGTGCGAACTATGTCGCGCTCCTTCGTCTTCGTGACGACCACGCCGTTGAACTGACCGATGCGCGTGCCGATCGTATCACGGCCAATAGCTATAATCTGGATTTGAACGAAGGCATGGTTGTCGATCTTGATGGTGAGATTTTCCAAGGCGCGAAAGCTGTCGCCCTGCTCTCGCGCCTATCGCGGCGGCAAGGGGTTTTAAGCTCGGATCGGATTGCGAATGCGGTCTATCCGTTGATGCGGTTTGGTCGTGCCATAACTCTCAAGGTTTTGGGTCGAAAACCTCTCTGACCAGCGCCGAAATTTCGCGCGTACGAGAAGTTCGGGAATGTCCAAATTGATGGACTGCAGCGCAGCGTGAGTATCCTCGGCCGATGGCAGCAAGGGGCCGATCTTGCCGGATCAGCCTATGCTGAAACTGCGAAAACCTTCGCCCCTCGTGCGGTCGTTAATGGGATGTACCGGCTGCTTCACCCAGCAGGTTAGGCTTGGCCTATACTGCAAATAGGAGAAGTAGCATGGCGAAGAATGATTTTGATGAGCTGATGTCGGTTGGCGTTGATATCGGCAAAGATGTTTTTCTGCGAGATAACGAAGCGCACCAACACGGTTTGCGGACACCCCCTAAATTTTCATCTCGGATCAGATGCCAAAGACGCGTCAATCTTCTTTGAGCGGGTCATGGCCCCAGTTCATAAGAGAGTAACGCCATGCGGAGCTCTCTTTGTTGTTTGATGGGCCGCCCTGAGACATATGGCGTTTGATATAGCCTACGACCTTGCCCATATGGTCCCATTGGTCATCGCTCAAATCATCTTTGTTGGTGTGCTTTATATCGACAATCTTGCGACCTGATTTATGGCCGGTGCTCTCGCCACCATCCGTGTCACCGACTGATTTGGAGGCATCGCTCTTCAGCCAGTCTTCGAGTTCCTGAGGCGCCATGTTCACGAGATCGCGCCATTCAGACCAAATCTCGTCTCTTGATTTCGCAGATGACATAAAACTCTCCTAAACGCTTGTCTGGGCAAAACCTTCCGCAGCCGAGCGGGTTTCGCGCGGCACGCGTGTTGCGGGGGGCCCAAAGCTTAGCAGCGTCTGCGCAGGATAGATCGACGATCCGTGCTTGCAATCGGCCGTATCGACATATGCCAACATACAGCAGAGGCTGGGTTCGACCCGTTGCGAAAGGGCTATATGTGCTATGGGGTTAAGAACCCCCAGTCTCCGGTGCTGGTCTCGTAGAGCCCCATAAGGACAGATGTCGATTCCACGGTGTTCTCTGGGCTGATGGCGATGTCTGCCAATGCCAGTGCTTTGCTGATCGCCCCCTCATTCAACAGGTCCAGATAGAATTGCCTGCCAGCGGAATCTGATGACCGATCCAAAACGTTGAGATAAATTTGCTCAAGGAAGTCTGCGTTCGACAGGGTGGTGACGTCACCAAAGTTTGCGGTGAACTCCGGGCTTGTCATAAGGTCTGCCGCCAAGAACTCATCTGACAAGCCATCCCTCTGTGTGACATCAATATAGAAATTAAGCCCTGGCAGATCGATCGCGCCCTCTCGGTTCAGGGCCGCTTCATAGAGCAAAGCCACACGCTCAGCGATGACAAAGTCTTCGGGGCGCCCCGCCCCTGCGAGCGCCGAACCCGCGTTAAGTTCAATTAGCTGGTCGTCGAAACGGAGGAACTGAAACCCAAAAAGCTTGTCTCTGCTGCCGTCTGTTGCGGTGACAACAGTATAATCAATCCCGCCCACGATATCGAAAGTATCCGACCGACCCTCAAAGTAAGCGGTGTCTCCTGTCCCCGGTTGCGTCGATTGCGATGCAGCGATCAATACATCACTGCCGCCGCCGCCGCCCATAATGTCAGCGCCGTCGCCTCCCCACAGGATGTTGTTGAGCTCATTGCCTCGCAAGCTGTCTGATCCGTCACCTCCGATGGCATTTTCTATAAAAGCGCCGAAGGCGATGCCAACGGTTTCAGTGAGGGCTGTTGTGCCAGAAATTGTTGCCGCGGTAATCGTTGAGCCCACATCACTCAATGTGCCGGGCCTAAGATCGATGGACACACCAGTGGTGATCTCAGAGGCATCAAACGTATCTATCCCCCCAGCATCCCAGATGGTCTCGTGGTATGTCTGAGAGGGGGAGAAGGCATAGATGTCATCTCCAAGGTTCGTGTTCATGTTTGGTCCATAGAGCCATTGGGCCGCGAGTATGTCCAAGATCATGGGTGTCGTTGGAAAATAGGAAAGCTCTCCTTGGTTTGCGGAAATGTCTTCCTCGGTCAGGCTGGGGAGAACCGCGTAGCTCATGATTGTCTGGGAGCGGTAGTTCAATTCTGTAGGAAGTGTTTCATTATTCCAACCTGGGGAAGCCGATACGTCTCCTAGGTTGAAAACCGCATGGCCGAGTTCGTGCAGCACCGTAAGATAAGGCAACTGGCCGGGTTCGAGGTCGCTTTCTTGAAGGCTCTCAAATCCTCCAGCGAGGAAAACATCGCCAGCATGAAGGCCTTGGACTGCCGGGGGTATCGCCTCTGCGCTGAGGCTGTTGGGGGCGTAATTCGGATTGGATAGGGATAGACCGATCCGAATGTCTCCCACGTTTGTCGATGTCTCTGTCATCTCGGTAAAACTGACATCAGCGAACGTAGACCAGCTTTCAAACGCTGCTCTGAAGGCTGCCTCAAGGGAGGCGCTCATTTCGCCTATATTGTCGGTATATTGAGACGGATAAGAGGGCGCGAATGTCGAGGCCATGTCGAAAAAACTGAAAGTAAGCTCAGCCCCCGAGCCGATCGGGCCACCCCACTTTGCGATTGTTATCCCATTCACCTCATCGCGTTCAGAAACAGGGACCTGAAGAGGTTCTCTAGGGGCCAAAAGGGCATCAATGTAGCTTGTGCCGCTTGTGCCGGTCATTGATGTCGTTTCGGAGTTGATGCTTGGAGAAACCATGGGAAACCTTTCGATTGTTCGAGCGCCTAGAACATCTGCCACCTCACTGCTTCTCATGAGGGTAGTGCACGGCGGAAATTCTGCATAGTAGTTTGCGATCTGCCTGATTTGCCGCAGCGGCGCTTATCGAATGCACTTCACAGTTGCAGTGGTGCGGAGGTGATCTGTGGGAGCGACGCTTGCGCGGAAACGGAAATTTAGTACTCTTTCCGATGGCACCCAGAACCCAGGCCCATGCCTGCGCTGAGGCCCGAAGCGGCCGAAGGCTAAATGGGCCCAGTGATTTCTAAAGTTGGTCAGCCACCGCAAATTAAAGAGGATGCGTGCCAAGGGGCAGGGAGCTGAAATGCCAAGGTGCAATGCTCACAGCGACAGAGGTGTCAGGTGTTCAAGAAGCTGAAAAATTACATGCTTTATGGGAAATGGACCGAGTGTCAGCATTTGCATGAAGAGATCGACAGTAAGTATCTGATTATTTGCGCAGATTGCGGAGCATGCCTGAGATGACTCAAGCGGTCAGCTTGCGACCTGCTCCGGGCCTAGGAACGTCTTCTTTAAAGTGACGCTGGCGCCTGCAGGGGCCAGCCGAATGGACCAAATTCGGAAGAATCCGGAGATTTCCAGGCTGCTGTAGAAGCCTTGAACAGATGTGATTGCAGAGACCTGGTGAGGCGGCGGCTCACGACAGTACCCCTCTGTTTAAGGGGTGCGGTTGTGAAGCTTGTGGGATTGGGATGTAGCCGGGCAGAGCTGCCCGTCCCGGCTACATCTTTTAGGGCGTACCATGCTTATGTGCGCCCCAACTTGGGGGAGAAGAAAAGCGCACTAGCCCCTGAACAGGAACTTAGTGCCAAATTTGCAGAGCTCAAGAAAACGAGCTCGAGGTGCATTTACGCATCCCTTGTACGTCTTATAGGGGGGGGGCGCTCATCGGCCCCCAGTTTTCCGGCAGAGCACACCTTTTGTTGGCTGTGCCGTTCGCCCCGGGATCTTTGGAAGCAAAACAAAAGGCCGCGCTATCAAGATAGCATGGCCTTTCAAGTTAATAGCCGCTTAAGGAGGGGCGTTTAATCAGCGGACTGCAATTACTGAGACGCAATATCAACCGCGAGGTCCGACGCCATATCCGATGTTGCGTCGCCGATTGTGTTAAATGCCAAAATCGCCAGACCTACGATAGCAGCGGTCAAGACAACCCAGTCCACTGTTACTGCACCGTCTTCGTTCCTGAGGAACTTCTTCACATTTACTAAGTGTTTCATGCTGGGGCCCTTTTACATGATTTTGATACGCTAAAGTATTGATGATTAAAGGCTAAATTTTGTCCAAAGTCGAAAATATAGGAGTGATTTTGCGATATTCGTCGGGGAATATTTTGCTCTCAGCTGAGGTGAGAGTGAGAGCAGCTACTGCTGCAAAAAAATAGATTGAGCGAACATGCTGGTTACAAACGAAGAGCATTTTGATGCCCCTTTGCATGCGCCAAGCTTGCATGGAAAAGGCCGCGCCAATCAAATTGACGCGGCCGTTCAGGGTGCTGGGCGCTCCTTGGAGGGGAAGACGCCCTAGTATTGAGAGATACCAACCCTGAATATCAAGCAGCTAAAGCCTGTTGTTACAGATCTTCAGATGCGGAAATATTAAGTACTTGCGTCAGCATTAGATGCGGTAATCTCAGATGCGATGTCAGACGCCATGTCAGATGTTGCACCTTCGATGGCGCCGAAGGCGACAACCGCCAAGCCGACAATAGCTGCTGTGAGCACAACCCAGTCGACTGTAACGGCGCCATCTTCGTCACGGGAGAAACGCTTCATATTCAGAGAAAATTTCATGGTCTGTTCCTTTTGCATGTGTTCTATGAATAGGTATAATCGTGGGATGAGACGAAAGTTTGTCGCTCAAAGCCGATATATTGTTAACTTTGTGTTATTTTTTGGGCGCCTTATAAGGCGCATCGAGATGTGCTGGTTACTCTCGATGAAGGAGGCCGAGACAAAGATGATCGGCCTGTCGCTTCGAACCCTATTCTACCCCGATCGGCAACCATAGAAGGGTTCCTGCACGCCTCGTGTGGTGGGTGCCTTATGCCGAGGACATCGCAAAGATGGCTATGCTCTTTTGCTCACATCGAGGGGCCCTTTAGGAGGATTTTTCCTCTGTTGGCCTGGACTTCCATTTTTAGAGCGGCGGGCAAGCCTTCGGCTTGGCGAGAGTCCGAAATCTCCAAGCAGGCTTTTGGCGCACTATGGCAGAGCACAACCCGGTGACCGGTCAACTGTTGCATCCGAAAACTAAGCGCGAGGTCGCTTTGAAGATGGGCAGCCTTCGCGCTATCTAATGTCAGCACATCGCCGTAGACGAGGACCGGTCGTTCGATAACCGGGTCTATCTCACGTAATGTAGCGCCCACCATACTCGTTTCGGCCTGCCAAGGACGGTGTTGGGTGTAGTGAAGAAACGTCTGCAACAGATAGGAAAGAGCCACCAGCAGCGTCAGATTGCGCATCAGACGTCCGGCTAGAGTAGGGCTTTCACTGAGCAGGGCTGTCGCGCGCACGACGATCACAGCGTAATAGAGCCACGCGAAGCTAAATGCACGTGCAGGTACGACGACACCTAGCTTGAGAGCCTGCAACACCATCAAGGCCATGCCGACCCATAGTCCAGCATGCAAATAGAGCGCTTCGCCTGGGGCTCGTTTGATCAAGACGCACGTTGCAATGAGCAATAAGCCTATATGGAAATAGGCGGCTGGTAGAAAATTATAGGAGCCGACCGCCAATAGGAGCTCAAATGTATCCTTCACTACAGCCAGGTTGGTGATCATACCTTTCAGATCACCGGCAGGTGCTGCATTCCGCCAGTCTGCGAGCGGCACACCGAATACACCGTGAACGTGCCAGTTTACCGCGTATGTCAGTAAAACGGCGACAGCAAAGCTGCATATAAAGAGTGTCACAAGCCCCATCAAATCGCCCAGGGAGCGCTCACGCGTGCGCATGAGGCATACAGCCAGCAGGATCAACGAATAGGTTGGGTAGGCCCAAAAGCTGATGATGACGAAGATGGGTAGCAATGCGCGCAGGCTGCGTTGCGATAGCCCGCATCCTAACACTGCATATAGTGTGACGACTGCGAGGCCGGGAATCAGCGTGTTGAACCAAAGAGAAATAAGAGTGGCAGGAGCTGATCCCAAGATGAACAGCGACAAGGCCGCTATGAACCACGGATGTCCTTCGCGTCCCATAGCAGCGACAGCGAGAGCGGCGGCCAGAAGGGCCCAAAGGATCTGGTAGACTGCAAAGTTCAGCCATGCGGGGGTCTCTATGCCGCGTAGATGCCAGATGTAATTAAGCCAGCGTCCCTCATGCAGTGTTTTGTTCCAGAACAAATCTGCTTCGCCGAAAAGTGCAGGATAATCATCGTGCCGAATAAAGGGGTCTGTGAGGTTGGGGAGCGACACGACGCAAACGGCCAATAGGGTCACCCAGAACGCTCTTAGGAGAGGGTGCCTGACGGCACTTTTAGGCAGTGCGTCTGGTGGGGGAGCGGCGTATGCCGTGCAATCTGTCGCGAGTGTCACATGGCACCTCTTTTATCGCCAACGCGCGCGGCGAGGACCCGAGCACGGGCTTGAGCGATCCGCGTCACGGTGTTTTGCGGCAGACGTGGCATGACAAGGCGACGGAGTTTCCATCGGATATCCCCTCCCTCTTTGATTGATACGCCTTCGGGCACCCGATGTTGGGTAATGGAGTACGGCGAGGCTGAATGCGAGGCCATTGGCGGTCCCTGAACCCAAACCGAAGCGCAGGAAGGTGAGGTAGAGCCCTACGTAAAGAGCGGCGACCAGGGCCCCTATGAACGCGAATGAAAAAACCCGATTGGAGTGAAGCACACCCTCAACCCACTTCACGCAGGGGAAGTAATGCGGCGCTGCGTGTATCTTCGGATACAAAGTAGAGAGGTCGGTTTTTGGCCTCGATATAGAGGCGCCCAATGTACTCTCCTAAGATACCCAAGGTCAGCAATTGCACCCCCGAAAACAGGCTGATGGCCAACACAACAGAGGCCCAGCCGGGGGCGGTCTGATAAATAATCAACGAATAGGCCACATAGACCATCATCAGTGCGGCAAACCCAAGGCTGGCGAAGGACATGCGGGTCGCGAACTTCAGAGGTTTGGTCGAAAATGCCGTCATTGCATCGGCTGCAAACCGCATCATCTTGCGGAGAGGGTATTTCGTCTCGCCGAGCGCGCGCGGCGCGCGGGTGTACTCGATGCCAATCTGACGAAAGCCGGCCCAAGCAAACATACCGCGAACAAAACGCGCGCGCTCGGGCATTAGCAAGACAGCATCAAGCGTTTTGCGGTTGACCAAACGGAAGTCTCCGGTGTCTTGAGGGATATCGACATCGGACATTGCGTTCAGTGTGCGGTAGAACGCCCAAGCTGTTGCACGTTTGAAAAGTGTCTCGCCTTGTCGTTCGCGGCGGCGTCCGTAGACCACGTCATAGCCGTGGTCCATCAAGCTCATCATGTCGCCCAGCAATTCAGGGGGGTCTTGCAGATCGGCATCGAGCATAAAAATGCGCTCGCCTTGGGCGGCTTCAAGACCCGCCGTCAGTGCGATCTGGTGGCCGCGATTGGCGGATAGTTTGATGCCACGCAAACAAGGGCAGGTCGTACGGGCGCGCTCGATAGCGGCCCATGTTCCATCTGTAGAACCGTCATCGACCAGCACAATTTCTGCGCGTGTTCCATAAGAGGCGATCACCTGAGCAAGGCGGTCTATCAAGCCAGGAATTGACGCTTCTTCGTTCATGCACGGCACAACAACGGAGATCAACATAGGGCTACCTTGGTATCTGATTTCGTTCACATTCGCGTTAAGGATTTAGCGATAGAATGTGTCTTCATTAAGGTAGGATTTAGCCCTCAGGGATGTGGATCAATTGGCGGTTACTTGGTTACTCTTTGGGGGTGCGCGCCTAAGCGATCTGCGGCTCTACTTGGGTCACGTCAGCGGCGTTGGCGCATGGAGGTTTTGTGCGTTTGGCGTGCTTAAGAGATCCCGAGCGAGCAAGGCGGCTTGCGTCCGGTTGTCGACGTGCAGTTTGCGCATGACTTGCCGCACGTGGCTTTTTACCGTGGCTTCGGATAGCTCCAGATCTCGGGCGATCTCTTTGTTGGAGTGGCCATTTGCAAGGGCGTAGAGCACCTCGTACTGACGGCGGGTGAGGTCAGGATTGTCGGGGTTTTCTGCTGCAAGTAGTTGGATTGGCCCCAAAGGCGCTTCCGCGGGTTGCGGCAAATAGGACATTTCAGAGGGAGCAGCTTCAGAAGCCCGCACATGTGGGACATAGCGCCCCCCTGCGATAATAAACCCAAGCGCTGCGGAAAGAACTTCAGGTGTCTCTGAGGCATTCAGGACACCATGCAGGTCCAGGTCCAGCGCGACATTAATACATTCAGCGGATTGAGTGTCGACGATGACGGCAACCGGCTTGTTTGACAGGCGCATTGCCGCCTCAATACGTGCGCGCCCCTCGACGCTGCCAATGCGCTGTGATCCTAAAACGATGAGCGTGAGGGCGGGTGTGCAGGCATTTAGTTCCAGCTCACTGGCTTCTCGAACAATAAAACCATTTGGTTCAGCCCAAGTGTTCAGCTGATTGGCATATGCCGCCCGTCTGAATGGCAGTGTATCGAGCAGTACAATGAGAGGCTCCTGAGCAGACATGTATTAATACCTTTGGACGCGGCGGGCGTTCTGGAATGTAGCCGAGTGCCATTGTCCATTGTAATCGGATCTACGGGGCTTGTTAAAAGTATCGGATAACGATGAAAATTGGCTAAGACTGTAACGCATTATGCCCATAATAAGGCTTAAAAATCAACATGAACGCGGGGTTGGGTGGGCAAGGCTGACCGCATTGCGATCTGTGCGCTCTAAAAATCTGCAACTAGTGCATTGTTATTTATGTATTTTATTTTTTACTTGTAGAAGAGCGCTTCGTTTCCGGTAAGATAACAATGCCGTAAAACATCGCGCAGTGTTGCGTGTGCGTATATGGTGGCCACGATACTGGCGAGGGCGGAAGCGATCGTGAAGCCAAGTGCGGTCGTGCCATAAACGGCAGATAGAATCGCTGTGCTTGCCACGTTCGTCATCACAAACAACAGCTGTAAGGTTAGGAAGGCCTGTTTGCGATTGCACAAAATGAGCACCGCTGAAGTCGATAAAAATAGAATGTGTAGCAGCGAGCCGATAAGGGCAGTGCGCAAGATCAAAAATTGGTCGAGCAGTAGGCCCGCGAGAGAAGCGGCTGCAGGGGCTAATAAAAGCAGCAGACCAGAGAGGGCGAGTTGCGTCAGTAAGGTGCGATGAATACCCCGCCAGAGCTTTGCAGACAGCGCTTCACCAGCCTGTTCTGCAGCCTTTAGCGACGCGCCATGGGTCAATGTGCTTTGAAATTGTGCCATCGCATGACGGGCAGGGCTTTCAAAATGGATAGTCAGAGCAGCGAGCCCGGGAACGGCTGAGAGATGCGCCAGAAACAAAGCGCTGTCATATGTCGGAGAATGTGCAAACCCGGCTGTTGAAACCAAGCCATTCGGCCCGGCCCAAGCAATCCATTTATCGGCCCAAATCCCTGCGATTGCAAAAAAAGCGCCGGCGGCGAGGGGCCAGGTAGTCCCGGCGGTTTTCCTCAGGTCCACGACTGTCTTGCGCAGTAAAGCGGGAGGCAGATCAATAGCGTAGAACGGAGCCAAGCAAAGCGCAAAAGAAAGAGCGATCCCGGCGGTGAAGCACCACACGAGAAGGGCGCCGCTGATGGAGAACTGAATGCTGAATTGACACAATGTCAGGGCCAGCCCCATGCCGGCCGCAAATGACAAAACCAGATGTGGGCGAAGCCGACAGGCATTCATGATGATAAATGCTGTCCACATCATAGCAGAGGAGGAAGTTAGGACGACAAAGGCCAGCGCGAGTTCCGGATCGCTCAGCCGCAACGCAAATACAACCACTGCCGCCAAGGCTTGGGCGGTGATACCTGCAAGCCCGCAGGTGACGAGCATAAGTGCTGCTAGGGCGGAATCGTGATGCGGCGGCTCTGCGGTATTGGTGATCAAACGTGCAGCGGTCACTCCAAGAGGGGCCGCCACCATAGGTGCGATCATAAAGGCATATACCACCGTAAGACGGATATCTTCCAATGCCTCTGGGGCAAGCCACCGTTCAGCGGTCCGTCCTATTAAGGCCAGCGTCACAACAGCGAGAACCCACGGTCCAGCGGCGACGATCAGGGCTTCTAATACTTTGCGTATTGGGCTCAGAAGCGGCCCATCGAGCCACCAGTCCGTTTTGGACATGACCCCATGAAACCTGTTGATCCAGCGACGTCTCATGGAGAAAGCTCGCGATAAAGGGCCCCATATGCCCCAGAAGAAATTTCAGAGGTAAAGCTGGTTTCTACGCGTTTGCGCAACACTTCCCCACAGGATCTGCGCAGAGTGTCATTGGACAGCAAACGAATGACGGCTGCACCAAGAGCGTCCGGGTCCATGGGGGGCACCACAAAGCCGCCCCTACCGAGTGCAGGGGCTTCATCTGCCGTGCCCTCCAGGATTTCTCTGCACGATCCAACATCGGTTGCCACACAAGGGATGCGCGCGGCACCGGCTTCGAGCAGGACAAGGGGCTGGGCTTCACTGATTGAGGTTAAAAGCATGACATCAAGAGAGGGTAGGATGTCAAAAATGTTCATTCGGCCCGTGAAGCGCACGGTATTTTCCAACTGCAGTTCGGCCACGCGGCGCTTGCAGGCCTCGAAATAGTTTGGATCTTCGTCGGTCGGACCGATGATAAGGACTTCCACATCTGGTACAGATTGGCGGATGACCGCGGCGGCGCGGATGCAGTTTTCGATGTCCTTGATGGGCACCAACCGCCCGATAAGACCGACGGTAGGGCGGGCTTTATTTTGCACAGGGCAGAGCCCTTCAAATTTTTCCAACATAATGCCATTGGGAATGATCGACATTTGCTCATCTCGCGCGCCTAAAGCGCGCTGGAAGGTCTGGTTCGCCCCGTAGAGCGTGGTGATGCGATCTGCCTGCGCGTAGGCGACTTGGGCAAAGCTATCAAACATTTGGGTCCATAGATCGCGCACGTCACGGCGCCTGTCATGAACGGCAAATCCTTTGTGAATACGATCCTCCAACCAATCGGCCATCAACAGATCAATTCGTCTTTCATTCGTATAGATGCCGTGTTCGGTTATGGCCGAACGTGCGTTCATCTCGCGGGCTGCGCGAACGGCATAAAGTCCAGCATAACCTGTAGAGATCGCATGATAGATTTTTGCCCGGGGGAGGGGGGCCGATAAAATGGACATCAAGCCTCCTACGAGGGTGCGCCAAGCCCAGAATGTATCGCTATAGGAGGCTTCAGGAGCGAGCGCGCGCGCGCAGATATTGAGCGCCTCCCATGCGGGTTGCGAGGAGATGAAATCAGCGTGGTCGGGCTGCACCTCTTGCCAAGGCAAAGCGGGAAGGGTGCGCCCTATGGGGGTGGTCGCGATTTGGCAAAGTGTTTCAAAAGCATCCACATCGGCGGCATCCCAAAAGCGCTGGAGAGCGTCACCATAGATTTGACCGTCAAGTAAAGGACGGCCCATACGTGGGCGGCGTGCCTCAGGGGCCAATGGTAAGACCCGAAAATCAGAAACATTTGGGGGGAGTTCATATTTGATTTCGCGGGGATGATGATCTGCGGTGATCGCAACAATCGCAAATGTAAGGTCAGGCTGCGCGCGAATGAGCCAGTCAAGCCATGAAGAAACGCCGCCTGTGATAAAAGGGTAGCATCCTTCGACGACGATGCAGACATCCACTTCACCTTGAGCGGTCATTTTTGACCTCTATTCGGGCATGTGTGAGCGCTATGTGCGATCTGCTCAAGGTCCAACAATGTCTGTGGGTCCACAAATCCCGACTTCGAAATCGTTTGAATTTCGGCCGCCAGGGCAGAAGCATTCAAACCGGTTTCTTTCGCCATCACCCTGCGCGCGCGATCGGCGTAAATGTCACGCAGCTGTGTTAAGACGGCAGCAGACTGAGCGCGTATGGCGGGGATATCAGAGACTTGAGCGCGGTCTAAGGCGGGGCGCAACTCTGGCGTAAAGTAGCGTGCAATGGCCGCCAAAGCGGCTTGCTGCTCGCGTAAGCTTCCCGATGAAAATACCGTCACAAGAGGTAAGACGGCCCGGTCGCGCATCAGCGGTCGGCGCCCTTGGGCAATATCTTGAGCAATACGTTCCGCGCGGGTTGGTTTGCAAAGGATCGGGTCTGGCGTGGGCTGCGCGGTCCAACGCAATGGGCTCGTCGCCAAGAGTAAGACTGGACCACAAAGCGGGCCGAAGGTCACCGCGGAGGTAGCAAAAAACAGGGCGGCTGACCGGTCGCGGATCATCAATATGCTTACAAGAGCTGTGGCGAGGCTGGCATATAGAGCCACTGCGATCCAAAGGCCAAACTTGAGCGCAATGAGGGCTGTGATCAGGCCAATGAGCGTCATGCAGATTGCGCAGGCCCGTTGCAAAGGAATGAGGTTACTCACGATCCCAAGTATCAGCCTGCTGGCTTTCTGGCGCTTCCAGTTCGCGGCTCAGGCGCTCAATGGCGATGCGGGACAGTTCCGATATGATCTCTAAGCGGGCTGTCGCGGCGTCTGCGCTCTCGCGGTCAGGAGCGTAATAGATCACGAGGGCCGTCATATCGTTGTCTGTTTTGGGCTTCTGGCGGGCGACCCGCAACGCGCCTTCCTGAGAAACCCCCAGGTCTTTGAGCAATATCGTATGTGAGCGGCCCTTTTTGCCCTCGAGATTTTTAGTGATTAACTGGGCCAAAGTGGTGGCGTCACTCTCATTTTCGGGTGTCGTTCCGATCACAAACTCGCCGCGCCCTTGGGCCGAGACGACCAAGGCCACCGGGCCATCGAAAAGAGCGTCGGCAGCGTCTTCAAAACTATGCGGTAGATCTGCACCATACGATCCTGCCAACGCTGCAAGTTCGGGCAAAGCACGGTGGAAAAGAGCCTCTTTGGGAGCTGTGTCGGGTTTGGGAGCTGTGTCGGGTTCTGGGGCCACACCCGAGGCGGCTTTGCTTTCCAGAGCCGCCACCATGCTGTCCATGCGTTCCACCTCTTCAGCAAGGCTGCCGGATATCTTTTCAAGGCGCACCACCTCGGCCCGTAACCCATCCGTCTCTTCGATCTCTTTTTGTCGGTAAAAGCCAACAATCAGGGCGACAACAAACCACTGTAAAGGAAGCACCGCTGCGCGGGCTGCGTAAACGGTAGCGCTTTCGTCGATGAGGCGTTCGGGAAGGCCGACCAAAAGGGTGGCAATGACACTGGTGATGGCCCCCACGGCGACGCCATTTTGCATCGCGGCAATGACGATCACAATCCAGAAGGGGTGCAAGGCTAGGCTGCTAAAATAACCAGGCTCAAGAAAAAGCAGTTCCGCGCCCGCGATGATCAGCAGCAAAACAACCGACCCCAGCAATCCTCGTTGGAAGGTTTCGCGGGGACGGGGAGTTCGGTGAACGGTGTCGCTTTGCAGTCGCGTAGCGCTCATTCTTGATGGTCCTCAGCAGAGACAAGAATTGTATCGTCGGGCGGCTCGACGATGACAAGGTCTCCGGGCAGTAAGAGGAAATCTTTGTGGACTTCAAGCGTCTGGATTTGCGATCCGCGGCGCCGTTCTACGCGAATAGTGCTATCGGCTGTACCACCAAGGTCCATGATTTGGGCTTCGACGGAGACGATTTCAGCGTCCAGCGCGTTGCGATCGGCCAGGGTTTCAGCCACAGAAAGGGCAAGTTTGCTATCCGCTTGCGCGTAAGAAAAGGCCACATCACGGTCATGGCGATCAAGAGCATGACGGGCTTCACTGACGCGGCTTTCTGCATCTTCCACGGTAAGATCAAGGTCACCAAGTCGTCCGTTGAGGGTATCAAAACGCAATTCGTCATATCTGCGACTGGTGCCGCACCGTCCGCGGCAATCTTCACCGATCTCGGCCTCTAATTGATCGCGCTGACGGCTTAGCAGCGCGTAGCGTGCGCGTACTGAATTGCGCCGTGTTTTGGCGATTTCCAATGTGTTCTCTAGATCGGCGCGTATGGCGACATCCCGCGCCTTACGCAAAGCTGTTTCAGCCAGAGCGGCTTGGAGAACGGCGGTCTCTCCATGGACTCTGTCGCGACCCAGCTGAGTGTGCAGTGACTTGACCCGATCAGACGGGAGGCTCAAATCTTGCGCGCCGGCACGCTGTGCCGTCAGACGGGCATGGCGTAACATGAGCCCCGCCCGCAAGGTTCGCAATTCACGGCTGCGGGCATCTAAAGTGCGATATAGAGCTGTATCTGCCGTGCCCCCATCTGCGCCGGCTTTGGCCAGAAGCGCGCGCACGGAGAGGTTTGGGGTGAACTCATAGCTTCCCGGCGAGATTACAGTGCCTTGTATGAGGACGGGCGGACGCGTCTCGAATGAGGCGGTGACCGTTGCCGCGATGCCCATTTCGGCTGCCAAAGCTGTGCTCACAGGGCCTTCCAAACAGGCAGGCCCTTGCCCGGCAACGGGCAGGCGGCCGATGCCTGGTACCGCAATTTCTCCTGCCGCATCGACGGTGAAGGTGCCAGAAAGATCACGTCGTTCAAAGCGTTCCGTACTGTTTGCTGCCTGAGCGAAGACCCGCAATGTGAGGCGGTCCCCGGAGACGACGAGGTCGGCTTCTGAGGTACTGTGCTCGCAGGATTTTTTAGTGAAAAGAGTTTCACTCACGCTTGGCAGTTTTTCAGAAGAGCGCGCCGCTGCAACTGTAAAATCGGGCTTGGTGCGGCTGGCAAGGACCGGTGTTGTATGGTCTGTTGCCGCCAAGTGAACTAAAGGAGTTGTGTCGGGAATCCGGGTGGCGAGCGCTGGCAAGTTTTCGATGCCACCCACTGCAACCAATGCAACAAGGCCCAGGCCAGCTTTGGAAAGCGTCGCGGTTAGCATGCTGGTCCTTTCTACACGAAGGGAAGCCCTAACGTCTTAAACAAAAAGTTTTTTTACATTTTACTGCTGCCTTATTCTTTCCACAATCCTCCATAAGGTGGGTCTCGCCCATTTCATGCAGAAGTTATAATTCGAAAGGTGCATCGATGGCGTACTTTTGGCTTGGGGTGTCACTCTTTTTCGCACTCTGGTGGTATCCACGTGCATCGGAAGCCGCCTGCGCGGGGGAGCGGTTTTTGCCGAACCGCGTGATTGCGCTGGTCGACCAGCGCGAAGAGACCTCTTTCGAAACAAGTCGCATCGCGCGCCATCTGGCAGGACCTTTGGCTCAAAAAGGGTTGTTTCCTCTTTATGTGGATGTCGCATCACCCCTTCCTGCTACGTTTGATAGAGCCCCTATCGCCGGTGTCCTAAGCTGGTTTTCTTCTGATGTGCCCGCCCCCCAAGGGGTCGCGGATTGGCTTGCTGCAAAAGAAAGAGAGTGTGGTAGAGCGCTGCCCCATGTGGCGATCGGTGAACTGGGGGGCGCCCCCCTTTGGCATCAATTTGGTGTAGACCGGGCCCGGGCGGCCATCTTGCATGATGGCGCGCGCGATAAGATTGAAACTGCCCGAGGCTGGAAGTCGCCCGAAGGATTGCTCGAGGTGCCACCGGGGTTGGTTGTGGCGCCCGTGGTTCCCTCAGGGGGCGTGCCGATTGTGCGGATGAGCGCGAACGATGGCGCGCCCCGGGTACTTGGGTTTCAGCGCGGCATTCAAACGTGGCTTTCGGACCAGCTTTTGGCGGATCGCGCAGAAGGGACCGCCGCCGCAGTCGATCTGGCGCGTGTTTTTTTGTCTTATACTGGCACAGATCCCACTCCGGTGCCGGATCTTGCAATGTTTCAGGGACGTCGCATCGCTCTTTCAATGCTGCTTGCAGAAGGATGGCAACTTCGCGCCCCGCCTTCGGGAGGGGCGTCTCTTGGCATCCCGGTCTATGCTTTTGCCCGCCAGATCTTCGAAGCAGAAGGCGCCCCCGTTACCTTTGGTTGGCCTGAGCCTTCTCTTCAGGAGCTCTCCGATGAACCCGGTGCTGCAGCTGCAGCAAGCGCTCTGAAAAAGGCGCGCCATGTCCACAGTCTTCCTCTTACAAAGGCTGACGGTTTTCTGTCTTTTGGGTCACCTGTTGTTCTTCGGCTCTTGTCCGCAAGTCAGGGAGGGTGGGGCGCATTCCCCCTGCCTGATCAAGTCGCAGTGGCCCCGCTTATCGGACCTTCAGGGTTTGGCGACCCAACGGGCTTGTATGCGCGCGCCACAGCGGTCGCACGGAGTGAGAGGCCGTGGCCTTTTGCGCCAGATACGCTCGTGGTGCGGGCACAAGATTTGCTTACAGAGAGCGGACGGGCAGCTGTGATACAGGTGCGGGCGCTTCATACTTCAAAGGACCGGGCCGCAATGAGTGTGGTTCAATACGCTGAACTGCTAAAGGGTGCCGTTTCTACCCAGATCGAGCCTCTCGGGTCGCATGTATGGCGGATCGCCAATCGCGGTGCCTTGCACACAGTGCGGTTTGATCGCCCGGGAAATTTAGCCCTAGATATGGGCCGCAGCATGGGGGTGTTGGGGTCTTGGCGGTTGGGCTCTGCACTGTTCATCGCGTTGGACCCGGCCATTGAGACGCCTGTGATCGCTTTAGGTCCGAAGCACAGCTTCACAGATGCTGCTTTGCAAGCAATTGAACTGATCGAGGCGGGTCCAAAGCTGGAGCGCTTGCACCGTGACGGATGCCGAACGACGGCTCTGGTCGAAGGCACAGGTCAGATCACCGTCCGGGCGCCGCTCAAACCCGATATCCGCCTTGCGCAGGACCGTTTGCCCGTCTTTTCATCTGGGCCGAATTTATGGCAATTTATGGTGCCAGACCATCTTGCAACATCAAGAGAGCTAACCTTGATGGTAGGGTGTCCTTGATGCGGGACCGTGACATCGTATTGCCCCTTGTTTTGTTTGTGGTCTTTGGGGTCGGTGCTGCTTTTTTTCTGGTGCCCAAGGGGGAACTGGATCAAGAGGCACAACTGACCTCATTGTCTGAAACCCAGGCGCTGAGCTTGCTCAATGCAGCAAAAGACCCTCTTTCACCGCCTCTTGCTTTTCGGCAAGCAGAGTTGACGGCCGCCACAGGCAACGGCGCATTGGCCGATAGATTGTTGGCAGACCTCACAGCGCGCACCGGACCCACAGCCAGTATTGCAACTGCCCGTGCCGATCTTGCGTTTCGCGCCGGCAATCTACGACAGGGAGCAAATTACCTTGCCGCTGCTCAAAGCCTTTCGCCAAACGACAACCAGCGCCAGAAGTTAGCGGATACCTATCGCCGACTTGGCGATAGCGCCGCAGAACGCACAGTCCTCTCCACGGTCCCATTGACGAAGCTGACGGCTTCAGAGCGCATCCGGTTGGTTGATCTCATGGCGGCGGATGGTGCGATTTCGCAAGCATTGGATGTGGCGCATTCCGCTTTGCTATTGCCAGGACAGAATAGGTCAGCTTTAGCAGAACGCTTTGCTGCGATTGCCCTGAGCGCAGAGCAGCCCGATCTGTTGATCCAAGCGACCCCCATTGTACTCTCAGAGCCAGATGGGCCAGCCATGATGATGTCTATTGCCAAGGTGATGACGGCGCGGCCACGTCTCGCAAAGACATTCGCTGCAGCCGTGGTCTCTCAAGTGCCGGATGCCAGAGCTCTTTTAACAAAAGCATTTACGGAAGTGAGGCTTTACGACGCTGCGCGCTTGATGATCCAGCCTTGGGTGACCTTCGGCTCGGTGACAACCGAGGGCTGGGAGGCCGTTATACTTTACGCCGATAGAAGTGGTGACATTGGCCCTCTCAAACATCTGTTGCAGCAAATGCCGGTACAGGAACAACCACCAAAGAACGTGTTTTTGCCTCTCATACGATACGATGGCGAGGGCGCGCTCTTGCCTTATCAGCTTTGGTTGACGCCTGAGTATCTTGAGAAAGCCCCTCTGGTGGACGCAGCATGGGCGCTGACACGGCAGCGACCAGATGAGGCATTTGTTGCTTTGCAGCAGGGTGTACAAACGCTCCATGACCAGACGCTATGGCTTGCCCTCGCGCGAAGGCTGCAGGGTACGGAGTATTTTGACCGTTTGCAGGAACTGTCGGGCGATGCGCTTGATCCTTAAGAGCCTGTTGCAAAGCCGGTCTTCTCCGTATTCGTTCAGGTCCTTAGAAAAGACGGGGGTCGTCAAACTCGACCGCGGTCCTAAAAGATCAAGCTCCGCACGACGCCACCCCCGCCACTGCCCCACAGTTTGCAGTGCTGGGTATTGGCTCCCTTTTGTCTCAGGAACCAAGATTTGCATAAGACAAGGCTCCGCGTGACAGGATGGTGAGTTTTATGTCCAGCCGCTCTATTCGTTGGCAATGGATTGCGGAAGCCTGTAACTTTCTCCAAGTACCGGTCTTGGCGGTCAGCATTCCGCCTGAATATGACTGGTTTTTTTGACGCGACCCAAGATAACGTCAACTTTGGCATGGATATGAGCTTCTATGCACGCGGCGTAATCGACGCCGCTGAACTTAAGGAAGCAAGCATCGTAAGGATGACCCCGGACGGTAGTAAGCCGTTGGATCGCAAGGTGGCCTTGGATAAGGGCATCAGAGCTTCTCAACGCCTGTAAAGCTTTCAATGAAACAGTTTTCCGTCCCTTCAATCGTTCGGATTTCCTCAATGGGGACGAGCCCGCCCCCAAGAGGCGGTTGGTGCCACTCAAGGCCTCGGGAATCTGGATGCGTTCGCGCTTGAGTGATCGCTCTTGATATCCTATGGCCACGTGTCACATTATATGCGACACGTGGCGCGATCAAAGGAGAGCTTTCATGACTGCAACAGCTTCATCCGGCCTCGGCGGTAAGCGTCGAGCACCACCAAGATCGGCTAAGGTTAAGGCGCATGTTCTGGATACTGAGAACCGGGTTCACCTCAATTTAAATGAGACTTTTGGAGCCTATCATCTGTTGGGTGGCGCCGACATATTCGCAGATGTGGTTAAAAACTCGCTGGAAGCTCACGATGAGATAATGAAAGGCTTCTCAGCAGATGCCTTAATCCACCTGGTTGAGAGCGTCTCAGTACTCTCAACCGGTGATGCGCTAGCGAAAGCTATAGGCATGAGTTTGCGTACGCTTCAGCGTAAGAAAGCAAGTTCGAAGGTTGATCGCCTGTCAACTGAGCAAAGTAGCAGAGCATGGCAGTTTGCTGAAATTCTAGCTCAAGCAATTAGTGTTTTAGGCGACCAAGAAACAGCAGAAAACTGGATGCTAGAGCCTGCTTTTGGCCTCGATAACCGGCGCCCAATTGATCTTCTATCTACGACGGCCGGAGCTGAAGCCGTAGAGAACTACCTTACCAGGCTGGAGTACGGAGTTTATACGTGACCCCGCTTCCATCTCCAATCGGTTCTGGAGAATTGCGGTTCTGGCGACTTGATCAAAAACGACATGCTCCCACTTGGTCATCGGGTGAAGGTTCGTTTCAGGTCGGGGGCCGCTGGAATTCTGTGGGCGTGCGAGCAGTTTACTGCGCAGTAGATCCCTCCACAGCAATCCTTGAAGTTGCTGTGCACAAAGGTTTCAAGGCACTTGATACTGCTCCACACACTCTGACATCAGCTCGCGTTATCGATCTTAATGACGTTCATGTTCTAGACGTGAGCGATATTCCGAATTCTAATTGGCTGGTTCCGGGTGCACATG
Organism: Sulfitobacter indolifex; assembly: GCF_022788655.1. Classification (NCBI taxonomy): domain Bacteria; kingdom Pseudomonadati; phylum Pseudomonadota; class Alphaproteobacteria; order Rhodobacterales; family Roseobacteraceae; genus Sulfitobacter; species Sulfitobacter indolifex. The sequence goes on along the minus strand of NZ_CP084953.1, from coordinate 191,381 downwards.
GACCGGGACAGAAATCGTTCGGCGATGAGCTGCTGAAAGATCATATTTTTGTACTGATCCCGTCGACGGTCAGTCGGCATAGTTGGAATCTGATGTTCGATGCAGAGAAAGCTAAAGATCGGTTTGATGATATCCAGCAAGAGCCCTTCGCCTTGGATCCTCGGCTGCACGTCTAAGGTATCATCAAAAGATACCCCTACGGCCTCCAATGCTCTAAAATGTACCCATATAGAACACGTTAAGGAGGACACGGCAGCGACCAGATGAAGCGTTTGTTGCTCTGCAGCGGGGCGTGCAAACGCCACATGACCAGAGGCTATGGCCTGCTCTCGCGCGAAGGCTGCAGGGTACGGAGTATTTTGACCGTTTGCAGGAACTGTCGGGCGATGCGCTTGACCCTTAAGGGCCTGTTGCAAAGCAGGTCTTCTCCGGCGCCGCGGGACGCTTCTCAATAACCAGTGAGCTCGAGGTTAAGGAGCACTGGGGACAGGCGGTGCAAGTGAAGAGAAACTGCCATCCAGAACAATATAGGGCGCATACCCTTTGACGTGCGCTCTATTCACCATGTCTTCGGCTTGTGCCTTCGCGGCGAAGTCCAGTGAGAGAACCGGAATGCCTTCGGCAATGTAGTCTTCTTGCAAGGCTGTATGCAAAACAGGGGTATCTGCGCCGCCAAATCCATCTTCGATCATAATGCCGTCGATCGCAGCACGATACGTGTTGAATGCAGCTCGGCTTTTCGACCCGGCATCTCGGCCTACAAACACGCCATTATTGACAATAATCAGAGCGTTACAGCGCACTGTCCGCGCTTCGGCTGCTATTTCTTGAACGAGAGATAGCATGACCTCAGCTGCCGCGGGCACATCTGACGGCATGTCTGGCGCTTTGTCTTTCAAAGAGCCCGCCACAAAGTAATTCAGCGCGTCATCAAGAAAAAGACCGTCGACGCCAGTGTTCATCAAGCGGATGACACGCTGCCGAAGTATTTTTCGCCATTCGCTCCGCCAGAACGCAGCGAGCTTGTCACCGGTCGATGTCTCTGGCCCAAGCCACGGGGGCGTTTTTCCGTCTTCAGGCCAGTAATCGCGCCAAGGCTCTACCTCCGTGAGGTTCAGATAGGCCAATACGGGCCGCTCGCCCTGACGGCGTATCCGCTCCATTTCCTCTGCGGTGAAGGTAACTTCACGCCCATCCGACGTATCAGCTGCGCCGATTTTTGTCGCCTCGATGATCAAGAGACCATGCGGCGCCTGTGCCAGTGTTTCCGCTTGGAACGAAGCCCCCCAATATTGAACGCCATAACCGGATTTGAGCGCCGAAGTGAGGCGCAGGGCTCTGCTATCAGCCGGCTCTGTGCAGGCGAGGCCAGGCAGAGAGGTCAGCGAAGCTGCTGCGGCAACAAACATGCCGAGAAACCTTTTCAATTGAGGATGTCTCGGCCGCCAGGCGCCGCTAGATATGTTTCCGCTGCTGCTGCGTGATCGGATATGATCTGATGTGTGAGCGAGGGCATGCACATACCATTGTTCGACTTGTCACGCTCACGTTTTTGAAAATTCCAATGATCGCGACACATTTCTTCGAGACCGAGCTCAGGCTTCCAGCCAAACAAAGCACGACTAAGCGATGGGTCTGCCAATGAGGCGGAAACATCCCCCGGACGACGCGGGCCCCTCTTATAAGGAACTGGAAACCCACAAGCTTTGGAGAATGCGTGAAGCACTTGCAGCACCGTATAGCCCTGACCCGTGCCCAGGTTGACTTTGCGATGAGGTGTATAATCCGCCGAGGCTGAGAACAGATGCTCCACCGCAGCGACATGTCCGCGTGCAAGATCAACGACATGGATGTAGTCACGGCTGCCTGTGCCGTCGCTGGTCTCATAGTCACTGCCATGGATTTGTATGTAGTCTCTTATTCCTGCAGCAGCTTGGGCGATATAAGGAAAGAGATTGTTCGGCACGCCGCGGGGGCACTCGCCAATGAGCCCGGACGCATGGGCGCCAACCGGATTAAAATAGCGCAACGAAATAGCCTGAAAATCGGCCAGTGAAGCCGCGGTGTCGTCAATGATTTCCTCGATCATGAGCTTCGTCCGCCCATAAGGATTAGAGACAGAAGTGGGGGCTGTCTCGCAGATGGGAAGCACCTCAGTGTCGCCATAGACCGTGGCTGAAGATGAGAAGATGAGCTTTTTGCACCCGACCTCCCGCATCGCAGAGAGCACGGATACCGCACCTGTAATGTTGTCATGATAATAGAGCAGTGGATTAGCAACTGATTCAGCCACAGCTTTTTTGCCAGCAAAGTGCACCACCGCGTCAATCTTGTGGCGCTTTAGCACATCCGCCATTAACTGCGCATCGCGTACATCGCCTTCCACCAGGCGCACATCAGCGGTGCCTGCAATCAAGGGAATTCGTGCAACCCGGTCACGGTCAGAGTTTTCAAAGTTATCAAGAATGACAACCGAATGGCCTGCTTTTAAAAGTTCGACTGTGGTGTGTGAGCCGATGTATCCAGCCCCACCAGTGGTGAGAATGCGCCTCTTCATTGTGCTCTCCTTCATCACATGCTGCTAATCACAGCATCCATGATCCATCATTGAACTGGAAATTTTGCGTAGCGAGCTGGGCACGCTCAAGACCCACAAGATCGACAAGATAACCGTCTCCGAAGGTCAGTCTTGTCCCTGTATCGTAATCTACAAATGCGTTCAGAATGTCTTCTTGGGTTTGCCAAGGGGATGCGGCTGCATCAGAGCGCCAATCCAATACAAAAATTTCCGCAAGGGGGTCGAAATCCAAAACTGTCGTGCCAGCGGACTCCATTTTAAGGACGAATACATCCTCTCCTGCGCCGCCCAGTAGTACATCCGCGCCGCCCTGACTGATAAGCGTATCATCCGCAGAGCCACCCATCATAATCTCATTGGCGGATGTACCTGCTGTGCTGCCCTCGACATAGTCCACCGACAGCACGTTCAGCCCCTCTCCCAACACAAGCATCATCCCCTCAGACGTCACTTGGTGGGCCGTGAGCGCACCGCGGATAATGACATTTCCATCCCCCCAATCCGCGCTAAGATTGAGAGACAGATCACCCCCGCCTATGATTTCAGCGAGAAGATTACGCCCATCACCGCTGAGCGACACCAATTCTGATCGGTCCGGAAGCGCGGTCAGACGCGTTACATCTTCGACCGCTCCCCCTAGGGTAATCTCAAACTGCCCACCGCCCTGCGGCAGAAAGACTTGGGTCCCTTCCCATGCATACCAGCCAGAGACCGCGCTGATTTGTTCGCCGACATCGAGCGCAAAACGTCCCGCGGCATCACCGGAAATTATCTGCGCCGTTATGCTGTTATCTGTCCGGTTGAGTGTGAGCTCGCTGGCTTCAAATGTCTTAATGCGTTCAGCGAGATCTTGGCCCGTTACGAACTCGGTTCCGGATGCATGTGCCAAGGCAAGGAACTCATCAAACAGCTCAAAAGTGTAGGATGAGGATTCATTATCAAATGACCATTCGGTCGGCCCGTAATCATGCCATGGGAAAGCAATGATAGGAGTGTCGGCATTGTTGGTGATGTCTAAAAGTTCGGCGGCCCAAACGGCCGCGGCCTCTTCCAAGGAGAGGTTTTGAAAGTCGAGCAGAGAAAAATCGAAACTCATGTTTGGCGCAAGATACACTGTTTTTTGGTCAGGAGTGAGGTACCCAAAGGCGCCTGGGTAGCCGGCACCCTCGCCAGAATACCCCCCCGACAGGTAGTCAAAAAATCGGATAATCTCGAGCGACGTATCAAGCGTTTCGGGAGCACCTGGCACAGCCGCCCCCGTGATGTCGATACCAAGCCTTTGGGCGATTTCGAGCGTAGAGGTCTCGAACTGGAAGCGGAAGGAGTTGTTCAGTACTTCCTGTTCTGACACGGATAACTCCCAAGGATTGAGGCTATCAGGATCGCGCGGATCGATGCGCGCGAGCAAGTCCAGCAGCTCAGGGGTGTCGCCCCTCAAAAGGTTCGTGTCTTCTGGGTGCGTGTAGCTGTGTGTGCCGATCTCATTCCCCATGGATAGGATCGCATTGTAGTAGGGCAGAGAGACGGACCAATCGGTCTGTTGATCTGGCGGGTTTGCCCCAACATTTATGTAATAAGACCCCACGAAATCATATCGCTCTTTCCAGTCCGCCAAAATCGGTACGAGACGATCGTAGATGCCTTCATCCAACACAGCCACGTCATAGTATTCTTGGCTTTGGTCCATGTCGTTGCGCGAATAGAAGAGGGATGAGCCGCGTGACATTTGCAGTCCGATACCTGCCGTGCCCGGATCATCTTTGGCAACCCAGTCTATGGCTTCGTGCAAGATATTGGAGTTGCCAATGACCGCGTCTGTGGCGAAATGAACATTGCGGTTGTTGTTGAGATCTGTGGCAATAACGGCTTCTTCTGAGATTTGGACACCGTTTTGTGTGAGAACTTGATCAAACAAGACTTCGGCAGTTCCCGTGACGTCTTTAAAGTGCAGATATGAGGTCAATGTCTCATAGTGGTCGATCGAGGCGCCTGCGGTATAGCCCTCCAGTATTGAATGGCTTGCATCTCCTGCGACCACTTCAACCCCTTGTGTCGAGCCAAACCCCTCGAGGGTGACCCCTAGAAGAGATTGCATCCGTGCGTAGGAGTTTCCGGCCAGCGCAGCACCGGTCTCGTCATTGGTCATGAAATTGCCTGCAGCGATCAGGCCAGTGCCGCTTTGTGCAGCAAGGCTTAACGCCTGGGTGATCTCATCAAGCTGATCTGCGCGGACATTGGCAAAGCTGGGGAAGACCAAAGCATCATATTGCGCTAGGAGTGCTGCATCGGTCAGGGCGGTTTCGTCCAAAAGATCGAAGGGGATGCCTGATTGCATGGCCTGGTTTTGGGCGGACATGATCAATTGACCATAATTCGTAATGTTGAAGTAGTTCGCAGCCGTTGTTTCTGAATAGACAATGCCCACGCGAACATCAGGCGTACCTGGGAAACTGGCGGGCGTGCCGGCAATTAGATTTCCGTTTGCATAGTCCCCTGGAAGGTACACAGAGTTATTGATGTCGGAAAATATGCGGATTTGGGTCTCAAAGCTGGCAAAACTGCGCGGCAAGGCAATTTCAGCTGAGCGTCCACCTTCGGCATAGCGGATATCGAGGGTTGCGACGAACACCTCGCCGGCCCCTCCTGTATAGAGAGCTGCAGTCCCGTCTTGAGCGATCTCAATGTTGTATTCCGCTCCGCCCGCAAAGCCCCAGATCTGATGACCTGTAGACCGGTTTAGGTCGGTATCCAGCCAAATGGTTGTGCCAGCCCCGATCCCTGTGTCTGACGTGAGGCCAATAACGGCCCCTTCCTCCACGACATCGGCAAAAATCTGTGCGCCATTGTCGGCCGTCGTATAGAGCAAAGTCGAGGCCGGATGTTCGGACAAAACACCGTCAATTACATAGGGCCCAAAGACGATAGGAGCCGGTGAAACAGTGTCACCCACAATAAGGTCTGTGTTTGAATAATCCCCCGGTAGAAAAACCGAATTGTTCACGTCCGCTAAGACACGAACCGCATTGGTGATACCTGCATCGGCCAAGGACACAGCCACTTCTGCGATGGTGCGGTCGGCATTGTAGCGCAGGTCGAGATCGCGCACAAAAACCTCCCCCGCGCCACCGCTGTAAAGAGCTGCAGAGCCATCTGCAGCAATCTCAATGTTATATTCTGCACCGCCTGCAAAGCCCCAGATCTGATACCCGGTGGAAGGATCAAGATCTGTGTCGAGCCATATCGTCGTGCTCTGGCCAATCTGAACGGGGGCATTGATTGCAAAGACAGCGTAGCCTTCCGAGATCGCTCCGTGCAGTGCCGTGCCATCGTCTGCAGTATAAAGCGGTGCATTCTCGGTCCAATCGGCCAAATCGCCGTCTAGCGTGAACTGCCCCGCAGCAACAGGCGCAGGCCCGGACTGCTCGCCTGGTCCGACGATCAGGTCGATGTTTGAATAGTCATTGGGAAGGAAATACTGATCATTCACATCTGCAAAGACGCGCAGATACTCCTGCAGTGCCAGCACGGAAGAAGGGAGCGCAACTTCCATCACGGTCTTGTCGGAGTTGTATTGCACTTCGAGCGGGGCAACAAAGGTCTCGCCTACGCCGCCCGAGTAGAGCGCCGCCGTTCCGTCTGACGCGATTTGAATGTTGTATTCGGCGCCCCCCGTGAACCCCCAAATTTGGTGGCCGGTTGATCGGTCAAGATCGGTATCAAGCCAGATTGTGGTATTTGCCCCAATGGGGGCGGTGCCACTGATTGCGAAGATCACACCATCAGGCCAAGTCTCGCCGTAAAGAGAATACCCACCTGACCTTGTTTCAGTAAACAGTGGTCTGCTGCCTGCCCAATCACTCATGTCCCCGTTGATGGTTTTTGAGCCGATCTGAACTGACATTCTGCTGTCTCCTAGCGGGGTGATGGCGCCCTGTATGTAGGCGCCTTAGGTTTTTACTTATTATCCGCCGGAGGATGGCTGAGGCGCAATTGTGCAGAGGGCTTAGAGCAAAGCTGGCAATCTTATCACAAAGGGGGATTTTGCTGAAGAAATGCACCCTTTGGTGCGCAGGCTATCCTCCTTTTGATGTCTGTCTTCGGGTTCAAAAGCACCATGGAGAGGTTTGGTCACCCACGCCTCTTGAACTTGAACAATGGCGAAATGATTTTCTAACCCTAGGCGAGAGCAACCCGACAACGCTGAAGAGCGCGTACAGATGGGGCGGATGCCTTCAGCATAAAGTGGGTCCATATCACCGTATTCAGGTTCAAAAATGCATGAGGATCTTAGGCACCGCGATGTTTCCTTTGCGACAGGCCCAGACACCTTCGGGCGAAACCGCATTGGAAATGCATATTTTCACGTGCCAGAGATAAGCTGCCTTGTTCGTCGAGTTGAGAAACCGGGTGCAGAGTTCCTTGGCCGCCTCAGGGGAAACAACGGTCTCCAAATTCGATGTAGCCTCGTTCCTTAAAGCAGCTGCCTGACTTGCGTGGCTCGCTCCATGGCCTCACTTTCGATCGGATCACTGACGGTGTCTGGGGCCAGTTTTCCAAGCTTGAGCCGGGTCCGATCCAACGCGGCGTCAAGCCGCTCTGCCATATCATACAATAGCTCTAGGGCGCGGCCTTTGGGCAGTCCGGCAGCGCGCGCTTCGGCTTCATAGTGGCGAGGTACTATCTCGTCGATACCGTAGTGGCCGTCGATCGACATGGCGAGCCGATAGCGTTTCCGTTGCAATCGCCCTGCGCGCACGATCGGGGCGATGCTTAAGATATCATAGAGAGGCGCCAGCCTAAAACGTCCCTGACGTCCCAGATGAAGGCTGAAGTTTTTGGCATGCCCATCCGAGGCACCAATCAAGTAAAAGAAAATTTGCGCTCGAAAGAATGTCTCTCGATCCTCGATGGGCGTATCGGATTCCCGCAGCAGCTCCATTATTTGCCCGATACCAGGGCCACCGGCTTTCTGGTATTTCCTCGCGGAGGGATACCCCAATGACTGGCAGATATCCTCCTGAGGCAGGCGCATCAGTTTGTCCCCTCGCCAATCCCGATCAAAGCGCTCAACCGACAGAACCATCTGGTCGGGAAGGGTGATCTTCTCGACATGCGCGGCAGGCAACCCGATTTCACGTGCGAGGGTCATACAAAACAATTCATTCTCGACACTGTCGCTTAGGTCGATTTGGTCCGGACCGGGGAGAACCCCCATAGGCGTTTTGAAAATATGGCTTGTTGGTGTGATGCCGCGCGGCTTGGCCCACTGACTATCCACTTGAAGGTAGGCTGTCTTTTCTTGCGCACCGGCGATGGAAATCCGAAAATCATCGTCGTCGCCCTGTGCGAGTGGCGCTGCTGCGAGGTTCTTTAGGTCAGCTACAATCTCCTCTTCCGAGATGATGCGATACAACATGTCTTGTTCTGATGGGTCCTCCCCCATCGGTAGAAACTGAAGCGCCCCTACACAATCGCGCCCTAATACCGACAGTAGTGAGTATACATCCTGTCCGGCAGCGCCGACGCGTGCGGCGATCTTCTCCCGCAGGTCTCCTTCTGCATCGGGCAAAAGGTTGTCGAAGGCGGCAACCACCGGATTGCCATGCCATTTCGTCTTAGACAGCGGCAGTACGCTGGCAACAGGAAAGGCCGTGTCGGATTCCAGCCAGTCGACATCATAGGTGAAGCCGATTGCGCCATCCGCTCCCCGTGTCAGGGTTCCGACTTTGGATCTCTCGTACCATACAGCAGTTTTACTTTGGCGTCTGCTGCGACCGGTGCGGGGAATGCGCGCCATTTCAGTTTATGTCTCGACCGGACAGACGGTCTGACACGGAAAGCTCAGCGCCCATGGCTTCAAGCAGGCGCAAATAAACATCGAGACTCGCTGCCACAACGCCGTTTTCGATGTCCGAAATGGTAGATTGGGCAGTACCTGTAATTTTGCCCAATTGCTTTTGACTCATGCCCTGCGCAGTCCGCCGGGCGCGTAAAGCTGTGCCTGCCTGCCGCAAACTTCGGACGGGGTATGCGGACGTATTGCTCATGGTATTTTGATAGCTCCGAGGCGATATTACCAACTTATAGCTTATAAGCTAAAAAATGTAAATATCGCCTATAGACTATAAACTATCTTATTGTCCTCAACCCAAATCGGCCATCGAATGATCGCCGAAGCTCCTGAACACGTTGGCCTAGACCGGATGCTCTTCTGACTGACAGGGTGATAAAAGACGAGGATGCCGTGGGTCGGCTGAGACGTCGGCCAGCGACATCACTGGCGGCGTCTACACACCAACGGCAATTCCGCAGCGGATTGATGACTGTTTTACCCGGATTCTGACGACAGCTGGAGAGATTTCTGACCCATGGGCGCTTCACAGCGCGTATCAGCGCGATTGCTCCCTTAGCGCTGGATGCTTTCCAGATAGACAAGCAACCCTGCCAGCTCACGCGGTGTTGGTGTAAGAATGCCGTTTATTTCGACCGGCACCGTATCATGTGCCATCGCTCCCCCGAACTGTGGCATGGCGCGCTCCATATGGCGCTGCTCTGGGTGCCCATAGATGTAGCTGAGTGCCTGCGCGCGGGGAAAAGTGCCGTCGTTCTTGCGGGCCAGAAGGGTCAAGTCTGCAGGAGCTGAATCAAGTTCTGCCGCTAAAGCCCCGTTTCCTTTTCCTGAGGCTCCGTGGCACGAAACGCAATTTTCCGCGTAGAATTTAGCGCCATCGGGTGCTTCTGGCATGGAAGGTATTGCGCAGGCTGCAAGTGCGGTACCAGCACTCGCCAAGAGGAATAGAGGCAGTTTGAACGATGGCATATTTATTCCTTTACGTGGCGAAGCAAACGAAGCTTGCTCAACCATAACTACTGCGCTGTGCATTGAACATAGCGGCATAGAGGCCTTCTTGGGCCATCAGTTCCGCATGGGTGCCTTCTTCGACCACCCGTCCCTCATCGAGCACATAGATATTATCGGCATGGGTCACGGTTGAGAGGCGGTGGGCAACGAGGATGGTGGTTTTGTCCTTGCTGAGCTCGCGAATGGCGTCGCGCACCTTTTCTTCAGTGCGTTGATCAAGCGCGGATGTGGCCTCATCGAGCAACAAGATTGGGGCCGAGCGCAGAAACGCCCGGGCGATGGCGATACGTTGTTTCTGACCCCCTGAGAGTTGGGAGCCTTTTGGGCCTAAGGGCGCGTCGCCGCGATCGCGCATTAACTGGTCGATACCCACGAGTTCAGCTGCGCGCCAGATTTCTGCATCGGTGGCCTCAGGACGGACGTAGCGGATGTTTTCCCAGATCGAGCTGTTGAAGATGACGATGTCTTGGGCCACCACAGAAAACGATTGGCGCAGCTTGTCGACGCGCAACTCTTTGACGGGCGTGCCGCCGATGGTCACGACCCCTTCGTTGACATCGTAAAGCCGGGCGATAAGACTTAGAACCGAGGTTTTGCCGGATCCAGTTGCCCCGACGATGGCGGTGACCTTGCCGCCCTCAAAGACCATGTTCACGTTGCAGAACAGGGGATGTTTTTCAGAGTATTGGAAGGTGACATCATCCAGAATGATATCGCCGGCAGCGTTAAATGTTTCTTTGGCATCCGGCGCATTGGTGATGCTGGGCACTTCACGGTAAAGAGAGCGCAAGCTGTCGAGAATGATCAAGCTGGCTTGCATGCTGACAAAGAAGGCGGTGAGGCGCCGCGCAGGGTCAAAAATCAATGCCATGCCAATCATAAAACCGATGATGCCGGCGCCATCCATCTCAAATCCTGGGCTGAGGGCCATGTAGCCGCCCACCCCAATGATCAAAACATAGATGATCGCGGCCAACACATCGACGGTGGGGCTCATCATCGCCTGCAGTCTCTGCAGACGAATGGAGAGGTCCTTGATTTCACCGGTCGCTTTGTTGAGGCGGGCTTTTTCCACGGGCTCTTGGTTAGAGATTTTGACGGTGCGCATGCCGTTCGTCATCTCTTCGATCCCGGACATGTAGTTGCCCATGGCATTCTCGGCGTTTGCTTGTGTGCCTTTGATGCCTTGAGAGATCCGTCGGACCACGATCGTGATCGTGGGCATGACGATGATCACCAGCATGAAGAGAGCCGGGTTTTTCCAGATCAGATACCCTGAGACGGCGATGATGGTCACAGTATCGCGTACCGCGTTAACTGTGGTCTGGCCAATGAAGCCCGACAGATCTTGCGCCTGATTGACCAGCCGCAAGATGATATCGCCCGATTTTGTCCGCTCAAAAAACGCCAGATCCAATGTCATCATATGATCAATCAGATCGCGCCGCATCTTGAACACCGCGTCGCTGGCCAGCCAGGCTGAGAGTCGGGGGACCCAGTAAGACATCACCGCGCGCAAGGAGAAAATCGCCAACACCATGCCGCAGACCTTTACCAGCCCTGCGACAGTGCCTTCATCGAAGATCACCCTTAACCCGCTTTCAGTGAGGGCGATAAACTGCTGGTAGGCAAAGCCCTGAACCAGGATCATCGCCATGACCAGGCCCAACCAAGGCGCGCGTTGTTTAAGATAGGTGGACCAGAACCAGGAGATATTGTCCTTATCTTGGTCGTTGAAGAGCGGCGCACGTCTTTTGTCTTTGGGCGCCGCTTTCGCCGTGTCTGTCTGCGCTGCTGCGGTATGATCTTGGTTGGTCATGGTATGCCTCAGACTTTTGCGGAGTCGGCGGATACCGTGGCGATGATATCTGTCGCAACGTTGTTCCAGGTCCGGAGTGAGGAATGGTTGCGCAGAATTTTGTCTTTTGCAGCGGCATATGCCGCGGGATCAGTATGCATTTTGTCGATAAGGGCTGCGAGCGCCGTGGGATCGTTTGGATCGAAGTATTCTGCCAAATCTCCCCCCACTTCACACAACGCCGGAGTCGTGGCGGAAAGGCCGGGGGTTCCCAGCCATAGGGCTTCACCCAAGGGCAAACCGAAGCCTTCCATATGGCTTGGGATAATCAACGCGCGGGCTTTTTGATAGAGAAGGCGCAAGCTCGCTTGGTTCGGGTTCAAAAGGAGGCGCACTTTATCTTTGATCGGTGCCACCTCTGGCCTGTCGAGATATGCGACAGTTCTCTTTCTATGGGCGCCGGCCAAGACAAACAGCGGCACAGGGCGGCCTGTTTTGTGCAGATGAAGCATCGCTTGTAGAATGCACTCAAGATTCTTGCGTCCCGTCATCACCCCGACCCCCAGAAAATAGGGGGTGTCGGGGATGTCGATATCGACCGTCTCGTTTGTTTCGCGCAGCTCATGGGGCAGGGGGACGGGCACAACGGGAGGGAGGTCGGGCAGATGGCCAGAGGCAGAAAATTCTTCGATTTCTGCCTTCGTGAAACGGGAATTTGTCATCACCTTCTCGGCGTGACTGATGACGATCCGATTGTCATGGGCGAAATTACGCGCAAACATGCTTTGACGCGGGTGCGCAAACTCATGCAGCGGGATCATATCGTGGATCAGTGGATAGAACCGCGGGCGGATGTTCTGCTTGTCCAACGCGACGAGGTAATCTGCCATCATTTTAGGCCGCCCGAGGGACACGAGGATTTGGCCTGAGAGATCCACTTCGCGCAGACTGCCTTCGGGGACCGCGCGGCGCCATTTGCTGAGGCAGATACGTTTCATGACTGTGCGTACAAGCGGGTAGATTGCATCGCGCAGCGGATGAGGCTCGGGAAAACTATAGCGAATGCGCATGGGCTTTGCGGCGGCCGGGATATTAGGATCGCAGACGCCTGTCTCAGAGGCCGCACCGATATTTGGATCGACCTCAAAGAAGCGATCATGTGCCGGCGAGAAGACCACAAAACGTACGTCAGCCGAGGAGCGGGCGAGCTCATACCCCACCTCCATCACGGTTCTCGCAATGCCGTAATATTTAAACTTGACGCCAGAAGAGAGAAATTGTTCTGAAAGGTCATAGTATATTGGGCTCATAAGTCCTCTTAACATCGTCCTTGGGGTTGAGGAACTTTAACTTGTTCTTCACTGAGCGTCACTAAGGCGGTGCTCTACCTTTCTTGGGCGTTAAGCACCAGAGTCAAGGAAGAGAACCCGACATGTACTATTTCGATATGACCGACATTCTGATCTACGTGGAGAAAGAGACCACGGTGTCGGGCATTCAAAGGGTTTCTTTTGAGGTCATCCGCCGCATGGTCGCCCGCTTGGGGGCCGACAATGTGCGGCTGAGCTATTGGGACCGGGCGCGGCGCGCCTATGTCGCCATCGATTCCAGCTTTATTAGGGAGATGGAAGAGTTTTCTCCCGATGATTTGGGGCGGGTTTTCTTCGGCAAGAAGGCGCGCTCTCAGCATAATGCTGCGCCCACCTTAGTGCGCTATCGCAACAGGCCCCTAAAGTACTGGTTTTACCATAAGGTACGTGCGTATCACGCGGCGCGCGGACATGAACGCTATTTTGCCAAGATGGGCTCGAGCATTGAAGAATGGGAGACCTTCAAAACGCGCCGCGCGCCGCTCCAAACACAGGGGGCGGAAGAGCTCTCTCGAGAGGACGTGAGCCAGACCGCGAAGCCAGGCGATCAACTGATCATTCTAGGCGCAATTTGGAACATCGATGGGCTGGAGCCCGCCCTGCAGCGCTTGAAGGACGACAAGAGCCTTGAGATCTACCAACTGGTACATGATCTGATCCCGATCATTGCGACTGAGCATATTGCGGCGGATTTCTCGGGCGAGTTTTACCATTGGTTGCTGGCATCTTTGGGGTATTGCGACCGCTTCATTGCGAATTCGCAAAACACGGCCCGCGACCTGCAGCGCTTTATGGATGAAGTCGGGCAGCAGCGCCCCATTGACGTGGTGCCCTTGGCACAAAAGTTCAACGTGGTACATTCCAACCGGGTAAGGGACCCGGCAAAGCCGTTCAAATCGCGTCTCAGCAGTTTGCAGGGGTTGCAGCAATCTGTGCTGAACCTAACCAAGACCCCCTTTGTCTTGGTCGTGGGCACGATGGAATCGCGCAAAAATCTTTGGCGTCTCGCGCAAGCTTGGCAGCGTCTTATTCAAACCCCGGGGCTTGATGTGCCCAAGCTTGTTTTTGCGGGCAAGCCGGGCTGGTATAACGACGACTTTGAAGAGTTGATGACGGCCACCGGCAACCTGGGTGGCTGGGTGCAATTTGCCAAACGTCCCAGCGATACTGAGCTTGGGTTTCTTTATGAGAACTGCCTTTTTACAGCGACCGTCAGCTTTTACGAAGGCTGGGGCCTGCCGATTGGTGAAAGCCTGTCCTTTGGCAAGACCGCGGTGGTGGCGGATAATTCTTCCATGCCTGAGGTCGGTGGGGATTTGGTGGAATATTGCGATGCCCAGTCCATCAGCAGCATCTATGAAGCCTGCCACAGGCTCATCGCAGACCCTGAGCACCGGCGCGTTCTGGAGCAGAAGATCAGCACAAGCGCGCTGCGCACTTGGGATGATGTGGCACATGACGTGGAGACCGTGTTGAACCACAAGAATGGCTGAGGCGCGACGCAACAGATATCAAATGCAAACTTTCCGCAAATATGGCATAGTCCTTCCCAAGATCACTGGCGTCACATTACTCATGACTTGGACGTGAAGGCACCGCGCAGCACACGGACAGCGGCAGCCGGACCTTTGAGGACCTTAATTTTGTGAACGATCAGGGCAAGAAAAGCGCATCCGCCCGCTAAGGCCAACGTGATTGCGCGCAAACAAAAGGCAGAACGAGCAATGGACATACCTCATCTCAAACGGTCCCTGCGACGCGCAGGTGTCGCTTTGCCCCTCACGCTGGCGCTGTTGATGCCGCGTCCCCTATGGGCCGAAACCTTGGCGGACGCTCTGGTTGGTGCCTATGAGTATTCGGGGCTCTTGGATCAAAACCGCGCTTTGTTGCGCGCCGCTGATGAAGATGTGGCCAGCGCCAAAGCCGCGCTCAAACCGGTGCTGCGGTGGGCTGGGGCGTTGACGCAGAGCTTTGGCAACACGCGGGCCTCCAGTCTCGCGCCCTCGCAGTCCACGGAAGCTCTGACCGCGTCGATCAACCTGATCGGAGAGTTGCTGCTGTATGATTTTGGCGCAAGCCAATACCGGATTGAGGCGACAAAAGAGACGGTGCTGGCCACCCGCCAGACGTTGCTTGACCTCGAACAGCGGGTGCTGCTGCGCGCCGTGGCTGCCTATATGGGGGTCATTGAGGCCTCGGATGTTGTGGCGCTGCGCAACAACAACCTGCGTCTCTTGACTCAAGAGTTGCGTGCTGCGCGCGACCGTTTTGAAGTGGGGGAGGTGACCAACACGGATGTCGCTCTCGCGGAAGCGCAATTGGCACAGGCCCGCAGCGGGCTGGCAGGGGCCGAGGGCGCCTTGCTGCGCGCTGTTGAGGAATACATCAATGTGGTCGGGCGCAGACCCGGCAATCTCAGCCCCCCACCGCAGCTGCCCAATGTGGGTGGCAATATCGAGGCTGCCAAGGCGCTGGCGGTCCGGCGCCATCCCGCCGTTGCGGCCGCGCAACATCAAGTTGCGGCCGCAGGGTTGGCGGTCAGTTCAAACGAGGCGGCAATGAAGCCTCGGGTGACGCTGCAAGGGAACTACGGTCTTTCAGAGACATTTGACAGTCAGCGCTACAATCGCAGTGGCAGTGTTGGGGTGGAGGCCGGTCAGACGATCTATCAAGGTGGCGCTTTATCCTCAGCCGTACGGCGGGCCATGGCCCAGCAGGATGCGCAGCGCGCCAATCTTCATGTTGTGAGCCGCGAGGTTTCTCAGGAGGTCGGCAATGCCTATGCGTCTTTGACGTCCGCACGGGCGCAACTTGAAGCCTCAGACCGGCAGATCCGCGCGGCGCGCACCGCTTTTGAGGGGGTGCGTGAAGAAGCAAAGCTGGGCGCCCGGACCACATTGGATGTTCTGGATGCTGAGCAGGTGTTGCTGGATGCGGAATCGACGCGGGTCACCGCACGCGCCAATCTCTATATCGCGGCCTATGCCGTCTTGGCTGCCACCGGGCAGCTCACGGCGCGAGATCTGCGCCTGCCCGTGCAGCTTTATGATGCTGCGGCCTATTACAATCTGGTCAAGGACGGCCCCGCCAAATATTCCAAGCAGGGCAAAGCGCTCGACCGAGTTCTGCGGGCAATTCAAAAGAACTGAAGTCTAAGGACAGACCCTTAAGGTAGGCAGGGGGGCGAGTAGCGGCTTAGGTTACGGCTTCGAAAGCCACGCAATCAAAACGCCTCCGAGAAATTTTTTGGGGGGGGGTGCTTTGTAGCGGAGGTCAGCTTGGCGGAACAGACCTTCCCAATGTGCGAACCGCGCAACCCCTGCGCATTCTGGCGCAAGAAGATGCGGTCTTCGTCCTTTGCGGTATCTCAGTGCTTCTCACATCCCTCTGTGTGATAATAGAAACAGTCGCCATGGAGGGCCCGGATGAATAGAAGTTTGACGGCGACCTTGCGCCAGTATGAAGCTTTCGACGTCGTCGCCGAAACTTTGCATTTTGGGCGAGCGGCTCAACTTCTAGGTGTCGCTCAACCAGCGCTGACGCAACAGATCAAACAGCTCGAAGCCGAGTTCGGGGGCGAGCTATTGTTTGACCGAAACCGCCGTCGTGTACTGTTGACCGAATTTGGCGAAACTGTTTTGCCAGAGGTGCGCGCCCTGCTGAGGCAGGCTCACCGCGTCGAAAATATTGCTGACGCCGCGCGCGGTGGGCGGCGCGGTCGTATCGAGTTGGCTTACATTGGATCCGCGTCTTATGCTGGCGTTCTTGGACGTGTTTTGAAGACATTTCGGGCGGGCACGGATGTCGATCTGGTTTTGCATGAATTGGACATGGATCTTCAAATCCGCGAGATCGTCGCAGGCAGGATCGATGCCGGATTTGTGCGCTTGCCGCTCTCGGGGGTGCCAGATGTGCTGGTGACGAGGGACATTTTAGAAGAAGATATCATGTTGGCTCTTCCCAGAGGACATAGACTGGAGGGGGCGGAATCCGTGCGCATGGCCGATCTGTGCAAAGAAAGCTTTATTTTTACCCATCTCGGCCCTGATCTCGGATTTGCCGCCTGCGCTTATGCGCTGTGCAGCGACGCTGGTTTTACCCCCCACATTGCCCATCGTGCCCGACAGTTCACTGCGATCGTCAGTTTTGTCTCTGCCGGTCTGGGCGTGGCATTTGTGCCCGCTTCTGTTGCTCGTATGGCGGAGGTAGGGGTCAGCTTTGTGCGGATCTCTGATGCCACCGTAACGAGCCGGATCGGCCTTGCCCATCTTGATGCCCCAACCAATCCTACCCTGCGCCGTTTGCTTGCGATCCTAGAGCCGATTGACCGGCTGTGAGAGGCCGATAAGAAGACTGTGCATGCTGCCACTTGGGGCATCAAGTTCCAGGTTTTCGCGCGGTGCGGTGCGCGGACTTTTTGCCCTTTTGGCTTGATGTGCAACTGGTCTTCGACGCCCAGATATTGTTGATGCCAAGGCCAGTGATGTGTGAACCGGCGGTGAGGGTTCTGCGGCGTTCAGCTGTCGTCGGCGCGTACCGAGGAGGGATGGCGGACCAGGGATTTCACGTCGATGTCCATATAGGGAAAAAGCGGAAGACCCGAGATAATCTCATGTAATCTATCAGCATTGCTGACGTCGAATATCGACAGGTTTGCATAGGTGCCGGTTACACGCCAGATATGGCGCCATTCGCCGCTTTCCTGCAGCTTTTGGGAGTAGGCTTTTTCCCGCATCTTAATCTCTTCAACTTCGCTCGTCGGCATATCTGCCGGCAGCTTTACGGTCATATTCACCTGAAAAAGCATAGTTCTTATAACTCCCGTTTTCCGGCCAGATATGCCTTGCGCCAGCGGATCACCTCGACCCGCTGGAACAGACCCGCTTCGTGGAAAGGGTCATTTTGGATGAAGTCTTCGGCCGAGGCCCTATCCTCGACATCGACCAGATAGATCCCCCCGGACGCGAAAGCACCATCGTCCGAGAGCTTCGCCCCACATGCCAAAAGAAGCGTTTGATGCTGATCTAGGTAGTCGAGGTGGCGGTCCCGCAGCTTAAGGCGAAGCGCGTGGTTGCCATCCTTATCCCATGTTTCGATCATGAAAGGCATGACCAACTCCTTTTGTTTATAGTCCCAAAAAGCCCCACAGCATGACGGCCGCGCCGAAGATGAGGCCAAGATAAATGAGGATCAAAACCATATATCCCATTACATCGCGCAACTGGAGGCCGGAGATTGCCAAGACAGGCAGAATCCAGAAAGGTTGGATCATATTGGTCCACTGATCTCCGATTTGTACTGCAAGCGCAGTGGCCGGAATGGAGGCACCGATTTCTTTAGCCGCACCCATCATGACCGGACCCTGAACAGCCCATTGCCCGCCTCCCGATGGCGCCAATAGATTGATTAGGCCGCCTGATAGGAACGACCAGATTGGCAAGGTTTCAGGTGTGGAGATGTTAACGAACATCTGAGCGAACGTCACCAGCAGGCCAGAGCCTGTGAGGATGCCTAAGATGCCCGCATAGAAAGGGTATTGAATGATAATCCCCGCCACGATTGTTACACCGTCACCCAGTGCCGCAAGGTATCTGGCTGGGGAGGCAAAGAGCAAAATCCCGAGAAAGAGAAAAATAGTGTTAATGATGTTGAGGTTAAGCGAGCCGCCCGTGACAAAATGATTTGCGGCGTAGACGAGGCCGAGAAGGCCAATCGCAATACCGGGAAGTGGACTATTGTTCATGCGGTCTGCGATAGAGCGCACGGCGTCGCCTGCGGCTGCGGCAGCTGGTGAGGGTGCCTCGGGTTTGGCTTCAATGACCTTGGACGGATCCTTGGGGTGCAGCCAAGCGTTGAAGAGGGGCAGAGTCAGGACGATGACGAGGCTGGTTATAAGAAGGACCGGCGAAAGAATGGTCTCGCTGATCGGGACAATTCCGATGTCTGCCTGCAAAAAATGCCCTTCGGTTGCAATGAGCAGTGGCACGGAACCGGACAGGCCAATGCCATAGAGTGCAAACCCCGAATAGGCGGCGGCAATAACCAACGGATAGTGGAGGCCTTTGACGCGTTGGCCAAGTTCGCGCGCGACCAAGGTGCCAATTACGAGGCCAAAACCCCAGTTGAGCCAGCTTCCAATCGCGCCGACCAATGTCGCAACGATTACCGCGGTCGCGGGCTTTTCCACTTTAGAGACAAAAAATACCAAAGCCGCGTTCACAGGCGGTGATTTGGCCAGAAGGTATCCAGCAAGCAGGATAACGGTCATTTGCATCGAAAAGGCGAGAAGGTTCCAGAAGCTTTCGCCCCAATAGGTTGCCGTCTGAATGAAGCCGGCCCCCTCTACCACCATCGCGAGGCCAATAGTTAAGAATGTCAGCCCAAAGGCGATGACCAGCGGGTCGGGCAGGTAGCGCCCTATCAGCCGCGTGAAAAAATTGGCCAATGCGTTCATATCAATCCTCCCTTGATACAATATGTAATGTTTGCTTATCACTCGGCCTGTGTGATAATCAAACGGTAATTGATAGTGGGGTGGTGCATATTTGGCTTCTTCGTGGGACGTGGCGTCGTGGGTCTGCCGCTGCACGTCGGTTCATTAGCGCATGAGTGACTAACATCCTGCGCCTTGATCGGCGTTCAAAGCGTTTGAGAATGTAGACCAGCAGCGCAGACGCATTTGAGGCAGGTTATTGTCGGTTCGGGAGGGGCGTAGCGCAATTGGATAGGACACCCCTTTTGTGCTTGGTCGGTGCGGGCGCAATACAGGGAATGATGGAGAGATATGATGAACTGGACGAAACGGCCCGAGGGGTCAAACTGGGGGGATTTCGGTGCTGATGACGAACTGGGCCGGCTGAATCTTATTGGACCCGAGCAAGTGCGTGCTGGCTTGGCAACTGTCACCGAAGGGCGGACCCTTTGCTTATCGCTGCCCCTTGATTTGCCGGGTGGCAACCTATTGAACCCGCGCCGTCATCCCCCTCGGCTTAGCCCAACGGAACTGGACGGCGCGCAGTATGTGAACTTTCCACTGGCCAATCTCGACCCGGCATTGCGCGATGTGATTAGCGATGATCGGGTTATTCTCTACACCCAATATTCGACACAGTGGGACTCGCTTGCGCATGTGGGCGCGATGTTTGATGTGGATGACAACGGTGTGCCCGAAAAGGTCTATTACAATGGGCATAGGGCTGATCGGGACGTCCTGGCCCCGGCCAAAACGGGTGGATCGTCGCGTGCAGAACGTCTCGGCGTCGAAACCATGGCCACCCATGGTATGCAGGGTCGTGCGGTTCTCGTGGATCTTGCTAAGGTCTTTGGCACAAACAGGCGCGTTATTGATCGCGATGATCTGATGCATGCGCTTGACGCAACGGGTGCAGACATAAGGCCTGGCGATTTCATGATGCTCAGAACGGGGTTTGCAGAGCGGATCGTCGAAATGAATGGTGCGCCGGATGTCGAAGCGCTAGATCGCACCGGTGCCGTTCTGGATGGTCATGATTTAGCACTTCTCCAATGGATTACCGACAGCGGCATCGCAGCCATATGCGCTGATAATTATGCGGTCGAGAACCCCGACCCGCCATTGGGCGCAACGCTTAAACTGCCGTTGCATCATCATTGCCTCTTCAAGCTCGGTCTTCCTCTTGCTGAGCTTTGGTATCTGGCTGATCTGGCGAAGGCTCTTGATGCGCTTGGCCGATGTGATTTTCTCCTGACCGCGCCGCCGCTCAGATTGCCTGGTGCTCTAGGGTCTCCGGTCACTCCCATCGCTACAATTTGAGGTACCGCCATGTCTACCATGCCGCCAGCGATGATCTGCGTCGCAATTACCGGCTCTTTGCCGAAAAAGAGCGACAATCCTGCCGTTCCTATAACTGTGCCCGAACAGATCGAGAGCACACAGGCCGCGTTCGAAGCCGGTGCATCCGTATGCCACGCGCATGTGCGCAACGACGATGAGACGCCGTCGGCGGACCCCGAGCGATTTGCCCGCCTGAAGGAAGGGATTGAGAAACATTGTCCCGGCATGCTCATTCAGTTCTCAACCGGTGGCAGATCGGGGGCTGGGCGCGCTCGAGGGGGTATGCTTTCGCTTTGTCCTGACATGGCTTCTCTATCGGTCGGATCGAACAACTTTCCGAACCGCGTCTATGAGAATCCACCCGATCTTGTTTCTTGGCTTGCCCAGGAGATGAAGTCGCGGGCGATCAAGCCTGAAGTTGAAGCCTTCGATCTCAGCCATATCCTGCAGGCCAAATCTATGGTGGATAAAGGGGAGATCACCGGACCGCCTTATATTCAGTTTGTAATGGGGGTCACAAATGCGATGCCGGCGGACCGCGACGTGTTCAATTACTATATCACGACAGTGAAGCGTCTTTTTGGCGACGTGCCATGGTGTGCGGCCGGTATTGGAAAGCATCAGGCGGAATTGAACCGTTGGGCAGCGCAGGCAGGGGGGCATTTGCGCACGGGCCTCGAAGACAATATTCGCATGGATCGCCACACCCTTGCACCATCCAATGCAGCTCTCGTTGAACGCGCCGTCGAGATTTGCCAAGAAAACGGGCGCAGGATTGCCTCCCCTACCGAAGCGCGCCGTATCCTTGGATTGGGAGAATAGCATGACGTTTTTAGAAATGAACGGCACTGTCCTTCACCATAAGGTCCGCTTGAGCGGCAAGACAAGCGTCGTTTTCTTGAACTCACTTGGGACGGATTTGCGCATATGGGATGACGTTGCAAGTTTGTTGCCGGACGACTGGACGGTGTTGCAGATTGATAAGCGTGGGCACGGTCTCTCCGAGACGGGTGACGCAGACATGAAGACCTATGCCGCAGATGTAGCCGCATTGATGGACCACTACTGTCTTGGTCCGGCCCTCATATGCGGTGTCTCAATTGGGGGAATGATCGCACAACAGCTTTTCCACGCCCGCTCTGATCTTGTCTCTTCAATGGTGTTGTCCAACACTGCTGCGCGGATCGGGGATGCAGCGAGTTGGCAAGCGCGTCTTGACCAACTCGATGAGGTCGGTCTTGAGGCCTTGGCAGATGGTATACTTGAGCGCTGGTTCTCGGCTGCGTTCAGGTTCGACCGGCCAAGCGATCTGCAAGGATATCGATCAATGCTCGCGCGCACCCCTGCTGAGGGCTACGCGACGGCATGCCGCGCGATCCGCGATACGGATCTGCGCGATCAAACGTCACAAATCGACGCACCGGTGATCTGCATATCTGGCACAGAGGATTTGGCCACGCCTTCGCACATCGTTGCGCAATTTGCACAATCCATACCAAAAGCCAGCGTCGTTGAAATCTCAGGCGCCGGGCATTTGCCCTGTATCGAGACGCCATTAGAAGTTGCAGCTGTTATCAAGGGTATTGCCCAGCAAGGATAGTTATAGACGGAGGCTTTCTCCTCTTTGAAGGCGGGCGGTAAATGGGCTGAGTTTAACCGCGCCAGGTATAGCGCGCGATTGCCGAGCGTCTCTCCCATGGCTGTAAAGTTCAACACCTGCGTGATAAACACGGAGGCTTAAAGGCGCTCTATATGCGCCGTCATCCCCGCTTGAAGACGCACTGTTGCCGTAGCACAGCGCTTTTAACGATAGGTTGAGCCTTCATGTCCAGTTTGCGAGCGATTGCTCTGACCCCGTCCCGCCGCACAATTGTCTTGTGGTTGACGACGAGTCTGATGATTTGCATCGGTGTCCTGACGCTCTTTCCCCTGGGCCTTCCAGATGTGGCTGGCAGCGATAAGGATCACCATATATTGGCCTTCGCAGCTTTGGTGATGCCTTGCGCCGCTCTCTATCCTCAGGGGCTTACCCGGGTAATTCTGGGGGCCACAGCCTATGGCGCACTTATTGAAATCATACAGCCCTTTGTCGGACGCTCAGGTGACTTTCTCGATTTTATCGCGGATTTGGCGGGCATTGGGTTGGGATCCATTCTGGGCCTCGGGATACATTATGCTGCCCAACGCTATGCCGGTTTTCGGCGCCGCGTCGCTCCAAGCCGTGCGGCGAATGTTATTCAGCTCTATGATCCTCGCCCGCGCGAAGCCGCCGCCAAAGACCCTCTGGAACCCTGAGCAGACTCTAGACCTCCAGCGGGTCTTCATACGTAAGGTTTATGTTCCTTTTCTTGGAGAGCATCCCAAAGCGATGCGGGAGAGTGCCGGTGCTTTTGGAAGGTTTCGAACTGACTTTGGAGCCCCGCTAGATTTGCCTCCGCCCTCTGAAGGACCGCGTCATTCTTCGGGGGCCTTCGGTCTTGCGCGTTAACGAGCCGCCAAAGGTGCTCGCTTAGACTGGTGAGAGATAAGTGTTGAACATCAGTGCAGACCGAGACTGCAGGGCCCCCCATGCCTATAGCTAGGGGGGTGTTTTGCGCTGTCATCACATTGTGAGTTTGCTTAGACAGAAGGTGAATGCATACCCCAAAAAGGTCTAGGCGTTTGGAAAGGCAAGAGTTTCCTTTAGCCTCGACGCTTATACGAAAGGGCTATTTTGCACAGGAGTGATAAAATGCGAAGTTGGGTAAGCTATTATTTTATAGCCATTTTCATGATTTTGGGTCTCGGCGCCTGTGGGTTTGAGCCGACCTATGCCTCTGGCTCTCAGCTGGGTCGAGATCTTGAGAATATTAAGTTGGTGGCGCCTACAAACCGGGAAGAGTACATTTTTACCCGCAGTTTTGAGCAACGTCTGGGTCGCAACGTGGGTGCCAGCACAACCTTGCGGTATAATATCTCGATATATGATCAAGGCTTGGATGTGAGCGACATGAACATTTCTCATAAAATAGGAAATGTGAGCTATCAGTTGATCGATGAGACGAATGGGGATGTGATTACCTCTGGAAAAGTAGACTCCTTCACATCCTACTCTTCCGAAGGAACTTTGTCTGTTGCCGCACAGGATGACGCCAGTGAGAGGTTGCTCATCATTCTGGCAGATAAGGTTATTTCCAGGTTGACGGCCCAGCTGCCAGTCAGCTGATACCCAAACGTCCTCATCGGGACGCAAGACGCGGCCCCCACGTGGCTTCCAAACAGAGAGCTTCTTTTCTTCCTGAGGGGATGTGTGGGTTAGGGTCGTTTATTTATAGATATTGGGGGTGTGGTTTTGTTAAGCCTGCCGGGGAAGTTTAGCATTCAGCGTGTTGCCTTGGGTGACCATATTCAGACATTAGGTTTTCAATGACCAATACTCCAGACAGCATGGGCGCCCCGGAATTGTCCCTCGTTGTGCCTATGTACAACGAGGAAAACGTAATTCAGCGTTTTTTCGACACGGTCCGTCCGATACTGGATGATATCGGGCTCCCCTACGAGATCGTTTGTGTCAATGACGGGTCGCGCGATGCCACGCTTCTTGCGCTGACAGGTATTGCGCGGAAAGATCCGCGCGTGCGGGTCGTCGACTTGACGCGGAACTTCGGTAAAGAGGCCGCGTTGACCGCCGGGCTGGATCTGGCGCGCGGCGCCGCTGTCATCCCAATAGATGCCGATCTGCAGGAGCCGCCTGAGCTGTTGCCAGAAATGGTGGCGCATTGGCAGGATGGGTTTGATGTCGTGTTGGCGCGCCGGGCTGAACGCAGTTCGGATACGATGTTTAAGCGCGGCTCGGCCCGTATGTTCTATCGCTTGCTTCGAATGATGTCTGATGTGGAAATCCCAGAGAATGTCGGAGATTTCCGGTTGATGGACCGTGAGGTGGTGAATGCCTTGCACCGCCTTCCAGAACGCACCCGCTTTATGAAGGGAATATTTGCCTGGCTTGGTTTTCGCCAAACCACGATCGATTTTGTGCGCCCCGCGCGCCAAGAGGGTAGTGGTAAGTTCGGGTTCCGGAAGCTGTTCCAACTGGCAATGGAAGGGATCATCTCCTTCAGCACCGTGCCGCTCCGAATGTGGAGCTATGTGGGATTTATGGTCGCGGCAGCGGCCCTTTTGTTCATGCTCTATATCTTGATCGACACATTGTTGTTCGGTCGTGATACGCCCGGCTTTGCCACGCTCGCCACGGTGCTGTTGTTTTTCAATGGGCTGATCATGATCAACTTAGGCATTATTGGCGAATATTTGGCGCGCATATTCACCGAGGTGAAGGCACGGCCTATTTATTTGGTGCGCGAGCAGATTCAGTTTGAGACGGCAAACGCCGAGGATCATAAACCCTAATGCGCCATCTTCTTGGGGAAATCTTGCGCTTTGGAGGCGTAGGGGCATTGGCCACCGGGGTGCATGTAGGCACCTATCTTGGCATGCTTTCACTCGTATCACCTCAAGTCGCCAACGCTATGGGGTTTTTGGTCGGCGTCGGCCTGTCGTATGTGGGGCATACGTGGTTCAGTTTCGCGGGATCTTCCAAGCAGGCGGGGACGGGCCGCACGCTGGCGCTACGTTTTGCCGTGGTGGTGGCCGTGGGCTACGTGCTCAATGCATTCTGGGTGGCCTTGGTCACAGAAGGGTTGGGTTGGGCATCAGGCTGGGCCGGGATTTTTATCGCCTGTGGAACCCCTGCCATCACGTTTCTTTTGCTTAAATTTTGGGTCTACGCGCCCCGATAATCTATCAGGGCCTATGTAGGAGAAGTCCTTTTAAACCAATACCAAGCGTGCGGGTATCCCCGCCAGTTGGGGGCGCATGGGCATCTGGCAATATGAGCGTCAGGGTGATGGTCTCCTGTGCAGGATCGTGAGGCAGGAGGCGGAAGATCGGATCAGGGGATTGGCCTTCTGAGCCGCGCGTGCCTTCCCAAAGTGTTTGGCCATTTTGTGTGATGATAAGGCGTTGCGCGCTCCGGTCTGGGCCCAGAAACATCTGCGCATCGAGCTGCAATCTTGCCTGATCCCCGGGCTCTAACCCTTTGGGGATGATGATCAGCTCCGCTTTTTCTGCGTGGCTCCAAACGCCCCAATCCTCGATTTCAGACCAGCCAGATCCTAAATACCTCGACCCTTCATCCCCGCCAATATTCTGCAGCTCTTCTGGCCATAAATTGGGAAGGTAGCTCCCCGCGAGGCTGCGCTGTAGCACCTGCGTGCCTGAACAGTCACTTTGACGGCGGACGGTCTCGAGGTAGAGGGGCCAGAACCGCAGGGGGGCCTCGTCCTCGTGAAAGGGAACCACATGACCGGGGTCGATGAGATCATAAAGCTGGGCGGGCGTTTCGGGAACTAGGTTTGGCATACAGGCCAAGAGCTGAGCGCTTTTCCAAACTCTATCGTAGCGCAGCATATCTTGGGCGACATGCCAGTGGTGCAGACCGCCCAGAGCAAAGATCACTGCAGTTACGCAGGCCACCAGAGGGCGCCGGAGCTCCCCGAACCTTCTGTGTGGGCTGTGCCGTAAGGCGGCCGCCCCGGCGACGGCCAAGAGCAAGACCACCCCTAGAATGCTGGTGCGGCTGTCGAGATAGGCGCAATGGCCTGTTCCTTGACACCAGCCCTGCTGCTTAAGCGACGCGCTGACAGGCAGCGTCACAAAGATCATGCTGATCAGCAGAAACGCCGCGACTGCTGCGAAAGAGACTTTTTTGCCAAAGGGGATACGAAGGGTCAAAATGATTGCGGCATACATGGCCAGGCCTGACAGGGCAGTCCCGGTCCAGACCGAGAGCGGCACCTTTAGAAAACGGCTGCTAAAGCGCGGCAGCACCAACCCATCATTGATATGGTGCCAGGTGGTGCTGATCAGAGCACCGAGATTGCCGATCCCTGCGAGAGAGTTTCCCTCATACCCTGAGGGATGCGCCAGCCGATACGCAATATAGACGCCCACGACCAAACCCAGAGTGACGATCTCAATCCAGACGCGTGTGTCTTTCACAAGAGCGCGCAGCCAAGGCAGAGGGCGGCGCAGGGACAAGGGGTGGTTGGCAAATACCTCTGCCGCCACCATGACGATGCCCAAAAGCAAAGCAAATTCGGTGGCCAGCATGGCGCCGAACTGAAGCAAGCGGTTCAGTACCCTCCAGCCCCCCCGTTCTCCGTAAGACAGGGCAACAAGGCGACAGCTGACCAATACCAAAAAAGGCAGGGTGTTCTGTAAGGGGTAGGTGGTGGGGGGAAGATGTTCAAAACCCAAGGGATGCAGAGCGAGGAAAATGAGAAAAGAAAACGGTGCGATGGAAAGTTTGAGCACCTTTCCCGCATAGACAAAGATTAACCAGACCGTGGAGAAGTAGAGCGTGACGAACACGAGGCGCCAGATCAACATCTCAGACATCAGCGCCGCGAACATATTGATGGGCTGAAGATAGAGAAATCCGACCCGTCCTTGCCCTTCGGCAATCCAGCGGGCCGTTTCCAGAACAGTTTTGGGTCCCTGCAGCGCAATATAGGTGAAATAGACATCGTCAGCCGACAGCCGGTAACCGGTCAGAAAAAAATGGCCATGCCACAGCGTCAGTAGAAATATCAGAACATAAAGGACTGTTTTGCGCATATGAGGACGGTCAAAAAGACCATGCAGATAATCTGGTCGCATCAAGAGCCCTAATTGCTACCCAAAATCTTGCATGCGTCCAACTCCAGATCTGTGGGGCTTTCTGGAACGGAATGCTTGTCGCTCGCCAGCAGGGCTGCGGGCTTTAGGCTGTCCGAGGACAAAAGGGGAAAATGACCGAACGTATAATCAATCTCGGATACGTACCTCGAATTCCACATATGCACTTCCCCGTATATCGTCTCAAATGTGTAGGCGGCGGAGCGCGCTCTGGCAATGGATATGCTGTGACGACCAACTGGCTTTATCTGATTTAGACGTCCAAATCGAAATGCTTGAATACCGCGCGATTTTCTGTAAAGACACTTAGCGCTGCTAAAGTCCTGGGGAGGATTAAAGAATGACCGGATACAGTGTGGATAACTTCGTAGAAGGGTATAACCAGCTGAACGCACGCAAGTTTAGCGACTTAACCTATGCCGAGGTCAGCAAGCTAATGAAAGAATATGGCGACATCGACCCGATGATTTCCCAGCTTATTCAGGATGCTTATGCGAAAGTAGCGCTATGTCCCTTTGAGCTTAGCGCCATGCGAGAGACATTAAACTGAGTTTGCTGGCCCTTGGAGATGCGCACATCTGCTCTCTTAAGAGGGGGTAAACCACGCGCATCGCGCAAAGCTTGGCAGCAGCGGCATTGCTTTTAAGCTAGGGGTGTAAGAAGCACCGGGGTAAATCGCGCATTTGAGGTCTCACGAGAGTGCGAGCGCAGTTCCAGTTCGATCCAGAACACCGATCCTTCTCCTTCGACGGAGGTGAACCCCACCTTTCCGCCGAGCAGGTCTATCAATTGTTTGGTGATGCTCAGCCCCAAACCGCTGCTTTTGTTTGCGCCGGTGGTGCCGGGGTTGATCTGATGAAAGGGAGTGAAAATGTCGGGCTGCAAAGCCTCGGGGATGCCGATCCCATGGTCGGTGACTTCGATCCGCGCTTTGTCGTTGAGCCGCGTCAGGCTGACCTCAACCACATCCCCGGGGGAGGTAAATTTGGCGGCGTTGGAGATCAGGTTGTTCAGGACCTGCGCCACCCGCGCGCTGTCGGTGAAAGAGATCAAGGTCTCTTTGGGGGTGTGAACAGCGTAGCGGACCCCAAGCTTTTCCGCGTAGCTTTGGCAATTTTCAACCGCGGCTATGACGACTTCATTGAGGTCCGCTGACTCGCGCTTTACCGAGACTTTTCCATCGCTTAAGGCTTGGGCATCCAAAATATCGTTGACCAATGTGAGCAGCCGATCCCCGTTGCGGCTGGCGACGTCTAGCAGTTTCAAAGCCGTTGGGTCTTTCAACGTGGCGCCCACTTTGGCTTTCAGCAAAGACAGCCCGCCGAGAAGCGAGGTGAGTGGTGTGCGCAACTCGTGGCTGACCACACTCATGAAGTTCATTTTCATGCGTGATGCTGAGGTCGCTTCTTCGGCCAAAATGCGCATTTCTCTTTCCCTCTTTTTGACAGCTCGCAGTTCGATCAGAAGCAGGGAGGCGAAGATGCCAAAGAGGGTCAAAAGTGTCATGCCGAGATAGGCAATGGCATGCGATAAAGACAGCAGACCGGTTCTGAACTCAGTGAGAGAGCTGTTTTTGGCCTGTGCAAGGGCCACCAACAAGTCCCGTAAAGCCATATCGTAGCCTTCGAGAGCATCCAGAATATGCGCGGCCTTTTGCCGCCGCACGGCGTCTGTCATCTCTTGTGCTGCGAACTCAGCAATATGGGGCTCAACGGTCTGGAAGGTTTCCTCAAGGGCAGAAAGCACGGTTTGATCTATGGCAAAACTCTTGAGAAGCCGCGAAAGCTTACCTTCCTGAAGGATCGTGATCCGGCTCCAGGCGATGTCAAAGCGCAAGGCCACATCGCTTGCGGGTCTAAGGCCGAGCGCGACTTCGCTGAGCTCTTTCTCAAGCCTGAGCATTTCGAACTGAAGCTGTGAACCGATCCAGAGCGGGTCGCTTTGCTCCGCGGTCTGGATATTGTCGACCCTATCGCTCAGCTTATAGACGATCCCACTGCCAAAAAGCACGGCGCCTACAAAAAATACGAGAAGCGCCGCGCGAACGGATCTGCTTTTATCGGTCACTCGACGGATATGTTTTTGAGCTGCCATACCAGTCTGCCGTTAATGGAATTGTCTTGAAGCTCCGCATGGTCGTCCATCGGATAAATGACCCAAATAGGTCCTTTGTCCCGCACTGACATCGGCTCTCCGTCACGCAGCACCGCCAGAATGACATCGTAATCAAAGGCATCTACGGCTGGCACATCTGAGCTGAAATCATTCAGTGCCACCATTTTTAGGGTCGCATCGGGCGCGACATTCAGGGGCTCCAGCACCGCGCGCAGGCGCGGTCCTTGGAACGTGGCTGCGGTATCCACATAGTCGTTTTTAGTCACAACGGTGGTCTGAGGCAGCGCGAGCAGATCTTCCAGCGTATAGGTCGCGGATTGCTCGGAGGTTGCAACAGTCAAGATTGTTTGCGCGGCCCCTATAGTGGGGAGGGCGAGCAAGGCAGCCACAAAAATGGGGTTCAGAATATTCTTAAGTCTCATAATCGATCCTTGATGGTCCCCGTCGCTCTCGTATGTCGGTTCAAAGACAACCAGATATTGGTGGCAATTTTGAGGCCTTTTCAAAATAGATGCCACTTTGCAGGACGGGGACTGGTTCTCACCGCCAGAAGTTCCTTACCCTGTCTGTTATGCTTTGACCAAGCAGAGTTCTGTCCTGTGACGTAGTATTGGACCGCGCGGGAGAGCATGTGCCCCCCTATGAGGGCTCCTCACAGGGGGCCGGTGGTGGCCTTGAACTTTAGCGTGATACTTGCAGCGCGGATCTCCTTCCTGCTTTGATTTCTTGGATCAACTGCAGGTCTTCTTGGTAGAAGTTTTCGATTGATTTACGCGTTTGTTCAAGCATTTGGATGGAGAATTTCACGCTGCTGTTGCGGTCGAGAGGCACGATGGCGCGGTCAGTTTGAGTGACATGGTCAATCCAGTGGAACACCTGCTCGAGGCCCTCCTCAAAGAGAAACATCTTTACGTCGGGCCCGGTAAATTCCACCTGAGGTCGGATGTGATTGTCCGACAGATAGGGGTCAGCAATCTGATCTGCAAAAATCTTTTCAACCCATGCATCAAAGGTGCCGCAAAACTCTGTCGTCCAATCGAGCTCCACGGTCAGTGCGTCGCCGGGCCCGATGTGCTCGGGCAGTGCCTCGGCAGGATTTTTTCGGGTCGCACGGTAGCGATACTCGCTCAGCAAACGCTCAAACGGGTCGCGCAGAATACAGAACCGATGATCGCAAAAACCATCGGGCAAGATCATGCGCTGCGTTGCTGCTTCCATATGTTGAGGCGTGGTTTTGGACCATTCTACCGGCTCGCGGCTGTAAAGAGCCAGCGGTCCCTTGGCCCTGAGGTAGCTTGTGATGCACGATCCACCCGTTTTAGGGATATGGACAAAATGCAGAAGTTTACCGTTGATTTTTGAAAGGGGCACCTGTCGCCTCGGATATTACCATAGATTGTGCATCTATGTGGGAAATGCTTGGCAAGTCAATTCGGGCTGGGGACCGTAGTGGCAGCCCCAGGCCTGCTCTGCAAACGTTGTCACGTTCGAGAGCCTTTGGTCTGTGTCACCCGATACGAGGGGCTGGCCAAGGTGTCGTCTTGCTGCGCTGTGCCATGGTGTTACCGGTTAAACCATCTTAGCGTGCGGCCGACAGATCAAAGGGGCGCTTATGACTATTGAGACAAAGGTGTCAGAGACACCGGATCGGAAGGCGGCCAAGGCTGCGCTCGCCACCCTGCGCGCGTGGGCTCAGGAGGCCACTTCGGCCGAGGTCGCCGCGCTCGACCCCGCGGTCGCGCGGATGGTAAACGGTGCCGGATACCCCGCGTTCAACCGCATCTATCCGGCGGATTTCACCGGGGGTGCCAATTACAAAGCCACGCTGCCTGACCTGCAAAACGGCCCTTCCAGCCTGATCCGCGGCGCGCAGCAGTTGATCCAGCATGTGGGCATTTCCAACTTCCGCCTGCCGATCCGCTACCACAGCCGCGGCGCCGGTGATTTGCAGCTTGAAACCTCGGTCACCGGGTCGGTCTCGCTCGATGCGCAGAAGAAGGGCATTAATATGTCTCGTATCATGCGCAGCTTCTACCGCCATGCTGAAGCGACCTTCAGCTTCGAGGTGATCGAAGCCGCGCTGGATGACTATAAAGCTGATCTGGAAAGCCTCGATGCGCGGATCCAGATGCGGTTTTCCTTCCCAATGAAGATCGAAAGTCTGCGCTCGGGGCTCGCCGGCTACCAATATTACGACATCGCGCTGGAACTTGTAGAACAGGAGGGGAAGCGCAAAAAGATCGTCCATCTCGACTATGTTTATTCCAGCACCTGTCCTTGTTCGCTGGAGCTGAGCGAACATGCCCGCGCAACCCGCGGGCAGTTGGCCACGCCGCATTCACAGCGCTCGGTCGCGCGGATCTCGGTGGAGGTCCTCGACGCAGAGGGCTGCCTCTGGTTTGAAGACCTGATTGACTTTTGCCGCCGCGCGGTGCCGACAGAAACCCAAGTGATGGTCAAACGCGAAGACGAACAGGCCTTTGCCGAGCTGAACGCCGCCAACCCGATCTTCGTCGAGGATGCGGCGCGGCTCTTTTGTGAACAGCTCCTTGCGGATGCGCGGGTAGGGGATTTCCGCATTGTGGCAAGCCATCAAGAAAGCCTGCACAGCCATGATGCCATTAGCGTGCTGACCCAAGGCGATACCTTTGCCGCGCAAAGCTTCGACCCGAAGCTGTTCAACACGCTCTTCCATGTTGGCTAAGTGATCTCGGCCGCTCTGTCTTTTTTGGGGGGTCTGGTGCTGCGCGCGCTTTATGTGTTTTACCCAAGTCTGATTAGGATCTGAGGAGAGGCGTCATGCGTCGAGCACTGGTGACCGGCGCTGGAAAGCGCCTCGGGCGCGCTATGGCGCTCTACCTTGCGGGACGAGGGTTCGATGTGGCCGTGCATTACGCCACCTCGCGGATGGAGGCGGAAGAAACAGCCGCTGACATCGTGGCGCAGGGGCGGCGTGCCTCTCTATTGCAAGCCAACCTGCTCGACGAGGCTGAGACGCAGACCCTGCTGCCCCGCGCGGCGGCGGCGCTTGGAGGTCCGATCACCTGTTTGGTCAACAATGCGTCGATATTTGAAGCGGATGACATCTACACGGCCACCCCTGAAAGCTGGGAGCGCCATATTGGCAGCAACCTGCGCGCGCCTTTTGTGCTGACGCAGGCCATGGCGGGGCAGGGGCTGCACGCCACGCCAGATGAACGCGGCGAGCCGCGTGCCACTGGGCTGATTGTGAACATGATTGACCAACGCGTGCACAGCCTGACGCCGGAGTTCATGAGCTATACCATTGCCAAGATGGGTCTTTGGGCCATGACACGTACGACGGCCCAAGCGCTGGCGCCGGCAATCCGGGTGAACGGCATAGGCCCTGGACCAACCTTGCAAGGTCAACATCAGTCTGAAGAAGTCTTTGCCCAAGAGCGTCGAGACACAGTGTTGGAGCGAGGGGTAAACCTTGAGGATATCACCGCAGCATTGGGCTATTTTATTGATGCCCCTGCGGTCACCGGGCAACTGATCTGCACCGATGGTGGCGAGCATCTGAAATGGTAAATCTCCTTCGGGTGCCTTGCTGTCTCGCAACAACAGATCAACCAAATACGCCGCCAACCTTCAAACTGCACAAACACCAGATTTCAGTCATAGCTCCTCATAGAGAGTAGTTTGCGTGACTTTTTACCGAAAAAGATAATGGAGGCTCGTCAGCCGTAAGTTAGTGACAGCAGAACATCCGTTCTGACGTCAGCATTATGAAGCAGTGGTGGGCGCCTGAGAGCCTGGATTCCGTCGATATCGCCCCCTAAGTCGGTACAATTTGAATCTTGCGCTAATTAGAATCAATATATGGCAATCCTTGCCATATATTGATTGGAAAAGGGGGCGCTATGGCTACCATGAATATTTCATTATCTGATCGATGAAATCTTGGGTAGAGCATCAGTCCAAATCTGGGCGCTATGCCAACTCAAGTGATTATGTTCGTGACCTGATCCGACGGGACCATGCGCGCTACGACGCAATTGCAGAGATTCAGGCTGCCATGGATGTGGGATTTGCCAGCGGACCAAGTGTCTCGCTAGACCGTGAGGGATTTAAAGCCGATATGCGCGCGCACTATGCCAAGTAGCGGGCACTGGACGCTTCGTCCGGTTGCGCAGAACGGTATTACTGAAATCTGGCAACATGGCGCTGCCAGCTAGGCTCCTGACCAAACGGATCGCTATGCATATTGTCTGTTTGCGGTCTTTGAGCTGCTTGCCGACTTTCCGGAAGTTGCCCGAGTACGTGCAGAATTTACGCCGCCTGCAGGGGTTCATCTAAAGGGTGCGCATCTGGTGGATTTATTGGTTAGACGGTAACCACGTTGAGATTATTCGTATCCTGCATGCAGCACAAAATCTGATGGCGTTTCTGCACGAGCCTTGAAGTTGGTATGGCACCCAGGCTCTGGTGCTTGCCCCAAGGCAGCCGAAGCCAGAGAGGATTTACAGCTTGGCTTTACGAGCACGACCAAGACAGATTACGGGTCCCAAAAACATTTTTGCAAACATGCAAGAATATGAAAGTATCTTTCAAAAGCCTGATGAGAGGGGAAGTATGTGAAGGGGACTTTCTTTGCCCGAACGCTGTCGTCAGGGGCCTTGGCGAACTTGGATGCTGGCTTTGCGCAGAGCCCCGATAAGGCTGCCAGAAGGGGCGCGCACTTTCCCAGTATTCCATCTGTGCTGGGCTTTTATGCGATTTACTTGTTGGCAGCTGCTTTTGGTCGGTGGATGGCGATTGTGCCGGGCGCCCCCGTTACTGTTTGGCCGCCCAATGGCGTGATCCTCGCGGCGTTGCTGATCCACCGCAGAGAAACTTGGCCGTGGTGGATTGCGCTTGGGATCTTCGGAGAGATCACTGGAAACTTCCTGTGGTACAACAGCACCGTCACCGCCGCCCTTGGGTATATGGTCGCTAACGCGGCTGCGATATTTGCGGCGGGCTACATTCTCGCCCCGCTTTTTGACGCCCCCATCCGGCGGTTGACCACGCTGTCCCAGGTTCTGGGGCTGCTGGTCATCGGCGTGCTGTTAAGCCCTATGATCAGCGCAACCATTGGCAGTGCCTTTGTTGCATCAGAAGGCAAAAGCTCCTTTGCAGACACCTGGCCGCTTTGGTGGTTGGGGGATGCCACAGGCACTTTGATTGCCACCCCAATGACAATCACAGTTGTAAATGCCTGGCGTGATGGCATGAGGCTCCAAGGGCGCGCGCTGCTTGAAGGCTTTGTTATTGCAGGTTTGCTGGTGGGCGTCACCGCGTGGGATTTGGCAACAGGGTCTTATTATACATACTTGTTGCCGCTGCCGGTTCTCTGGGCCGCATTGCGATTTGAGTTTCGCGGGGCGGCTCTCGCGGTGGTGGGATTAACATTCGTGATCGGTGCGCATGGGCATATTCTCGGTGCCTCCGATAGCCCTGCTTTGAGCATCGCACTTATGCACAACAGGATGCAGTTCCTGATCCTGACCGCGGCTTCCATTGGATTGATTGTCGCTGCAATTGTGCGCCAGCAAAAGCAGGCGTTGTTGGACTTGGCTCAAATCAACGCGGAACTGGAATCGCGGGTCAAAGAGCGAACAAAAGACATTGAGATGTCTCAGAAGCGCTTTGAGGCCACGTTCAAGAACGCGGGTGTCGGCATCAGCATTGTGAGTGGGGAAGGCGCATTGATGCGCGTCAATGACCGCTTGGCAGAAATGCTTGGCTACAGCGCAGAGGAGGTGGAGGGCCGCCTGCTTGATGACTTCACGCATCCTGAGGATATCCCTCGAGGAAGGACCGCACTTGAGGCGCTTAAATCCGGCGCAGCCGATGAGTACGATTTGGAAAAGCGCTATCTTTGCAAAGATGGAAGTTTGGTATGGGGCCACACCACGGTGAGCTGCGTGCGCGACGCTAAGGGGCGGATCTCCTACCTCATCAAAATCATCCAAGACATTACCGATCGGAAAGAATTGGACGAAAACCGCCAAATGCTGATGCGTGAGGTGAACCATCGCGGCAAAAACTTGCTGTCTGTCGTCAAGGTGATCGCGCGACAAACAGCCCTGCGATCCCCAGAGAACTTCATCGAGGCATTTGGCGAGCGGCTACAGGCTCTTGCGGCCAACCAAGATATCCTGGTGAACAACGGGTGGCAGCAGATTGAGTTGGACGCATTGGTGCGGGGCCAGCTTGAGCATTTTGAAGCAATCAGGGAGCGGGTGACGGTAGTGGGTCCCCCGGTAAAAGTTAGCGCGCACGCAGCGCAGGCGATCGGCATGGCAATGCATGAATTGGCCACAAATGCTGCCAAATATGGAAGTCTGAGCAACGATGTGGGCCGCGTCGTCATCGACTGGTCGGTTGAGGACGGCAATTTTTCTATGTCTTGGTGCGAGCAGGATGGTCCCGCTGTATCAGCGCCAACGTCTCGTGGGTTTGGAACGACTGTGATCGACAAGCTGACGGCCTCATCACTCTCAGCAGATGTCGAGCTCACCTACGCCCCGACCGGGTTGGTTTGGAAAGTGAGTTGCCAACTGGCGACGCTTCGCGATGACTAAGGTCAACGTGAACTGCGCCCGCTTCTATAAGACCCTCTCTAGAGCTGACACTGCTATCGCTTCCCAAAGCTACGAAAGCCGCTACGGTCTAGACAGCCTATCTGTGCTTCATTTCTATCAGCAGCTGATTTAAAGTCCTTATTCTATTAGAGGAACGTTCAATGAATTGGTCCCCTCAAAAATGTCCTGGCTATAATAACGCATCAGATTCAATCATCTCTCCTGAACAATGGAGTGAAACTGAAGGGGAGGGGGCGCTCATCGAAGGCATAGATGCGGGACGTTTGCTGATCTGGCCTTCAGGCGGCACCCCTCTGGAGGGGCGTACAAAGCCAATGTCATTTGACGCCCGCGCCTTATATGCGCTGCTCGCCACTTATTTTAGCCATCAAGATTACTACCCGGATGAGCGCAAAGAACATCCGACAAAAAAATGATGTGACGCTCCAGTTGATTTCCCAAATCGTCTAATCGTTTCCCTCTGCGTGATCTCATGACCTATGTTGGGTCAGGCAGGGCGGGCAGCTGCCGCAGATAAAGGAGGATAGCATCAAGATCCTCGGGGCTGATCTGGCTGTAATAGCCATACCCCATCGGCGGCATCATCTTTACCCCATCAGGGCGCACACCGCGCGTAATCATCTGTTTGAGCTCTGCGTCGGTCCAAGCGGCAAGGCCATCCTCCGCATGGGACGTCAGGTTTGCTGAGACAGAGCTTCCCCAGGGACCATGGAACTCAAATCCCCCTGCGCCGAGCTGATTGACCCAATCGGGGCCCATTGGGCCCATCGGGCTGTGGCATTCAATGCAATGGGCAACCGGGCCGGCAAGATACTCACCATATGCTACCGTGACGCCTTCCTCGGGGTGGGGAACCGTGCCCACGGGTGGCCCATATGCGGGGGGCAGGGGAAAGCTGTAGACGCTGTCGCCTGGGTCATTCTCGACAGCCGGCACGGTCCGGAGATATTGGACAATAGAATAGACGTCGTCGTCCGATAGTCGGCTGTAGAGTGCGATGGGCATGGGAGGGCCGATGACCCGAGAACCGCCGGGAGTTACCCCCTCGCGGATGGCGCGGGCAAGGTCTTCATCGGTCCATTCTGCGACGCGTCCGCCTGGCGTGATGTTGGGGGCGATGGCGGTAAAGTCTGGCGTCTTCTCCACAAGACGCCCTGCGAGTTGCATCTCCGCGACAGGACCCTCAGGCCCGATGGGCGTATGACAATTTCCGCAAGCTGCTGGCCCCTCAACAAGGTATTTGCCTCGTTCCAAGCTCGGCTCGGCAAGTGCCGCTGTCCCGCAGACAAGTGCAAGCCATGAGAATTTCCCCAAATACATGTTTGGTTCCCCCTCTGATCCCATAAGGATCGCAGATTTGGGCGAGTCGCCAAAGAACTTTCGCGCGGGGCCTATTTCTCGGGGGCGCCAATGTTAGACTCTGCGCCGGTTGAGCTAGGGCTCCAGACCCGCTTTATACGCCATGCTCAATCGAGAGAGGCCGTCTGTGATGGCGCTGCGGGTCTGGACTTAATGGAGCTTGAGCTTGGACACGGCGTCATGCGCGCGGCGCACCCGCGCTAGATCATGGGGAAACGACAACTCCCGCTCCGCTCGTTCCAAGGCGAGCTTGGCCTGCACTTGAGCGGCTTGTCGGATGCCCGCCTCTGGTAGCTGCGCCAACAAGGCGAGCGATCTTTGTATCCAGATACCAACTTCTACCGACCCCACGCCATCTTTGCTGATTGCGCCATAAGCGTCTTCGAGAAGATCACCGGGCTCAAGCGGAGGCACAAACACCCGCTCGAGTTGGGGGCGCTGTGCGTCTTCACCCTCTTGCTTTACAGTCCAATCGCGGAGGATACGCGACAGGCGCACGACAATTTCAATTGCCGTTCCTGGATCATTAATGCCGGGCGACAGGGCGCGAGACCCGATCTCTGACATGACAATTAGGCCAAAGCGGGGGTCGTTGGTATAGGTGCGGCGCTCAGCCAAGACGAAGGCACTCAGCGGTATGTCCAGATCTAGCACAGTCTTCTCTGTGCGTGTCACGACTGTCGCAAGTGGGCGCTTAGGGTCGACAAAGGCACCGGGCAGGCTTCTGACGTAGATCATCGCGTTATTTTCTCCTGCCCAGTCGTCAAGCCGGCCTGTGTCGATGTGCTGGATGAACCCAAGCTCATCAGAGTAGATATCCACGCCATTCTCGGGGAAATTGATGACCGGTCTGCCGCCGAGAGGTGCTGAGGCGTGGAAATGATCAAAAGCCTCTCGTGTCGCGGCGTCGACTTTTTCGATCGTGTTTCCAATGCGGCCGAGCCGGGCAATGTTGTCGACCCAACGTACGAAGGTGAGGATCACCCAGGCAAATATCGCGATGGTAAACAAAAAGAGCGCAAAGCGCCCCGCCACGCCGAAAAAGCCGACTTTGACGGCGATGATGCCGACGATGCTGAAGATGAAGGCACCGATGAAGCTCGACAAAGCCTCTTGAGACACGCCATCTGCAACGATCAGCGCAAAAGCACGCGGTGTCGCACTGCCCCCGGCGGAGGCATAGGCAGAGACCATGGAGGCCACAGCAAAAGTAGCCACGCCAAGCATGCTGGCTGAGATCACCGTCAGCAGCTTCTCTACCGTCTCAATGCTGATGTCGGGCACCAGATCCTGCAGCGGCAGCTGGTCGGCAAGATGTGCGACATAGACGATCAGAACTGCGAGCACCGCATTGCGCAGGGGCCTGATCCAAAGCTTTTCGCTGAGATTTCGGATGGTGAACTTCAACCGGCTGCGGATCATAGGTTTCTTCCCTTTGCTCGCTGCATGCTCATGCCGCAATGCGTTCAGACGCAAGCATAAACTGCTGAAGTCTAATTTCAGCACAGGCTGCGGCTGCGGAGGGCCGTCCCTTGCCGCGTGATGGTTTCGATGTATCTGTTCAAGCACAATGGGGAAGGAATTTTGATGTGAGACCTCTTTACTGGGTCATTTCCGGCATCTTCGTCGTGTTGACGATCTTTCCCCTTATTCGCAGCGCCCGATGGTGGGTGCGGGCGGCTGATTTTCCCCGTCTACAGATCGCCACGGCGCTGGCGTCTCTGCTTGCGAGCTACATTTTATTTATTGACATCAATGACCTGTGGGACGTCCTTTACCTAATTTTTATGGTGCCCGCTCTGGGTCTCCAACTCGTTCGGATCTTTCCCTACACAATGATTGCCCCGAACCAAGTCAGGAAGACCTCCTCATACCGGCGCGCAGATAGCATCAAGGTCATGATTTCGAACGTGCTGATGGAAAACCGCCGGGCGACAGATCTTCTCCAGGTGGTGCGTGAGGTCGATCCAGACCTGCTGCTTGTGGTTGAGACAGACGACTGGTGGCACCAAAAGCTCGTCCCGCTTGATGAGCTGTTCCCCTATCGGATCAAGCGCCCTCAGGACAATTACTACGGCATGGAATTGTTCTCAAAGTTCGAGCTTGAAGCAGATGACGTGCGATTTCTTCTGTCGGACAAAATCCCTTCGATCCGCACCGGCGTGCTTTTACCTTCGGGCGTCTGGATCGAATTTTTTGGGGTCCATCCGCGCCCGCCCGATCCCGATCACGACAGCGAAGGGCGCGATGGCGAGCTTTTGTTGGTTGCTAAAGAAATGCGGCGCTCAAAGCGCGCCGCGATTGTAGCAGGGGATTTGAACGACGTGGCCTGGTCACATACCACGCGGCTCTTCCAGCGTATGAGTGGCGCTCTGGACCCGCGCCGCGGCCGGGGCATGTTCAATTCCTTTCACGCCGGTCATCAGCTGTTGCGATGGCCGCTGGACCATATTTTTCATGATACCTCCTTCACGCTGGTAGAACTGCGCCGTCTTCCTAATATTGGCTCCGATCACTTCCCGGTCTTTGCGGAGCTTCAATACGAGCCATCTGCGGAGGCGAAACAAGACGCCCCAAAAGCTGACCATGAAGATCGAGAAGAAGCCGCAGAGATGATCCAAGAAGCGCGCGAGGGAGGTGCGGACAAAAACTTGGGCTCTCCCACATATGAGCTGTAATGCCGCCGCTTCGGCTTTGGGACAATCAACAATAAAGGGCCTGGTTGAATCCCCATCGGCGAAAACGACGCTTTATTTCACCACCCGAAAGTATGGCGCGCGATAGGCGTTCTCCATACCAGAATTGCTACAGTACCCCATGTCCATATTGCTCGTACCGATTATCCGACCATTAGAGACAAGGGACGCCCCATTTACCCCTCCGGCATTTGCAGAAAACTGGATATCTCCCAATGCTAATATCTGCCCGTTGTGGAGACTTAGTGAAGATGCAGCCTTGAAACCTCCTAGGGTCATCAGGGTCGCCCCACCACCATCCGCGCAATGGTCGTTACGTCCAATCTGTAAACCTTGAGGAGAATTAAATGATGTCGTCGCTTTATTAGTTGTCGCTATGACGGCGTCCTCAAAGACGACCCCATTTGCAAACTTGAGTTCGCAGTTGGTAACAAATACGATTTGTTGATACAATCCTGCATCCATCGTCATCTTTCCTGACCCTGGACACGACATTCGGTTCACGGCGTTTCGCATAAAGTGATACGGGCTCAGAGATTGCGCATTTCCCTTAGGCTCTTGTTCACCAGGTGGTAATCCTGGGTACTCTTTTAGATCTACCTCGTGATAGTAGTTGGAACTTACATATTGAGGAAGATGTTCAGCCTCGGCGTTCCAGAAGCTGTCAATAATTTCCGGTAGCTGATTAAGGAGCCTGAGGCGATATTTTCCGTCGCGGAGGGCAGTTTGAAGTCCATCGTTCTTTTCAAAGCCGGACGCTGGTATATTGATGTCTTCGATGTTGGGCATCGAAACCACTGTTCCAGCTTCGAAGTAATTGCCTTGGTTCATACTCACATATTCGTTCGAGTGAATGCAAAACCCGCTTGTAAAGCTGTTGTTAGACCGAACGTCTACTGTTCCTTCAGCGACCATACCTTCGGTAAAACAGCCCGGAAAATAGGTCGAATAAACAGACTCTACCGCAATATCAAAGGTATCCCGGCCTATTAAACCTAATAGAAGATTGCGGGAAGCATTATTCCGTTCTTCTTTCATCATTGCATATACGCGAACTGCAGAATCTGAGTCTGAATCCTCTCGAAAAGTTAGCTCACTCTTATCCCATTCCCCAAAGCTGACATCTGTCGTCAGAAGCGCGGAGCTTCCGAATTTGTTCATAGAAAGCATGCCACTGACGGTTTCCACGGCTTTGGTTGCAGCAGCCTCCGACCCGTCCTTTTCACGAGTGTATAGGGCGGCATGAGCTGCGCTATCGGCTGCTGCTTGCAACCGTGTCCGCTCGGAAATGACCTTATTTGAATCCACAGCAAGTCCGCCAAGAACAAGTGCAGTCAAAAACATGAAGAGAGAAAGAAGCGTAATTGCACCTTCTTCGTCACGCAGCCAATTGAACCTTAATCCGCAGTCCATTTTCTTAGAACTCCACGACATGCTGAGCGGTGACACGAATTGTTACAGCATTGAAGGCGCTTCGAACCATGTTCAAGGTCATGCCATGCGCCATTTGGCAGCTCTCTCGACTGATCTACAGTTCTTGCCTAAGATACTGATAGGGGGAGAAAGATGCGGGCATGGAGAATTTAGAGCTTCTGCTGAGCCGGGCGCTGGATGCAGTCATAGGCATGAGCTCAGAGGGGCGCGTAACGGCTTGGAATGGCGCGGCCGAAGAACTCTTTGGTTGGTCCAAGGAGGAGGCCTTGTGCGCGGTCTTAGGTGAATTGATTGTGCCGGCTCAACATCGTGAACACCACGCGCGCGGTCTTGAGCATTACAACCGCACAGGCGAAGGCCCCGTTCTTGAGAGACGTATCAAAATTACGGCCCTGCACCGGACAGGCGTCGAGTTTCCGGTCGAGTTGTCGATCTTCGCGATCAACCACTCCGACCAGCAACATAGTTTTTACGCCTTTGTGCGCGATCGATCTATTGAGGAAGCGGCGCATCGCGAACAAGAGCTGCGCGCGCGAGAAGCGACGGCTGTCATGAATATGGGCCAAAAGCTGATCGAAGATGTGCCCCTTGATGACTTCATCCAGTTCTGTCTCGACGAGGTATGCGATATTGCCAGCATGGATGCGGGGCATCTCTATGTTGTACGGGGCGAAGGCCGCGCTCAGATCTTGGAGCCTTCGGGGATTTGGTGCCTGCGCGATGAACGGTATCGGCCGGTTGTAGAGGTCACCTCCCGCCTCCAGTTCAAACCGGGGCAAGGGCTTCCGGGCCGGGCCTGGCAATCAGGCGGGTTGGAGGCGCTCGAAAACCTGATTGATGACTGCAAATTCTTGCGCCGCGAGATTTTTACTGAGGTGGGGTTAACGCGCGGTGTGGCACTTGCGGTGCCACATGGGGGCAATGTTCATGCGGTGCTTGAGTTTTTCGGCACAGATAGCTCCAGAATGGACCCGGAGATCCTGCGTTTGGTGAAAACTGTTGGCAGCCAAGTGGGTGCCGCCATACGCCGCAAGCAAGGGGCTGAGAGCCGTGAGACTTTGCGCACCGAAATGGTGCATAGGGTCAGCAACAGCTTGTCCGTTTTATCCTCGATCTACCGCCAATGTTCTCGTCAGGCGCAGTCGATCCAGGAGCTGGATGACATGTTTTTGGGTCGCATCATTGCCATAGGGCGTGCGAATAAGACGTCGATCGTAGAGGCTGAACGTGGTGTTTTGCTCCCTGACCTGATCAAGGACTCTCTCACCATGCTGCCGGATCACAACAATATCGCCATCGACGCAACCCCCATCGTGATCTGCAGAGAGGCGGTGATGCCTTTATCTTTGATC
Organism: Sulfitobacter indolifex; assembly: GCF_022788655.1. Lineage (NCBI taxonomy): Bacteria > Pseudomonadati > Pseudomonadota > Alphaproteobacteria > Rhodobacterales > Roseobacteraceae > Sulfitobacter > Sulfitobacter indolifex. The sequence goes on along the minus strand of NZ_CP084953.1, from coordinate 148,676 downwards.
CTGCATGAGCTTGGCACCAACGCCTTAAAATATGGCGGCTTGGGAGAGGGCGATCGCTTGCACATCCAAGTGTCCAACGCAGATGCGCCTGATGCTCTCCGCCTAGACTGGCGGGAGCATCGCCGGGAACCGCTCGCAGCGCCTCCCGAGCAGCCGGAGCGGCGAGGATTTGGGAGCCGGCTTATTCAAACAATGGTTGAAGGGCGTCTTGGAGGGCGTTTTGAGCGCCGGCTGGATGAGACCGGTTTCCACTTTAGCGCCCATTTTTCCAAAGATCGGCTGGAGGCATCAGACGCAGAGTTTGGCCGTTAACGCCATCTAGGGAATGGTTGACGTCGCTTTTCTTCACAAGGTTTCACGCACCCGGACGAGCGCCTCTTTAAGCTCACCTGTTCGGATCGGTTTTTGGATCCATCCGAAGGGCTGTGCGGATTGAGCGCGCAGCTTCAGATCGTCGCTGCCATAGGCTGATATGAAGATCGCGCGGATGCCGATCGCCTCATGGATTTCCAATGCCGCACTGACCCCATCCCGATCCCCTTTCAGGTTGATGTCCATGGTGATACAATCTGGCCGGTGTAATTTAGCATAGTCGACGGCCTCCTGAGCCGACATGACAGTCCCCACCACCTCCGCGCCGAAGTCTTCGAGTATCATCTCGATTTCCATCGCAATGATTGCCTCGTCCTCGACGATAAGCACACGCAGCGGCTGAGGCAGTGCAATGACGTCGTTCTGCAGAGCATTCTGGGTTTCTCCCGCTGCCGCGGTCTCGGGCCCTCCCGCAAGCGCAGGGTGCGCCGCCCCATTTTCGGGGGAGGTGGCCACACTGTGCCATTCACTTGTTACCCCCCGGCTTTCGCGCTCATGTTCCTGTGCTCTCATGCTCTTATGCTTTCTTCACTCTGGGTTTATCTCGAATTGCACCGAGCACTTGCCTGTCCCTACTTTTGCAATCTGGAGCATCCCACCAATTTGTCGACACAAACTGCGTACCAGTTTGAGCCCAGAGGTGCGTGTAAGGGCGGTTTCATCGAACCCCATGCCTTCATCAAGCACGTCCAAGACCAGGTCTTCCCCGGAGCCGTGGAAGCGCACACTCACTTGTCCACTGCCATATTTGAACGCGTTTGTAATAAGCTCATTGGCGATCAGTGCAAGATTATGGGCCGCGTCTGTCGGGAGCTGCACCTCCTCAATGGACAGACTTAACCGCTCTGACGCCCCAAAGCTTTCAGCGGCCCCGCGCGCCACCTCGTCGAGGAAACTGCGCGATGAGATCGCACGCGCGCTGCTGCTTTGATAGATTGCTTCTTGGCTTGCGCCCATCGCACGCAGCCGGTTTGCGGCCACTGACATGAACTCAGCAACCTCGGGCGTGTTGCGGCCCGCAGCGGCAAAGTTCATCAAAGAGAGCATCTGCTGAATATTGTTTTTCACGCGATGCTGCAGCTCTTGCACCAGCACGCGTTTGTCTTCCAACGTCTCTGCCAATAATGCATTCTCTTTAAGCCGATTGTGCAACTGGCGGTCGATTTCTTGAATTCTGCGGTTGAGAATGCTGAAACGATCCAGCTCGGCAGGCATCAACCGGACGATCAAAAGCGTGCCTTCCTGCTCTGGGCGTGGGACTCGTGCTGCCAAGGCGCGAAACCGTTCGACCTCGTCCCCCTGCTGGAGCTCCAAAGCGCCAATATAAGAAGATGTGCTCCTGCTTGCATGTCGCAAGAAAGCCGCCACGTCAGGCTTGGGATCATGACATATGTCAAACAGGTTTGGCGCGTTGCCCAGTGCCGAGAAAAGCCTGTGGGCCGCCGCGTTTGCCTCATGCACATGACCGTCGAGGCCCGCCAGTATGGCAGGCTCCGGCAGAAACTCCAGAGGGAAGCAGCCGAGTTTCGAGCCGTTTTTGGAGATCATTGCTCGATCCGGAAATATTCGCGTGCGTTTGCTTCGACATGGTCGCTTGGCCGCAGATAGACGACCACCCGACAGCCAGGGTGACCTTGAGCGATCGCTTCTTCAATCTCCACGCGGGCATAGCCCAGGTTCTGGGCGGCAATCGACCCAAACACATTGGACGTCATCATGCACAAAGAAGGGCGTCCTTCCACAAACTTACCAAAGGGGCAGGCGCGGTTGCCAAGGACAATCCGATCCTCGCGCTCCTCAATGACATAGAAGTCCCCGTTTATTCTGCGCTTGAGGTCCACCAGCACGTCTCGAACTTGATCTTTCGACAGCCGATCGACGGCAAGAGCCTTGCGGTAGGAGCTATCGATCTGTTCACCGATCGCTCCGCCGACCACGCTGATGTAGCCAGAGGCTTCTGAAAGCCCGACCACATTTTCGAGGGTTCCAGAGAGTTCTCGTAGCAAAGAGCGTAGAAAGACATCTCGCTCAAGATCCACGTCTGCGTCTGCAATGGAACGGCCGTCAGTCATTGTGTCGCGGGTCATACCCATCGTCAGCCTCCTCTGATGCCCTCATCAATACATTTTTAAGGACCGATTTTCCCATCTACGTACCCTCTGATGAAGCGTCGGAAGGCGGGGCGGTATCATGGGTCTTTATCAAGCGGGATGTCATTCTGAGCTGCCCCGAGCAATTGGGCTCCTGCGATCTGACGCCGCGGGCGCCTTTATATCTGGTGGTGGTTTTTTAACGCGCTTGGTACATCTGGTAAGTAAAATCTCAACACTGGAATGCTTCATGATCAAATTGCTGCATGTCGATGATGAAAGTGACATACTTGAGATTGCGAAAATATCTCTCGAAATGCACGGCAGTATTGAAGTGACACCTTGCATTTCCGGTGAAGAGGCCTTGCGTATTGTGGAGCACTTTACCCCTGATATTATCCTTTTGGACTATATGATGCCCTATCTGACGGGGCCAGAAACCTTGCAAGCGCTTCGCAAGGTGCCGGCCATAGCGGAAGTGCCTGTGGCCTTTATGACGGCACGGGCACATGCCGAAGAGCATAAAGAACTTTGGAGCCTTGGGGCTTTGGATGTTATCAAGAAACCCTTCGACCCGCTGACCCTGGCACAGAGAATTGAAGCGGCAGTGGCCAAGTCGGTTGAGAGCTGACGAAAACGCGGATGTTGGCGCCCATCCCCCGCCCACTCCTTAGGTGGCGCAGCCCCACCGCCATGGGCCTCTGGCGCCGAGTATCTTGAGATAACCGGGTTCCTGGCCAACTGCGCAGCTCGCATAATTCAGGCCGCTAGTGCGCGAAAAACACCGGCAGGTCCCTTTGCTCAATCATATGCCGCGTTGTGCCCCCCAAGACGGTCTGGACGATCCGTGCATGACCATATGCCCCCATGACGATCAGGTCGGCTCCCACCTCCCTGGCGCGGTCTTCGATGCACTGAGGGATCGGGCGCCCCCCGCTCGGGGTTTGCGATAGGGTAACCGTACAGCCGTGATGGCTTAGCCACTTGGCAATATCTGCACCTGGTTCTTGTCCGTCACGTGTGTCAGCGACACAGGGGTCGATGCAGCCGATCACGACCTCTTCAGCCTCTTGGAGATAGCAAAGCGCGCTGTGCACGGCAGAGGCGGCTGCTTTGCTGCTATCCCAAGCCACAAATATGCGGGAGTATATGCATTTCCCTTTGGTATTTATGTGGAAACCGATGGGGGAGTCGTAAAGGATCGCCGAGGCCGCCTCATAGAGATGGCTCTCATGGTGTCGCATGTTGTCAGCCAAGAATGCCTCATCAGAAACCTTGGCACAGCGTGCAACGTGCCCTTTTACCTCCGCGGAAGAGACCAGAGCCCCAAGCACCTCACCAGAAGCTTTGGCGTTCGCTAGGATTTGCTCGCGCTCTTGGACAGATGCCTTAAGGGTCGCCCGCGCTCTGCTGACTGTTTCGGGCCAGTCGGTTGGAACCGTCATGGCACCGTATGCAGTAAGCCCATATATTTGCATGGGAAGGCTAGGGGCGGGGTCTATCACAAGGCACAGCAGATGGATGTTGTCGCGGAGAGAATTTTCCGCGAATTGGGTCAGCCACGCCATCGAAGTGCTCGAGTTCATGATCAACAAAACCGTACGGTTCTTCATCTCTGCCCCCCTTCAGTGGCGCGCCTGCGCCAATGGTTTCCCCCATAGTATATAGCAAAAGACCCGTTGCGCCGGGAAAAAGGGGCCATTCCCGTTTCGCGCGCTGGATAACGCGTCATAGCAAATGCATTTATAACATCAGGTCGCAACGATGGGCATGGTTGCGTCACAGAAGAGCGCGGCCGTTCTTCGGGCAGCGGCATTCTTGTAATTGGCTGCAATCCATCAATCGGCTTGAACTAGATTTAACTGCCACTGATTGGGTGTGGTCCTGGACCACTCGTGTGAAGCCGCGCAGTGAATACCGCCCAGGTCGCTGCCGACGAATGCTTGACCTCATCGTGTAGGTTGCTGCAGTTCCGAAGAGGAAGTGTCTGAATGTTCTACATCAGCCTTAAGTCACAGGGCCCGGCATCTGGATGCATTATAATCTGATCTTGCAGCTCGTTAAACGTTAGATGCTTAAGGCTGTGAGGGTGTTTTCTGAGATAACGTGCAGCGCGCTGCCTCAGTTTCTCACTCTCAAACTTGGCAATGGTCCTGACGGCAGCACAATCCATTCTAGTTCCTCCGGCCATTCTGGCTCCTCCCGGGTGCTCTGATTTCGATCCTCATCAAACAGGGCTTATCTGACACAACGCCAAAGAAGAGATCAGGTTCCTCAGAATGAGGGAGAGGGTCGACCCAATGGGGCGCAACCAGGCGCTATCCTTTTCGAAGTGGGCGGTCTCCTATTGTGCGCTTAGCGGATCAAAAAAATTACTGGCAGCGATTGGGGCATCACAATAGTCACCGGCCTCCCTCCGTATAAACATTAAGTATCAGTGATAAATACTTAAAAATAATAAATAATATCCGCTTGATTGGCTCGAGAGACTTGGGACAATGCGTCTCGGCGCGGGAAAAAGTCTAAAATCAATATCGAGTGCGGCAATTACAGCAAGCAAGAGGCTCAGCCACGGCTCATGTGCGGCGGTTTCAATGTGCAAGCCCTGTCGCGGGTTGGGCTCCGCAAGGCGGCGAAGGCGTCAGGTCGTGATGTTGCAGCTTTCTTTGAAGGCATAAGCGGGTAGGGGCCATGCTTTCGGCATCTCGCAGATGCCTGCCAGTGACAGCTGTTGTCAGACCTCGCGCGGGATCCGCAATTATATTTCATATGAGCTGCGTGTACCCTCTTGCGCGTGAGCGGGCCCGTATCGATATCAACCTTTGCCGCATGCTCTCAGAAGACGGATGGCATTACGTGGCCCCTCGCGCTCGGCGACCTCCGAGCAGGAACACCTCTAAATGCAAACCGAGCATTTACCTGATCTGGACCCTGGCCCGAATGATGTTGGTTCAAAAAGCTTGGCTGGGAAGAACCCCGCCGAATTCAGAGCCGTTTTATACAGCTGGGCGGTGATGCTTGCAGTGCTCACTGCGATCTATGGTATCGGTTACTGCTTTTCTCCTTGATCCATCTTAATCTCAGGGACGCCTTCGGCGGCATCCGTGACGGCTGCGCGCTGGAAGCCTAAGTTTTTAAAGGAGACCTCTCGGCAGGGCCGGCCTTCACCTTAGCGCCAAATCCAGCTCTCCCGAGCACACGTCAGACAGCGCCGCTTGCAAAAGAAGGGCTCACCCTCTCAAATGACCCTGTCACATGCCGACCCTCAGGACAGGCTTTCATCTGTTCTCCAAGACCTCAGGAAGGGCTGGCGCGGGCCCATATCGCTGAATGAGCTGATCGCCTCTTTAGGTGTTCGAAGCTTTGCGCCTTTGCTTATCGTCTTTGCGCTGCCGAACCTGTTTTTCTTTGTGCCTGGGGCTTCCGTGATCATCGGCCCGCCGCTCATGTTTGTTGCCGCCCAACTTGTGCTCGGACGCCCCTCGGTTTGGCTGCCGATGACCTTGGGCAAACGGTCCATCGACCCTCAGGTGTTTGAGCGGCTTATGGCCCGTGTTTTGCCTTGGGTCGAATGGGTGGAGCGATTGGCCCGCCCGCGCTATTGGGTCTTGTCTCAGAAAGCGGCCGAGCGAACGGTCGGGGTCGGCTGCCTTATCATGTCGGTTTTCGTATTACTGCCCATTCCATTCGCCAATGCCTTGCCGGCTCTCTCGGTCATTATGCTGGCTTTTAGCCTGGGCGAACGCGATGGCCTTTGGCTTCTCGGCGGCGGGCTCATCGGGTTCGTTTCGATTGCATTGGTCTTTGCTATCTTTGCGGCAGGCGCCTTTACCGTACTCAGCTTTTCTTAAAGCGTCACAGTGTTTGCAGAAGACCCACACGTCTTGGGCCAAGGGACAGTCCCGCGGTGCTAGAAAAAACTATGCCCAACCAGATGTGTTGCATAGGCGAGCTAACGACGCGGTGCGTCCCGCTTGGAGACAAGAACGCCCGCGCAGAGTGTTGCGAGTGCGTTGATGCCTGTGTCCACTCAGCTCAGCGAAGTCGGCATTCTCAGTAAGGTTTTGTGCACGATACCCCCTTTGGCCGGGCAGCTTGGTCGAACTCAGGGCGCAGCGCGAAGGGCGGCTTCAATCGCAGCGATGTCGATCTTTTTCATCTTCATCATGGCCGCTTGGGCACGTGCCGAGGCCGCGCAGTCTGGGTCCGAAAGCGCTTCCATAAGCACGCGTGGCGTAATCTGCCACCGATAACCCCAACGGTCCTTGCACCAGCCGCACATGATTTCCGCGCCCCCATTGCCGACGATTGCGGCCCAAAGCCGGTCTGTCTCCGCTTGGTCCTCAGTGTAGACCTGCAACGAGTAGGCGTCATTCGGCTGCACCTGCGGCCCCGCGTTGAGAAGCGCATAGGGCAGGCCAAGGAGGGTCATCTCAACCACTTGAACCGTGCCCGCGGGGATGCCAGGAACGCCCTCGGGCACACGGGTGATATTTTCTATTTCAGTGTCGGGAAAGGTAGCGGCATAGAACTCCGCAGCCTGTTCGGCCTCGGTATCGAACCAGAGGAAAATAGCGGCCCTGCGTTTGGCCATCGGCATTCTCCTTGCGGCGGGTGGCGGATCATTTGGCGGAGTTTGTGCTGGCTTCGAAGACGGGGTTGAAGCCGCCCCAAACCATCCGCTTGCCATCGAAAGGCATGGAAAGCTCCTGCCAGCGGGGGTCCGCTTCCATAGAGGCCCCACAGCGGTCATGGCTCTCCTGGTCTGGCCAGACGATCCACGAAAAGCAAACGCTCTCGCCCTCTTCCAAGGCCACAGCGCGCTTGAAATCTGTTCGCGTGCCGTCGGGGATTTGGTCGCCCCAGCATTCGATGGTCGACAGCGCGCCGTAGTCGCGGAAAAGCGGCCAGGCTTTGCGGGCGCTTTCGATATAGGCCTCACGATTTCCATCGGGAACGGGGGTGAGGAAGCCAGCTACGTAGGTCATGACAGGTCTCCTGTTTTGCGCCTTAGTCCAATTCCGCGTTGGAAGTCGGCTCCGGGCTTTGGGGCTCCGCGATACGCGGTTCAGGCCGCGTCGTGGACAGATGTTATCCAGCATTAACCGAACACCGCATGGGCCATGCCGGCCGCCTTCAACGAGACGCGCCGAATAACCCCTTGGTACGGATAAATGTATCGTCTCCTACATCGACAAGACCGTACGCCTCCGTCAGAAGAGATTGAGCTTCAGCTACAGAAACATCGCTGACCGTATGAGTGCCTCCCCGCGGGAAGTGCAGGGTGTTCCCTTCCAGCATATAACCGACTTCATAGAACCCACATTGACTGAAGAAGCGGTGTTGCATTTGGCCCTGCTTCGCAACTGGTTCGACCTGTTCATAGGTGCAGGCGGCAGAGGCTGTGCCGGCCCATCCAACAGCCATGAAAGTAGCGAGCAAGATGTGTCTCATGGGGGGATCCTATGCATAATTCAGAGTGCTATTTTGATTATAACCTTGGTCCGGCGACACGCCTATCAGCCCGTTATTCGTCAGCGAGATTTGACTTACACAAAGAGCTCTCAATGCTGTGGCGGTTCCCAGGCCATGCATATACCCCTCCAACGCAAAAGGCCTCCACCGTTTCCAGCAGAGGCCCATCATCAGTTGAGGCACTAATGAGATTTACGCCACCAGCTTACTGCCGTGGTTCGATCTTGGCCAGCTTTTCTTGCACAGCCCGTGCATAGGCATTGCTTGTTGTTTGAGCGGTGGCTTTTTGAACAAGGCGCTGAAGCCCCACATCCACAGCTCGAATGTCGCCCAGTTGGCTCTCTTGGCTTTATCCGTTAAGCTGTCCTGTCTTAGGATTGACCATCAATATCAATCTCTTGGCCGGCATCCACCTCTGCTTTTCTTACATAGGTAAAGGCCCCGCAATCATAAGATAGCGGGACCCTAATTTTTGATCAGTCTCTTGCGAGGTGATTAGGTGATCAAGTTGCTCGCGTCGAAGTCGTTCACGGAGAAGCCGACCAGTTCGATCAGGCCGTCGTCGTCGCTAAAGGTGCTGTCGGTATCAAAATCGTGGAGGACGTAAGCATTCCCACCGTAGTTGAACGTTGTAAAAGTGTTAACACCGTCCATGTAGCTTGCCGCGAGTACAACTGCATCGAACAGGCTGGCCTCACTGGCGATGGCTGCAATTTCCACATTACTCAACGTCTCGCGACCCGAAGAGAAGGCCGTTATATCAAGGACGTCGTCGTCAGCGTTGAAGTCTGAGACAGTCGTGAGACCGTTTAGGAACTCAGCCTCACTGGCATCGCCGATGTTGTTTCCGTACTCGCTTTCAATCATATCAGAGCCAGCACCAAGGGTAATCTCCAGGCGCGTATTGATCGACGCACCGCCGTTATCGTCATCAATAGTTACTGTGTCGTTACCAGCACCCAAATCGATAGTTACGACATCGGCGTCACTATAAAAGCGGCCGACATTAAGCACACTGTCATCACCAGACCCAGTGGAGATACTCGATACGACGTTTGAAGGGACAGCGAAGTTCATAGACAAGTCGCCAGTGGAGCCGGAACCATTGACAGTTTCCAGTTCCAGCCCGTTGGAACCAGTGACGGTTAGGGTGGTGTTGCTTTCCAGCGAAAGGTTCAGAGCAGTTACAGCATCTGCGCCGGCGCCATCAGCCCCCAGATCTACAGTGAGGGTGGCAGCAGCAGCGTCGATCGAACCCGCAACATTCACAGTCTCGATGTCGTCACCGTCAATATCCAATGTGCCACCGCTGACAACGTTGTCGAGAGCAACTGTGGCAGTTGTCACGTCATCATCGTAGGTAATGGTATCGTTTACCGCAGTATCGCGAAAGCCAGCAGCCTGACCGTCTATGAGGCCGCTGATATCACCAGCATTGTCGATCTGCCAAATCTGCGAAGCGCCAACAAAAACGGCAGCATTAATAGTGCCGCTACCACTATCGCGTGCAAGATTGATGGTTTCGATGTTCTTGATCGACACGCCACCAGGAACGGTAAGGGTCCCGTCAACGATCATTTCCAGCGTATCATTGCCAGCGCCCCCGTCGAGTTTGTCGAAAGCTGTCAATGTGGTGGCCGCCGTACCGTCGTTTTCTACAGCCTGGAATGTATCCGCGTTGGCTGTACCAACGAAATTGTCAGTGCCTGCAGTAAGCGTGAAGGTTTCGCCTACAGCACCCCCTGGCAATGTGCCGGTAGCAATATATGCGTCGGTGGCGGCTTTTGCGGCGTCTACAGTTGCTTGGTCTTCTGTGACGCCGTTGACGACAGCAACAGCAGCAGCCCTCGCGTCGGCATCAAATTCAAAGCCGGCGACGTTCCCCGTTTTCAGAGCAAAATCCAAACCGACTTCGACTTTGTTGTCGAGAACGGATTTGTCGAATGTACCTGCGGTTGCATCATCACGTGCGCCCATGATGATCGCTTCGATCATATCGGCCACGGAAACGCTACCGTTTTCCAGAACGCCAGTCCAGAATTCCAGACCTTCATCGTCAGGTGTGCGGCCGAACAGGTTTGCGTAAATGTTTGTAATGAACGCAGCAGGTGAAGAAACGCCCGGCGTGCTCAGGTAGGGGTAGAGTGCCACGGCTTCGGGGGACGCGGCGAAGTCAGCTGCAATGGTGTTGAATTCACGACCATTGTCGATTTGCTCAATCCAGAACTGAAGACCTGCTGGATCGGGAGCGCGATCAAAGTACCCTACATAGAGGGCCGTAATTGCATTGATTTGGGTAGAAGTTGCCATGACTTTAATTCCTGCGTTGTGAGGGTTCATGTATTTTCACGAGTAACCGCGAGGCAAAAATCTTCCAAATAAGGCGTTGTGGCCAGATCGCGGAATGATCGCATTTAACATAATGCCAGATTCGCCGTTGCCGAGCAAGCTTTATGTCCAGTAAAAACTATACCAACTTCTTGCATATGATGTTATGGATGTGGCCAGGTACAGATCCAACCAAATATCACTTTGACAGTTTCTATCTTAACTGCAGCAAACTTGGTTTAGCCCCTATATAGGCGGGGCTTTGCCGCGAACAGAAAGCTCCGTAGTATGACACATGACAAGATCACCCCTGCTGTCTCGCACGACAAAGATGCACGTGTTGAGTTGGGAAGCTGGCTGAGATCACTGCGCGAAGCGCAGGGCCTGTCGCAACGCCAGCTCGCGGACATGCTTGACCTAGATTACTACACCTTTATCTCGCAACTCGAGACCGGCCGCGGCAAAATCCCAAGTGCGCGGTACCGCGATTGGGCAAAAGCCCTTGAGCAAGAACCCAAAGCTTTCATGACCATTCTGTTGCGCTATTATGAGCCGGAAGCCTATGAGATGCTTTTTGGCGACGCGCAAAAAGCCTAAGAGTTCGATCTGCCAGCCGTAAATCGTGCTTTGAGATACTTTCGCAAAGCAGGGCGCGGGGCGGGCTAGGTTTGCGATCCTCTAATTGCGATCTCGGGGCAAACCCATATACGGTATTCATGCCCCTGGCGGCACTTGCTCTCGCTGTCGTCCACAGAATGACCCATTCCGTGTAGGCGTCAAACCATACAGCGCATCTTCCAGTGTTTTTTTGGGGGGGCTACCTGAGCGCGACCAGCGCTCTGTATAATTCCAGAACATCTTGGAATCGCCCCTTACGAAGTTAGGCCAAACCATAGCTGCTCCAAAGCAAAAAGACCTCCACCGTTTCCAGCAGAGGCCTTCTAGCAGGTAAACCAGGCAACTAGGTCTACAGTTGTGATTTACTGTTGTGGCTCAACTTTAGCCAGCTCTTCTTGCAAAGCCCGCGCATAAGCATTCCGGGCTGTTTGAGCGATAGCTTTTTGTTGTTCAAGTCGCTTCAGTTCAACATCTACAGCACGAATGTTACCAAGTTGGCTCTTGGCTTCATCCGACAGGCTGTCGATTAAATAAGATTTACCGTCGATGTCGATTGTTTGGCCGTTTGCCATTTTGCACTCCTTACATAGGGAAAAGGCCCCGCCATCATAAGATAGCGGGACCCTAATTGTTTAATCAGTCTCCTAAGAGCTGATTAGATCAAGTTGCTGGAGTCGAAGTTCTCGACAGAGAAGCCAGCCAGTTTGACAAGGCCGTCAAGAGCATCGAAAGTATCGACAGCAGAAGTGCCGGCAGCGTTATCTTGATAGATATAGGCATCGCCTCCGAAGTCGAACCCATATGTGCCGCCGCCCAAGTTCAGACCTGCGATATTCTCAAGTGCATCAAACAGGTTATCTTCGGCTGCAATATTGGCCCGCTGAGTGTTCGAGAGCACGTCCAGGGTAGTACCACTGAGGTCAAGAACATCCTCATCGCCATTAAAGTCGGCGAAGGTGATCAGGCTGTCCATGAAGTCACCTTCCGCACCATCAACAATGTTCTGCAGATTGCCAATTTTCAGCGTGTCGTTGCCGGCGCCACCGTTGACAGTCACTGCAACGGCAGTCGAGCCCGCGCTGGTGTCAGAGAGTGTTAGTACGTCATTACCGGCGCCGCCAGATACTGCAAAGGTATCAGCACTAAGATCCTCAAGGTCAGCAATCGTCAGCACATCTTGGCCTGAACCACCAGTGATGGTTTCGAGAGCAAAATTGTTATCACCCGCCGGATTAGGAAGGGAATACGTGATGCCACCGGTTGAACCGGACGCGTCAACTGTTTCCAGTTCCAGACCATTGGAGCCAAACACATTAAGAGTTGCGTTGCCTTCCAGCGAAAGGTTCAGAGCCGTTACGGAATCAGCGCCAAAGCCGTCGTTATTTAGACCCACATTGAGAATGGCAGCAGCAGCGTCGATCGAGCCCGCAACGTTCACAGTCTCGATGTCGTCACCCGCAATGTCCAAAAAGCTATTAGTGACAACGTTGTCGAGAGCAACTGTGGCAGTTGTTGCGCCATCTTCGTAGGTGATGGTGTCAGCAAACTGAACGGCTGTATCGCGGAAGCCAGCAGCCTGACCTTCTTCAAGGTTCTCGATCGCACCGGCGTCGTCGATCTGCCAAATTTGCTTAGCGCCAGCAAATACGGATGCATCAACAGCTGTAGCCGAAGTGAGGGTATTGTCACGGAAAAGATTGATGGTTTCGATGTTTTTGATTGACACGCCGCCTGGAACGTCGAGGTCGCCTTGAACGACCATGTCCAGCGTGTCTTTGCCTGCACCACCGTCGAGCTTATCAAAAACGGTCAGTGTAGCGTCAATAGCACCATCGTCTACAGCTTGGAATGTATCCGCATCGGCTGTACCGACAAGGTTATCTGCAGCTGCAGTGAGCGTGAGGGTTTGGCCCACAGTGCCTGGCACGGTGCCATCGGCTACGAATGCATCTGTTGCAGCTTTTGCGGCGTCTACAGTTGCTTGGTCTTCTGTCACGCCGTTGACGGCAGCAACAGCTGCGGCTTTGGCTGCGGCGTCAAATTTAAAGCCAGCAACGTTGCCTGTTTCCAGAGCAAAATCCAAACCAACTTCGACTTTGTTGTCCAGAACGGATTTGTCGAATGTACCGGCGGCTGCATCGTCACGTGCGCCCATGATGATCGCTTCGATCATGTCGGCCACGGAAACGCTACCGTCTTCGAGAACGCCAGTCCAGAATTCTAGACCTTCATCGTCAGGTGCGCGGCCGAACAGGTTTGCGTAGATGTTTGTAATGAACGCGGCAGGCGAAGAGACGTCTGGCGTGGTCAAGTAAGGGTACAGCGCCACGGCTTCAGCGGAAGCTGCGAAGTCAGCTGCGATTGTGTTGAACTCACGACCGTTGTCGATTTGGTCAATCCAGAACTGAAGACCTGCTGGATCAGGAGCGCGGTCAAAGTACCCTACATAAAGGGCTGTAATCGCATTGATTTGCGTAGAAGTTGCCATGTTTGTAATTCCTGCGTTGTGAAGATTCACGATTTTCTTTTCACGAGCGACCGCGCGGCAAAAATCTTCCAAATAAGGCATTGTCGCCAGATCGCGGAATGATCGCTAAGAGGGAACTAGCAAATTATCCATCACCGGGCAAGTTTTATGTCCAGTGAAAAGTATACCGACTTTTCACTGGATGATATTATAAAAGCGGGCAGGCAAACGGGGCAACCAAGTTTACGTCACCAATTTATTGTTGTGGCTCAACTTTAGTCAGCTCTTCTTGCAAAGCCCGCGCATAGGCATTCCGGGCTGTTTGAGCGATAGCTTTTTGTTGATCAAGTCGCTTCAGTTCAACATCTACAGCACGAATGTTGCCAAGTTGGCTCCTGGCTTCATCCGACGGGAAAAGGCCCCGCCATCATAAGATAGCGGGGCCCTTATTTTTTAATCAGTCTCCTAGGAGATGATTAGATCAGGTTGCTGGAGTCGAAGTTCTCGACAGAGAAGCCAGCCAGCTTAACGAGGCCGTCACCAGCTTGGACAAGATCAGGAGTCGTGTCAGTACCGTTATCGGAATAGATGTAAGCATCGCCACCGAAGTCGAACGCAACTGTGGTACCGCTGGTGGTCTTACCGGCGGCCATTGTAAGCGCGTCAAACAGATTGTCCTCAGCAGCGATATTCGCCCGATCAGTGTTTGAAAGTACGGCAAGACTACCATTAAGATCAAGAACATCCTCATCGCCATTGAAGTCAGCAAACGTGATCAGGCTGTCCATGAAGCTAGCTTCCGACGCGTCGGTGATGTTAGCAAGAGTGTTGGTAAATGCCAGCGTGTCGTTGCCAGCGCCACCGGTAATATTAACGGCGACCGCTGTTGCTGTACCACCAGTCCCAGTAGTGTCAGTAATGGTGATAAGGTCATTTCCGGCACCACCAGAAATTTCCACAGTCTCTGCTTCAAAGGAAAGCAGATTGTCGAGTGTCAGGTCATCATTACCCGAGCCACCAACTACGGAAGAAAGAGCGGCGTAACCGTCATTCCCCGAATTGAAGATGGAGGCTGTGATGCCGCCGGTCGAGCCGGATGCGTCGATAGTTTCCAGCGTGGAAAGTGCGTTGTTGCCGATCACGGTAACATCTGTATCGTTTTCAAGCGCCAAGACAACGTCAGTAACGGCGTCAGCGCCGGAACCAGGGTTGCCAATGTTAACAGTGATTTTCGCTGCAACACTATTGTCCACAGTGCCGGAGACGGTGACTGTTTCCAAGTCTTTACCAACAACATCCAGTTGACCATTAGTTGCAATGTTGTCGAGAGCAACTGTCGCAGCTGTCGCGCCAGCTTTGTAGGTGACCATACCGTTCAACGCAGTATCGCGGAAGCCAGCAGCCTGGCCGTCTACGAGATTATTGATCGCACTTGCATTGTCGATCTGCCAAATTTGCTTAGCGCCAACAAAGGTAGCAGCATTAACAGCTGTAGCCGGAGTGAGGGTAGCGTCACGGAAAAGATTGACAGTTTCGATGTTTTTGATCGACACGCCGCCTGGAGTGATAAGGTCGCCAGTAACGATCATGTCCAGAGTGTCTTCGCCAGCGCCACCGTCGAGCTTATCGAAAACGGTCAGCGTGTCGGCCGCACCAGCACCTACGACAGCTTGGAATGTATCCACGTCAGCTGTACCGACAAGGTTATCGGCAGCTGCAGTGAGCGTGAGGGTTTGGCCCACAGTGCCTGGGACGGTGCCATCGGCTACGAATGCATCTGTTGCAGCTTTTGCGGCGTCTACAGTTGCTTGGTCTTCTGTCACGCCGTTGACGGCAGCAACAGCTGCGGCTTTGGCTGCGGCGTCAAATTTAAAGCCAGCAACGTTGCCCGTTTCCAGAGCAAAATCCAAACCAACTTCGACTTTGTTGTCCAGAACGGATTTGTCGAATGTACCGGCGGCTGCATCGTCACGAGCGCCCATGATGATCGCTTCGATCATGTCGGCCACGGAAACGCTACCGTCTTCCAGAACGCCAGTCCAGAATTCCAGGCCTTCATCGTCAGGTGTGCGGCCGAACAGGTTCGCGTAGATGTTTGTAATGAACGCGGCAGGCGAAGAAACGGCTGGCGTGGTCAAGTAGGGGTACAGCGCCACGGCTTCAGCGGAAGCTGCGAAGTCAGCTGCAATTGTGTTGAACTCACGACCGTTGTCGATTTGGTCAATCCAGAACTGAAGACCTGCTGGATCAGGAGCGCGGTCAAAGTACCCTACATAAAGGGCTGTAATCGCATTGATTTGCGTAGAAGTTGCCATGTTTGTAATTCCTGCGTTGTGAAGATTCACGATTTTCTTTTCACGAGCGACCGCGCGGCAAAAATCTTCCAAATAAGGCATTGTCGCCAGATCGCGGAATGATCGCTAAGAGCGAACTAGCAAATTACCGGTCATCGAGCAAGCTATATGTCCAGTAAAAAGTATACCAACTTCTTTCATATGATGTTATGGATACAGATAGGCATAGAACCGCCCAAAAATAACACCGGCAGCTCTTACTTCAGCTGCAGCAAACCTGGCTGGGCCCCCTATATAAGTGGGGCTTCGCCGCGAACCGGAAGCTTCGTATGGCACACGACAAAATCACCCCCGCCGTCTCGCGCGATAAAAACGCCCGTGCAGAGTTGGGAAGCTGGCTGAGGGCACTGCGCGAAACGCAGGGCTTATCGCAGCGCCAACTCGCAGACGTTCTTGACTTAGATTACTACACCTTTATCTCGCAACTTGAGACCGGCCGCGGCAAAATTCCAAGCGCGCGGTACCGCGATTGGGCAAAAGCCCTTGAGCAAGAACCCAAAGCCTTTATGAGAATTCTGCTGAGGTATTATGAGCCAGAAGCCTATGGGATGCTGTTTGGCGATGCAGAACACGTCTAAAGGTCCGTTCTGACAGGCGCGGAAAGCGCCTCAAGACGCTTTTGCAAACTTGGATGCAAGTCATGTGCTGTTTGCTGCTCAGACCTCAACCGCAAGGCCAGGTCCCGGCCGGCATTCAGAGCGGTCTCTTTAGCCAAAGAGACGATGCCTTGCGCATAGGAAGCAGGGGCATGATGCGCCTCGAAATAGGCCCGGCCTGCGGCACCAATCTCGTCCCCCGCGCGGCGATCAGCGGCAAGTCTCAAAAAGAGCACGTACAGTTGAGCGGCTTCATCGTCCACATCTACAAAAGAGACCACGTCTTCAGGCAATCCCGCATACCAGCCTTCCCGGGTGACGGCCGATGGCGCCCCCGCATTCCAGATGCGCAGCTGGCTGCCAGAGGCTTCCCCCATGCTGGGATGGCGCAGGTTCAACACCAGATGGGCCTGGCGCAGCGCATCGTCCAAGACCGGCTCTGGGACAAACCCATGCAAATGTACCCGGCCGGCCAGGTTTAACTGGGTCAGCTTGTCATATATGACATCCGGGTTCCAAATCTTGCCCATCACGTCCAGCCGGTAGTCAAAATCCTCCGGCATCTGGGCCAAAGCATCCAAAACTTGCTCAAGCCGCCGGTTGGGGCCGATCCAGCCGAATTGCAAAAGCCGCACCGGGCCGCTTGAAGCCCGGCGCTGCGAGGGCGGGGGGCCTATTTCGAAGGGCAAGGGCAACACTTGGCAGGGCAAGTGAGGCAACCGTTCTTGCACCGCATTCGACGCAAACTGAGTATGTGTTAGCACGCCAAGCGCCTTGTCCAACACCAACTCGAAGCCCGGCAATTGGGCAGATATGACAGACCCTTTTTCTTCTCGTTGCAAGCAGGCTTGGCCTTTGCGCCAGCCTTCTGCTCCATACCACTTTTCCATCCCAGCCAAGTAGCTTGGCGCATCCCATTCGTATTGCTCGACGGCTTCGATCATCAATTCCTGAATCGCGAGATCATGTAAGACCACAAGGGTGGGGATGCGTTGCGCGAGGCGCAAAAAACCCGCATGGAAGACCCAAGAGTTCCCGATGTGCAGAAAGAGAACCTCTGGTCCTGTTCCGCAGCTGGCTGCGGCAAAGTCTCTCGGCAAAACCGTATCCGGGTCAAACTGCTTGACCACACAATACCGCTCCAAGGACAGATCCCATTCCTGCGCATCAGTCCACAGAACAACTTCCGCCTTAGCGCTGAGCGCTGGCAGGACGCGTGCGGTGTAATGTGCAATATCGGTTTCAGCCGGGGGAAGGGGGCTGATCCAGTGAATTGTGGGGCGAGGCTCTGCGCTGGTCATCAAAGGGCTCGTTTGACTAAGGCCAAAAAGCTGGCCTCAGAACAAGGCAGCTCCAGTGTGTTGGCCCGTCCCGTGCCAGTAAAAGCACCAACACCCGTCTGAAAAAGATGCAACCGCAGCGTACCAGGGCCCGCCATATCGGGATCCCGGCGGAAGCTGAATGTGGTCTCCGCTCCCGGTGCCACGGCTTCGCTCAGCGGCAGAATGACATTGGTATGAACGAGATAATCCTCACCATTGATCCATTCAGCCAAAAGGGCGGTCGCTTGGTTGCCCGCAGCGGGCCACCATCCTGAAGAGGTATTGTGCGCGGTGACCTGCGTGAGGCCGGTCTCGGCCTCATCCTTGGTCAAAACCAGTTTGCCCGACAGCCGCGCAGGATCACCATGATAAAGGCCAGCGGGCGGGGCGCTCGGTGCCCTTGCTTTCCGCCCGACAAAGACGATCGTTTCTCCGCGCAGATGCAAGTCGTCCTCACGAGCAATCATGAGGGCCGCAGTCGCCGGGTCCACGTGGTCATCGTAGACATCAGATGTCCCTAGGTAGTGGGTTTCAAAGCCGGCACCATGGGCGAGAGCTTCTACCTCATGTGGGGTGTATTCGCGGTTGTGCCGTCCGTAGACCCCCCCGGTGGGGACAAAAAGACCAAAAGAGTAGGGGGACTCACGATCAAGGATTTTTCGCACACCGCGGTGGCTACCGACATTGGGCGTGGTCAGAATGATATGCCCACCGGGTCGCAGCACGCGGGCCGCTTGGGACAGGAAGAAATGCGGGTCCAGAGCGAGATGCTCAAAGATCTCCATGCCCAGCACCATGTCGAACTCTGCGTCCCCATAGGGCATGACATCGCGCTCGATGTTGGCGGGGCGCAACTCGATATCAAAATCAGGGTAGGCTGGGTTCAGGCTTTTGACTGACTGCGCATAGGGATTTGGTCCTTCCCAGACCCCGCTCATTTTGACGTCCTCGAGCGCGTTGACGACCATGGCCTCAAAGGCCAGAGGTGGGAAGACCCCAACATCCAGAATATCGCGCGGGGCACAGTCTACGATATGGTGCAAAGTGGTCAGGTAACGCGTCCAATGCGAGCCCAGATATTTTGCCAATCCAGGCTCAACCGGCGCGGGACCCTCACCATTTTCTTGGGGCATGGTGTCAAAGGCATAGGCCTCCAACACGTCGGTGATAGAGGCAAAAGGCAAGGCCGGCGCGGGCGGCGGAGCCACGGCGGCCTGTACACGGGCCACTGCTTCTTCGGCCGGGGTGGCCGCGGCTTTCGCTTCAAGGGCCGCGATTTGCGCGGGTCCCGGGGCCGGTTTGGCCGTCTCCCCGGTCAGTGTTTCCACCACATGCTCCCAGGAGATGTTCAGACTATGATAGCGCTCGAGCCCGGCCTGGCCCATGGTTTCGGCCAAGGCTGCATCTTCATAAAGCGTGATGAAAGCCTTTGAGAGCGCCTCCGCATCGGGCGAGGTGATCAATCCTTCTTGTTCGTGAGAAATGAACTCTAGCGGGCCACCGGCGTCGGTGGTGGTGATCACCGGCTTGCCCGAGAGCATGGCCTCCAACGTGATATAGCCCAGATCTTCATCTTGCGGCGTAAAGACGACGCCACGGGCCTGGGCATAGTGGCGGATCATCGTGTCATTATCGATGCCGCCCAGCCAATCGACGCGCCCCGAAATCCCCAAAGCCGCAGCCAGGCTGCGTAAGTCGTCCAGATAGGCAGGGTTCTCTGGCACGCCGGCGATGACCAAGCGCATTGGTCCAGGCGTCATGGCCAATGCGCGCAGCATCAGATCGACCCGCTTGGAGGGGTTCAGACGTCCCGGCGCGAAGAGATAGTCACCAAACGCGCCTTGAGTCATCCGGTCTGCGAGCGGTGGGGGGTGATACAAAGGCGTAGAGGGTAGACCAAGGTAAGTCTCCAGCCGTCCGGCGACATTTTTCGAGTTCGCATAAATGGGGCGCGTGCTGCGTGCGAACGCCGCGCGGTCTTCCGCCCGGATCATATCGCGTGCCATCATCCCATCGGGGCTGTCCAGCAAGTCCGACGTGCCAGCATTCCACATGTCGTAGGCTTGCCGATGCTGGTGGATCAACCAAAAGACCGGATTTGGATGCCGCGCGAGATAGGCAGGGAATTTAAGCCCGATCATCATGTCGATGGGCACCCCTTCAGATTCTGACAGGTCCACCAGCCGTGCTGATAGGATGCTATCGGTCAAGGTCTCAACGGGGTACCACTTGAAGGGCAGGGCGATTTCGCAAGCCTCATGACCATAGTGCCGCAGGGCGCTCACCAAGCCAGCGGCATGGCGCTCTGCACCGCCGGTGACGAAGGGGACTTGGGTCCGAACAACACCAACCCGCATCTTAAGTCTCCCGAAGGGGTTTGTGCCCCAAGATGGCCAGATCCTGGGCGCCAAACATCAGATTGGCTAGGTCGGGGTCAAACCCTGGCTTTGCCATAAACTCAGCAAGCCTCTCATGAGGGTGCAGATGGCGCGTTTCGATGGGCTGAAACCCGATCGTTTCAAACAGGACATTCAGCACCGGATCGGTCATAGGACGCAGGTGCGTGGGATCGTTGTGAAAGGAGGTCGATCCTACCAGAACGTTGCGTGTATTGGGGGTTTCGAACAAGAGTACCCCGCCTGGGGCCAGCACGCGCATGGCTTCCCGGGTAATCCAGAGAACCTCTTCAAAAGGCAGATGCTCGATCAGATGGTGCGCGGTAATACAGGCTAAAGAATCGTCTTTGGCCTCGGTGAGCGCGCTGCGGGCGTCCCCGTAACGCGCATCCAGTCCTTCGCTCTGCACGTCTTCAATTTGCACAGGGTTGGTATCAATGCCAATGGCGGTGATGCCTACATCATTTAGCAGGCCAAGCCATTCCCCGCGGCCGCAGCCGATGTCCATAACAGGTTTGCCGCCGGTGCGGATAACCGCGCTCTCAACATCGGGCAGATAGACGCGCAACCTGTTTCGGATGTCGGATGTGGTGCCGCGGTATTTGTTTTCCAGCCGGTGATAGAAACTGTCCATGACGGCCCCGAGCCCCCCCGCGTCCTTGGCGGCCGGGTCCGGCGGTGGGGGCTGTGTTTGCGTCCCTTGGGATGCGAGCAAAACCTGATCCAAGCGCCGGGAGAGTCCGACAAAATTGCGCGCGAGCTCTGCATTGCGGGCCATTAGAACCTGGGTCTCGCCCTGAACCATTTGTTTGATTCCATTTCTCAGCTGGCGCTCGCGGGTTTCCAAAGCATTGAAGCGCTCCTCGGTGGCTCGCATGTTGCGGTGCGCTTCTTTGGCCAAGCGCTCTGTGCGCCCGAGCTTGAAAAACGCAGCTATGTAGTCGCCAAAACGCTTGACCTTGCTCACATTATCTCCCATCGGATCTTCGGATTTTTCACCATGCCTACAGTCTATATAGGTGTCTACTCTTCGCGCAAACTTTTGAAAATTGCTTCGGACAGAGGGTCTAGCATGTACTGCAATACGGTCCTCTCACCTGTCAGGATCACCACATCTGCCGGCATGCCTGCGGTCAAACCCTCACGGATCTCATCCGTGAGATTTTCGTCCGGTACTTTGATGCGTGCGAGGTAATAGGGCGCCTCATTGGGGTCCTGGGTGGTCACCACATCTGTTGAGATCGATAGAACCTCGCCCAACACCACCTTTGACAGGCGGGCTTTGAAGGCCGAAAACCGCACTTCGGTTTCAAGCCCGGGGCGTACGTTATCCACATCCACGGGCGCGATCTTCGCATCAATAAGAAGCGTCTCATCGCTGGGGACGATCTCCATCAGGATTTCGCCAGAACGGATCACGGAGCCGCGGGTGGTGACGGCGAGGCTTTGCACCTTGCCAGTCGTGGGGGCCAGAATGGTTGTGCGCCGCATCTGATCGGCGGCTACAGTTAACTTTTCATTGATCTCGGAAAGCTCAGAGCGCGCGGTTTTAAGCTCGCTGTTGGCGCGTTCGCTATATTCTTGCTTGAGCTTAAGAATATTGAGCTGCGCCTCTCCAGCTGCAGCTTTTACTTGGGCGATATCGGACATGGCTGTCCCAATGCTGGCCTCGATCTGGATCACCTCATCTTGCATTTCAGAGAGGCGGTTGCTTTCGATCACGCCGCGCTCTTCGCCCGTGCGCATCCGCTCAAAGAGTTCGTTGCGCAGGGTATGACGTCTTTCCACGGCGGCGAGCTGGACTTCGTAGCCTTCCGCTTGACTGTTCAACTGCTCTGCACGGAACTCGAGGATTTCAGTTTGCGACAAAAAGATTGATCGGCGATCTTCAAAGATGTTGCGTTGGGCTTGCACCGCACTTTTCACGTAGGGGTCTTCAGCGTTGAGCAGGTCAGGGGAAAACTCAATCTCTTCATCAAAGGCCTGCTCTGCGACCAACCGGGCAATCAAGGCTTCCGAGGCGGCACGGCGCTGCTCGAGCACCCTTATTTCCGAGTTGATCTGGATGTTGTCGAGCACGAGCAGGGGGTCGCCTTGCTCCACGAAAGCAGCCTCGCGCACCAAGATATCTTGAACGATACCGCCCTCAAGGTGCTGAACAACTTTGCGGTCGCTTTCCAGCGACACCACCCCAGGCGCCACAACAGCGCTGGCGATGATCGCAAAATAAGCCCAGGTGCCCAGGATGCCGAAGGTAATGAACAAGATAACATACCCTGCGAAGGAGTACTTTCGCGGGTTTGCCATCTTTTTCAGTTGGCCCGCAATCAGGGCTGATTGTGCTGTTGCCACGATTGAATCCTAAATCTCTGGTGGTTTTATGAATGAGAGCTGTTTTGTCATTTTGACAAGGATCGGACCAGCGCCACATGTGGGCCTCGGTCAGATCCTGCCAAAGTTTACAGCTTGGCCGTGGACAGCGACAACGTCTGGGGCTGCTGCTGCGGCTTTTGTTGTTGAGGTTGCAACAGCTCCTTTGTGGCCACAAACCGCTGAACCGTTCCTTCTCTCAGGATCAAGGTGAAGTCGGTGGCACTCAGAATATTCGCCTTATGGGTCACTAGGACAATCGTCTTACCGTCACTCTTCAATTGGGTGAGGCAACGTGCCAAGGCTTCTTCGCCTTCACTGTCCAGGTTCGCATTGGGCTCATCAAGCACCACCAGAGAGGGGTTGCCGAAAAGCGCCCGGGCCAATCCAACCCGCTGCCGTTGACCGCCAGACAAACGGCCGCCGCCGCTTCCAATTTGGGTGGCATAGCCGTCGTTCAGCCCGGAAATCATTTCGTGGGCCCCGGCAAGCTTGGCGGCTGCGATAATGTCGTCGTCGGTGGCATCGTCCATAAAGCGGGAAATGTTCTCGGCGACGGTGCCCGCGAACAGTTTTACGTCCTGCGGCAGATAGCCGATGGTTTTGCCAAGCTGATTACGGTCCCAATGGGAAAGCTCCACCTGATCGAGGCGGATCGCGCCATTGATCGGGTCGCCCACACCAACTAGGTGACGCGCAAGCGTAGACTTTCCCGACCCACTGGGGCCAATAAGAGCCAATGTCTTTCCGGCTGGCAGATCAAAACTGACGCCCCGGAGGATCGTATCGCGGGTGCCAGGGACAACAGTCGTGACACCTTCGGCGCTGAGATGCCCTTTAGGCTGGGGCTGTTGAAGACGCGTAGGCTCTTCTGCAACAGCTTCAAAGAGCTTTTTCAGGCGTGCATTAGATTGGCGTGCTGCAACAAATTCTTTCCACTGTCCGACGGCCTGCTCAACTGGAGCCAGAGCACGGCCCATCACGATCGAGGCCGCGATCATGACGCCTGCGGAGATCTCCCCTTTCATGGCGAGATAGGCACCCGTGCCGAGGATCGCGACCTGAAGGGCCATTCTGACGAATTTTGAGCTCGACATGACAGCACCGGCCCAGTCACTGGCGGTTGCTTGCGAGACGAGCATGCCATTACGCTTGACCTGCCAACGTTGCGCCAAAGCGTCTTGCATCCCCATTGCACGAATGACTTCCGCATTCTGCATCGTGGCCCCGGCAAATTCGGACGCTTGCTGGCCCTCGTTGTTGGCCGACTGCAGCGCATTGCGGGTCAAATATTCGTTGAGAAGCGCCAAGGTGAAGATGACGACCGTACCGCCCGTGGCCACCCATCCCAACCAGGGATGGAAAGCAAAGCAGAGCGCAAGAAAGATCGGGGTCCAGGGCACATCAAAAAAGGCCAACACACCTTGTCCGGTAATAAAGCTGCGGACTTTATCTGCATCTCCCAGAGCGGTGCGCGCGCCACCGTTAGGATTGACCAGCTGCATCCGTGCCACGCGGTCAAACAGGGGCCGTGAGAGGATGCTGTCAAACTGCAAACCTGCCCGTACCAGCATACGCGAGCGGACAAACTCTAGCGTGCCATAGGTGATGAGAAGGGCCACTGCGACTATCGTGATCACCGCGAGCGTCATCTCGTTTCGGCTGGAAAGCACCCGATCATAGATCTGGAGCATATAAAGAGGACCTACGAACATCAGCAAATTCACAAAGAAGCTGAACAGGATCGTCGCCCCGAAAATGGCACGAAACTTCTGGTAGGCCTGCTGGAGCGGGTTACTGGCACTCATTGGGTAAATATCTTTCACAGCCAAATATGGTCGTTTTGCTATAAACGCTTTTTTACTGAAGGTCACGCCTAGTATACGCAGGCCCAGTTACTAGGAAAGGCTTCAATGTTTCGGTGGCAGATCGTCTACAATGTCGTTTACGAATTCCATGGCAACCGCTCCTTTTTGGAACATGCGCGCAGATGGCCTCGCGACCAAAATAGAATCCGTGACGAACCAAGTGATCATGATCGGACTCGACATTGCGCGCATCAAAAGTATGCTTATGTATGACGTATCTCGAAAGGACATGCCGTGCCTTCAGCTGAACGAATGACAATTACAATGCCAACAGATATGGCAGAGGCACTGCGCCAGACCGTAGCTAGTGGCGAGTATGCCTCAACCAGTGAAGTTGTACGCGAGGCGTTGCGCGATTGGACACGCAGCCGCAATGCCGAGCTGCGCGATCTTGAGGTCTTACGGAACGCGATCAAAGCTGGGCTGGACAGCGGACCGGGTATTCCGGCCGACCAGGTGTTTGCTGAGCTGCGTGCGCGTTACGCCGACAAGTCCTGATCGTGGCAAACGTCGTTATCCTGCCCGCTGCACGGGCAGACCTCATGGACATTGGCGACTTCATCGCGCTCGACAATCGCCCTCGCGCCGCATCTTTCGTGGCCGAGATCGAGGCGAAGATTGTTGAGGTAGGCGAGCGCCCCGGCAGCTTCCAGAAGCGCGACGATCTGCACAAAGGGCTGCGTCACGCGCGGCATGGGCGTTACCTGATATTCTTCATCAAGGTAGATGAGGAAGTGCAGATCGTGCGGGTGATAGAAGGGTCGCGAGATCTGCCGCGTTTGTTTGAGCTTTAGATTACGAGACCAGTGATAGTCGTTCAAAAACGGTTCTCTGTTTGCGGCTCTGTTGAGCGGGATTGCGATATATCCGTCCGGGGTCATGGTTCTCTCCGAGGCCACGATCATCGTTTTTGTCCGCTTTCGGCTTTCCACCTGTTCCAATAGGCTCAAGCTGAATCCACTTCACCTGGCCCAATTCAAGGACCCACTATGCGTGATCCGCGTTACGATATTCTTTTTAAGCCTCTCAAGATTGGTCCTGTCACTACCCGCAACCGGTTTTACCAAGTGCCCCATTGCACGGGTATGGGGCATCGATACCCAAAAGCAGAGGCGCGTCTGCGCGGGGTGAAAGCGGAAGGCGGATGGGGTGTGGTGTCCACGCAAGAGGCTGAAATACATGCAAGCTCAGACCTAACCCCTGCAAATGAAGCGCGGATTTGGGGGGCGCAGGACATTCCAGCCCTGCGCCTCGTGACAGATGCAGTTCACGCACATGGCAGCCTGGCAGCGATCCAGCTGGTTCATAATGGACTTCACACAGCAAACCGCTACAGCCGAATTGCCCCCCTTGCGCCATCTGCAGCCGCCGTCGCAAGTGATGACCCGGTCCAGGCCCGGGCCATGGACAAGACCGACATCGCAGCCTTTCGCAAATGGCATGTGGACGCCGCGCTGCGGGCAAAAGAGGCGGGGTTTGATATCATCTACGCCTATGCGGGCCACGATATGACCTTGCTGCAACATTTTCTGCTGGCGCGCCACAACCACCGTACAGATGAATATGGCGGCTCATTTGCAAACCGTCTGCGGTTGTTCCGAGAAGTGATTGAGGACACGAAAGAAGCTGTGGGTCAGACTTGCGCCGTCGCCGTGCGCTTGGCGGTTGATGAACTGATGGGCCGCGACGGCTTGCAGCACGATGGGGAGGCGCATGACATTATCGAGGCTTTGGCCGAAGAGCCTGATATTTGGGATGTGAACCTGTCTGGGTGGTCAAACGACAGCCAGACCGCACGGTTCTCCGACGAAGGGTTTCAGGAGCATTACACAGGCTTTGTGAAATCGGTCACCACAAAGCCTGTCGTGGGCGTGGGTCGCTATACATCGCCCGACACCATGGCGCGGGTGATCAAAAGCGGTCATCTGGACCTGATTGGCGCCGCGCGCCCTTCCATTGCTGATCCATTCCTGCCGAGCAAGATCGAGGCTGGGGAGATCGAGGCAATCCGGGAGTGCATTGGGTGCAACATTTGCGTGATGGGCGACAACACCAGCGTGCCGATGCGGTGCACCCAAAACCCAACCCTCGGTGAGGAATGGCGGCGCGGCTGGCATCCCGAATTTATCCCGTCTCTTTCGCACCCTGACCCCTACCTAATCGTCGGCGGGGGTCCCGCCGGGCTGGAGGCGGCGCGCGCCTTGGTTCAACGGGGCGCAGAGGTCACTCTGTCCGAGGCAGGGACCGCGTGGGGAGGGCGTGTCACTTTAGAAAGTGCCTTGCCTGGTCTTGCAACATGGGCTCGTGTTCGAGATTGGCGGCTCTGGCAGCTAAACCAAGCGCCGAATGTCGAAATGTACCTTAACAGCCCGCTTCAAGCATCTGATATTCTTGAGTTCGGCATGCCTCATGTCGCCCTTGCCACAGGGTCAACATGGCGGGCAGATGGGGTGGGTCGCGTGCATCGTCGCCCACTTGGGTTTCTGGATCCGGACCGCGTGTTGACGCCAGATGACATCATGGCCAAAGGCGCATCGGCCGTCACAGATAAGGGTCCCGTTGTCGTCTTTGATGATGACCGTTTTTACATGGCAAGCGTTCTAGCTGAACTCTTGGCGACCGCAGGGCGCGATGTTGTGTTCGTCACACCGGCGCCCGTCGTATCGCCCTGGTCGGAAACCACTTTGGAGCAGGACCGCATCCAGCGTCGCCTGATCGAAAAGCAAGTGCGCATCATCCCCCTGCACAGCCTTGCCGACATGTCCCCGGAGACGCTGACACTCAGTTGTGTTTACACGGGAGACACTCAAGAGATTGCCTGCAGCACAGTGGTCACTGTCACAACCCGGCGCCCCAACGATGCTCTCTGGGAAGACCTTCTTGCAGCCAAAGAGCAATGGGACGACGCTGGTATTCGCTCGGTAAGGCGAATTGGTGACTGTTACGCTCCAAGCCTCATCGCAGGGGCAGTTCAGTCGGGTCATACCTATGCTCGGCATGCCGGGCTTGAGGAAGAACCAGAGCCCCTACGGGAAGATTTTGGACACGTGTAAAAGACCATCAGCCCTTAAAGGCCTAATTCGGTAACGCTTCCGAGGTCTTTCAATAGTACATAAGAAGGAGAATGAAGGTGCCCAATGGAGGTGGTTGAACGATGGACATCACCCTGATTAAAACGTTTATCGAAGTTGCGAATACCGGATCGTTTGTCGCTGCGCGCGACAGGCTTTTTGTCACGCAATCCGCGATCAGCCTGCGCATTCAGCGCCTAGAAGGCAGCCTGGGGCATCAACTCTTCACCCGCTCGAAGGCCGGAGCTGTGCTCACCGCCGAAGGCCAGCAGTTTGAGCCCTACGCCCTCAGCCTTTTGAAGGTCTGGGAAGAAGCCCGGCAAAAAATTCAGTTCCTCATGGCTATGAGCGTGCGCTTAGCATCGGCGCACAATATTCGCTCTGGCCGGGTTTGGGGTTTCGCTGGCTCGATGCCCTACAGGTCGAGATGCCGCAATTAAGCGTACATGCGGAAATGGGCATGCCGGACCGCATAACGCGGTTTCTAGTCGAGGGCGTCGTGCAGGCCGCATTGCTTTACACACCGCAACTGCGACCGGGGTTGATCGTAGAGCCCGCCTTAGACGATGAACTGATCCTTGTGGCCTCCTATCCGGACGCAAGCTTGGAAAAGCTGTCGGGGTATGTCTCCGTGAACTGGGGGCCTGAATTCACCCACGCGCTTGCACTCGCACTCCCGCATTTGACGGATTCAGGCCGCTCCATGGCCTTGGGGGCCCTCACGATGGAATATGTGGTCAACCGGCGGTCAGTTGCATTCCTGCCCGCCCGGTCGGTAAGGCGGCATCTGGACGATGGAAAACTCTATATTGTGGCAGATGCGCCACGGTTCGCTTACCCGTCTTGGGTGGTCTGGCGTGAAGATTTGGATGAGGACCTGGCCGTGCTGGCGCACAAGACGTTAAAGACCGTTGTACAGAAGGCTGAAAAATCTCAAGAAACTCTCGTGGGCGATTTGGGGGTCATGGCGGACTACGAGGCGGCCTCGGAGGGCGAAGCCAAAGATGAGTAATAGTCGCTTTATCTATAATTCATTCGAATTATCCTCGCGATCTACGAAGCATTAAATCTTATCCAGCAGAGATGCTTTCGGACCAGCCACGGTTCGGATCACTTCTTTTGGGGAAGGATTGACCCATGAACATGTTCGCCAAATTTGCCACCGTTTCGACACTGGCGCTGATCGTCGCTGCCCCGGCTTCAGCCCAAAGCACCCTAACAGGGGTAACCGAACTCAATGATCAAATCGACGACATCACCACAGAGGTAGAGCGCGACCAACGTCGTGGTGAAGACGCAGACCGCTTTGGCTCGAATGGTGTGGCACAAGGCTGGCGCGGCTCTTTTGCCCTGACGGCCTCTGGCACTTCTGGCAACACCGACAATGGTGAGCTGGCTGGTGCAGGCCGCCTGACCTACGGGATTGGCGACTGGAACCACCTTATTGGCTTCGCAGTCGAATACGGCGAAGCAAACGGCACGAAGAACGAAGAGAAGTTCTTTGGTACCTATGAGGCCAGCCGCTACTTCACGCCAGAGTTCTACATGTTCGGCATTGGTCGCTTCCAATATGACGGCCTGCTGACAGATAATTCCGGTGCGATCTTGCCCGGCTCGGAAACCGATGCGTTCTTGGGCTTCGGTCCAGGCTACCGTGTCCTGAGCGAGCCGAACCACACATGGCGTGTCCAGGCAGGCCCCGGCGCGCGTTACTACAAAGATGCGGCTGGCGTATCTGACACCGAAGTCGGCTTCATCGTATCTTCGCGTTACTTCTATGCGCTCACCGATACGGTCTCTTTCACCAACGACACTGATGTTCTTGGGTCCGACACCAATACGATTGTGTCGAACGACGCGGGCGTCAATTTCAAGGTGTCCAACAACCTGTCGACCCGTCTAAGCTACCGCACAGACTATAACACAGATCCCACAGCCGGTTTGAAATCGACCGACAACACCATTGGCGTTTCGCTTGTGATGGGGTTTTAAGGACGAACGGACCCCTTGGGTGGGATTTTACCTCGTGCCACCCAAGGGCCATCAGAACAGGGAATGGGAGATCCATTCCCTGTTTTTGTTTTACGCTCTTTTTGACGGCCCGATGGTTTAAGCGACCAGCTCAACAGCGTGGACGGACCACCCGTAGCGAAGATATGTGCCAAGATCCCAATCTGTAGAGCCGTGCGGGCGCGGTCATGTTGCGGTCTCTCCCTCAGTCTCGATCTTCAAGGGTTCGCCGCAATGTTTGCAGTGAATTGCGTCTGTCTCATGCCGGTTCAGGCCACATTCAGGACATTTGTATTTGATCTTGGAAGGCTGGAAGATGGCGCGCGCCAATTGCACAAAAAGCGCGACCCCCACGACCATGATAAATACCGATAAGAGCTTGCCGCTGGTCGTTGTCATGGTGATGTCACCAAAGCCAGTCGTCGTCAGCGTCGCCACCGTAAAATAGAGCGCGTCCACATATCCCGCGACACCTGTCTCTCCCTCAAAGGCCAGCACAAAGACCAATGACGTGGTCACGAAGATGAAGACGAACAAATTGACGGCTGCGAGGATGGCATCCTCATGGCGCCGAAAGAACAGACTGTCGCGCCGCAAATCGCGGAGCAGATGATAAGCGTGGATCAGCCGCAGCCCCCTCAAGACGCGGAGGAAGGCAAAGTTCCCAGGAATAAAGGGGGCGAGCAGCAAAGACAGCGTCACGACCAAATCCGCAAGCGTATAGATGCGTGTTAGTTCCCGGCGCAGGTTGTTCGAAATCCAGAGCCGGGCCGCAAGGTCCAACGCAATGAGCAGGCCGAGCGCTGTGTTCACGGCGGTCATCGTCGGCGTTGCGGGTAGGGCGGCTGTCGCAATGAAATAAAGGATGGTCAGCGCATCAAAAATGATCAGCCCATAGCGAAACCGTCGGGCGCGCTGGCTTTGCCCGGTATAGAGCAGCCGGATTGTGCGGTGAAGTTCTTCCATCTGCGCAACCTGCCACAGCTTTGTGGCCGGCGCTATGCGCGGGCGCGCTTGGGCAAGCATCAATGACCCCGCTCCGTTACGGGCTCCCCTTTAGTCAGATAAAATTTAACACCACGACCGTATCGCTGAGCAATTTTTCTGGGTTGAAATTCTATTAATTTCTTTGCAGCGTGAAGGTCCAGTCAGTGGAGAATGCGATGCAAAATCGATCTGCCGCCCCCGAACCGTCGATTCTACACGTGCCGGGACTTACCGCCGAGGCCAGCATCGCGGTGGATCGATGGGGCGTGCCGCATATCCGGGCCGAATCCGAGCCGGATCTATTTTTTGTCCAAGGCTTTAACGCGGCCCGAGATCGCCTCTGGCAGATCGACCTTTGGCGCAAGCGCGGGCTGGGCCTGTTGGCGGCCGATTTCGGACCGGGCTACCTTGAGCAGGACCGCGCCGCGCGGCTGTTTCTCTATCGCGGAGATATGGCGCCAGAATGGGCCGCCTACGCGCCGGATGCTGAGGCCATTTGCACAGCATTCGCCACCGGCGTGAATGCCTATATTGTCGCGGCTCAAGCCGGGCGGATGCCGATGCCGCCGGAATTCGCGCTGATGGGCACGCAGCCAATGCCCTGGAGTCCCGAGGACGTGGTGCGCATCCGTAGTCATTGCCTGACCCGCAACGCATTGAACGAGGTGTTGCGCGCCCGCACATTGGCGGAGGCTGGCCCCGAGGCCGACCGAATGCGCGCTGAGCTTGTGCCGCCGGTCGAAGCGGTGTTCGACCCTGAAGTGCCGCCCGAAGCGATCCCGCTAGAGACAATTGAAGATTTCAAGTTGGCTACTGCGTCCGTCACTTTCAGCCATGACCGGCTGAATGCAACGCTGGACGAGGCACCGCGCTGGCGCACGCTGAACACACTGGGCGAGGTCGTGGCCGAGGCCGAAAGCCAGGGCTCGAACAACTGGGCGGTCTCCGGTGCACGCACCGCCACCGGACGTCCGGTGATGGGTACCGACCCGCATCGGACCCACGCGCTGCCTTCATTGCGATATATCGTGCATCTCAGTGCGCCGGGGCTTGATGTGATCGGTGCCGGCGAGCCCTCCGTGCCGGGTATCTCGCTGGGTCATAACGGGCACAGCGCGTTCTCTTTAACCATTTTTGGCGCCGATCAGGAGGACATGCTGGTCTATCGCCGCGACCCAGAGGCAGCCAATCGCTATGCCTACGGAGATGGCAAAGAAGAGGTGCAGGAGGTCTCCGAGCGTTTCGCCGTGCGCGGCTACCCAGATCAGACAAAGCGGCTGCGCTTTACCCGGCACGGCCCTGTGGTGCACGAGACGCCCGAGCGCTTGTTTGCCATCCGCACGGTCTGGAGCGATCCCGGCGCCGCGCCCTACATGGCGAGCTTGTCGGTGATGCGCGCGAAGAGCTGGGACAGCTACCGCGTCGCGCTGAAAGGGTGGGGCACGCCATCGATTAATCATGTCTATGCCGACGTGACCGGCGATATCGGATGGCAAACCGTGGGCACCACGCCCCGGCGCGAGGGTTGGAACGGGCTGCTACCGGTGCCGGGCGACGGACGCTACGAATGGCAGGGCAAACTGTCGCTCGACGAGCTGCCGCATGTGCTGAACCCGGCACGCGGATTCGTTGCTACCGCCAACGAAATGAACTTGCCAGATGGCTGGGATGCGGCCGCAGCGGCGGTGGGCTACGAATGGGTGGACCGCAGCCGGGCCGATCGGATCCACGCTGTCTTGGACGATCAGACTGAGCATGACATCGCCGACTCTTGCGCGCTTCAGACCGATCTGCACAGCGCGGCGGCGGTGCGGATGCAGAGGGTGTTGGCTGGGCTCGTCATGGACGGCGATGCGGCAGATGCGGCGGCACATCTGGCGGTGTGGGATGCACGAGTCACGGCTGACTCGTCTCAGGCACTTTTTTTTGAATACTGGGTAACGAGGCATCTCAAGCCTGCGCTCTTCACGGCACTGATCGGGCCCGGCGTCTCGATCGAGCTGCTCTGGCCCGGCTCAATCCAGTCGGTTCTCGATTTGGTCGAGCGACCCGAACATTGGTTTGCCAAGGATGCGGAGGAGACCCGTGACGCGATCTTGCGCGACAGTTTGACCGCCGCTTGGGCCGACTCAAAAACGCGATTTGGCGCCGATGTTGCGAGCTGGCACTGGGGTGCGATTCACCGCCTGCCGCTTCCCCACGCGCTTGAGGCAGTGAATGCGCCGGCCGAATGGTCGGTCGGCCCGTTCGAGATCGGCGGCAGCGGTTCGACACCGGCCTATGCCAACTACCGGATCGGCGATTTTACCACCATCACCGGCCCCTCGGTACGGATTGTGATGGATGTGGGCGCATGGGACAATTCGGTATTTATCAACCTGCCGGGGCAGTCCGGAATGCCCGGAAATCCGCATTTTGCGGATCTCGCGGATGACTGGCAGCGGGGCAACTATCACCCCCTACTTTATAGTCGGGGGGCAGTGGACGCGGCTACCGAAATTGTGCTGCGCCTCTTGCCGGGAGACGCGCCGTGATGCCTCAGAGCGCCTTGGCTGCAGCAATTGCGTGCGGCGCGAACCGGCGGCGGAATTCCTGCTCACCCCACTCGGCAAGAGAGCCGGCGATATGGATCGCTCCCAGCGGGTGTCCCCGATGATCCACGATCGATGCCGAAAGGACGATCTCTCCGATCAACGTTTCCTCGAGCGCGCAGGCATAGCCGTCGGTGCGGGCCTCACGGACCTTCTCCATGATCGCGATGGGATCGGTAATTGTGCGTGCGGTCAGTGGTATACGATCGGACCTCTCAATCAACGTGCGGGCGCGGTCCTCATTCAAGCGGGCCAGGCAGGCGCGCCCGCCCGAGGTGCAGAAGGTTGGAATACGCCGCCCGGCCAGCGTCGCATAGAATGTCTCGCGCTTACTTTGCAGCCGCATGGCGTAGATGATGGTTTCATTGTCGAACAAGCTGAGATCCACTCGTTCACGCGCGGTTGCGCGCAGTTGGGACAGCACCGGCGCGGCACGCTCGATCAGAGAGTTTGTGCGCAGGTAATCGAAAGACCGGTCCAGCACAGCCTTGCCCGGCAACAACCCGGCATTGTTGGGCGCGTGCTCAAGATAGCCAAGCGCCAGAAGAGTCTGCGCCACCCGTTGCGTCGCGCTTTTGTCTATGCCGGCGGCCTGTGCCAACTCGCGCAGGGACAACGGGCGGGGTTGGTCGCCGAAGACTTCAAGCACCTTAAACGCACGCGCAACCGAGCGCAAAAAAAGGCGACTATCGACCTCATTAGTAGCATCTGTGTTCACGGACATCTCCTTATTTCGCAATCTCCCCGGCGACAATTGACGGGTGAGAAATTTAACTCTAACGTATATATCAACACGACCGTATTGCAATGCAATACGGTTATAGCTTAGAAATGTGGAATTTTTCGTGATACAGTCTCGGCTTTTCAAAGGCGCGGATTCACCATTGGTGGCTTGGTCGTGAGCAGGCTGCTTCTTTCAATCGTGCTGCGCCTAGCCAAGGCTGTAGCGGTGATCTTGGCCATCGTGCTGCTGAACTTCATCCTTATCCGGCTGGCGCCAGGCGATCCGGCCAGTGTCATGGCCGGGCAAGCTGGCGCCGCGGACGAAAAGTTCATGCTGCAATTACGGTCACAGTTCGGGCTGGACCAGCCGCTGCCGGTGCAGGCGTGGGACTATATTGCGGGCATCTTTCAAGGAGACCTGGGCTATTCCTATCGCCAGGGCACGGCAGTGTCCGAACTGATCCTCGATCGGTTGCCGGCGACGTTACTGCTGACTGGAACCGCCTTTGCCATCGCCTTGCTTGGCGGGATCGCGATGGGCAGCCTCGCGGGGCTGAACGCCGGACGACCGATTGATTTCGTGATCTCAGTGGTCTCGCTAATCTTTTACGCTACGCCGCTGTTCTGGGTTGGGCTGATGTCAATCCTACTGTTCTCGGTTTATCTGGACTGGTTGCCAGCTTTCGGCATGACGCAGGTAGGGAGCCGCCTGACCAGCTGGGCCTATTTTCTTGACGTGGCCCGCCACCTGGTTCTGCCAGCAACTACGCTGGGTCTATTCTACATGGCGGTCTATGCCCGCATGACCCGCGCCTCGATTCTTGAGGTGCGCGATCAGGACTTCGTGCGCACCGCACGGGCGATGGGCTTGCCCCGCCGGCGCATAGTGCGCAGCCACATCCTGCGCAATGCGCTCTTGCCGATTATCACGCTCGCGGGGATTCAAGCCGGGCAGTTGGTGGGTGGGGCGATATTGACCGAAACTGTGTTCGGCTGGCCCGGCATTGGGCGGCTGGCCTTTGACGCGCTTTTGCAGCGCGACTACCAGGTTCTGCTTGGGGTGTTCTTCGTCACCTCGATCATGGTCGTCGCCTTCAACATTATCACCGATCTTCTCTACCGCGTCATCGATCCCCGGATTGGAGCCGAAGTATGACCCTGACCCTGCGCCGCTTGGCAACCGACCCCAAGGCTCTGATCGGCTTTACCATTCTGTTAATGGCAACGCTGGCAGCCATCTTCGCGCCGGTGCTGTTTCCGCGCGACCCTTGGATGATGGTCACACGTCCCTTCGTTCCACCGTTCGAGAACCCGCAGGTTTGGCTGGGTACAGATATGCTGGGACGTGACATCCTCGCGGGGCTTGCCTATGGCGCGCGGATGTCGCTGATCGTGGGGTTGTTCTCGACCGTAGCGGCGGTCAGCATCGGCGTCGTAATCGGCGCGATTTCGGGTTATTTCGCAGGCTGGGTGGATGACGTGCTGATGCGGATCACCGAGTTCTTCCAGACCATCCCGACCTTCGTCTTTGCGCTGCTGATGGTCGCGATTCTCGAGCCGTCGGTTACCTCGATCATTATAGCTATTTGCGTCGTTAGCTGGCCGCCCGTGGCCCGCTTGGTCCGTTCTGAATTTGCCAGCCTGCGCAGCCGCGACTTCGTGCGGGCGGCAACTGTACTGGGTGAAAGCCACACGCGCATCATCGTGTCGCAAATCCTGCCCAACACCCTCTCCCCGGTGATCGCGATGGCATCACTGATGGTGGCCACAGCGATCCTGACCGAGGCGGCAATCAGCTTCCTTGGTCTGGGCGCCCCCAACCGGATGAGTTGGGGCTATATGATTGGGGCTTCGCGGACAGTGATCCGCCAGGCTTGGTGGATGAGCTTCTTTCCCGGCGTCGTGATCCTGCTAGTGGTGCTGGCCCTCAATCTCGTGGGAGAGGCGCTGAACGATGCGTTCAACCCGCGTCTGGCCCGGAAGGGACGCCAATGACCGCCCCGCTGCTGAGCGTCGAGAAGCTGACCGTCGCGTTGCCGCAAGGGGGCGAGCGGGCCTTTGCTGTGCAGGATGTCAACCTGACCCTCGAACGGGGGGAAGTGCTGTGCATCGTGGGCGAGAGCGGGTCGGGCAAGTCGATCACCGCCTCAGCGATGATGAACCTGCTGCCCTCAGACTTGCTGACCATCCGGTCGGGGCGCATAGATTTCCAGGGCACCGACCTGTTGTCCCTGTCCGAGCGGCGGATGCGCGACATTCGCGGCAACCGGATATCGATGATCTTCCAAGAGCCCATGACCTCGCTGAACCCGGTGGCCCGGATCGGCGATCAGCTTGCGCAGGTGCTCGAGGCCCATGGCGTGGCCGCGCGCGACCGCCCCACTCGGGTGATGGAACTGGTGCGCGCGGTGGGCCTACCCGACCCCGAGGGTATCGTGAAACGATATCCGTTCCGCCTGTCGGGCGGTCAACGGCAGCGGGTGATGATCGCGATGGCGCTGGCGATGGAGCCCGACATCCTGATCGCGGACGAACCCACCACCGCGCTCGACGTGACCACTCAAGCGCAGATCCTGCGGCTGATCCGCGCGTTGCAACGTGATCGGGGCATGGGTGTGCTGTTTATCACCCATGATTTCGGAGTGGTGGCCGACATTGCCGACCGAGTGGCGGTGATGCAGAACGGCGAAGTGGTCGAACAAGGTCCGATCGACCGGGTTCTGAATGCCCCTGCGCATCCCTATACCCGCAAGCTGATCGCCGCCGTGCCGCGCTTTCGTGAAACCGCCGCCGCCGCGCGTGGCGAGACGCCGCTATTGTCGGTGCGAGATCTGACCAAGATCTACCGTTCGGGCGGTCCGATCCGCGGTGTCAAGGAAGTGCGCGCCGTCGATGGCGTCAGCTTCGACATCCGCCGTGGCGAAACGCTGGGGCTGGTGGGCGAAAGCGGTTCGGGAAAATCGACCATCGGCCAGTGCCTGATGCGCATCGCCTCGGTCGAGGGCGGGGAGATCCGCTTCGACGGGCGCGACATCTCGCATGTGCGCGGCGCCGATCTTCTGGCCTATCGCGCGCGGGCGCAGATGGTGTTCCAGGATCCGTTCGCCTCGCTCAACCCGCGGCATCGGATTGGCCGGTCGATCTTGTCGGGCCCGCTAGCCCACGGGGTTCCCCACTGCAAGGCCCAGGCTCGCATGGCCCGGCTCTTGGAACGCGTCGGACTGAACGCCGCCGCGGCCGAGCGCTACCCGCATGAATTCTCGGGCGGCCAGCGCCAGCGCATCGGCATTGCCCGGGCGCTGGCGGTCGAGCCCGACCTGCTGATCGCCGACGAGGCGGTGTCGGCATTGGACGTGAGCGTGCAGGCCCAGGTTCTCGACCTGCTGCGCGAGATCCGCGACGAGTTCGATCTGGCGATGCTGTTCATCACTCATGACCTGCGCGTCGCTTCGAATATCTGCGATCGGGTGGTTGTATTGCATCGCGGCCGCATCGTCGAACAGGGCCCCGTGACCCAGGTATTTTCGTCCCCGGGGGATGATTACACCAAGGAACTTCTGGGCGCTGTGCCGGGCCGGTCCTGGCACGGCGACCCGCAGCAAGGGGCCGCGGAGATCGGCCCTACTCATACCAGCAAGGAGTAACACCATGACCAGACTGACCAGACGAGGCCTGCTGCAAAGCAGTACCGCCGCAGTTGCTCTCGCCGGGCTCGTGCCCGGCGCTTTACGTGCCCAGAGCCAGAGCGGAAAGAGCATGAACATCATCGCCTTTCCCGAACCCCCGACCCTGTTTATCGGGCTGGATCAAAACGGCTCGACCCAGACTGTGGCGGGCAAGATCTATGAAAGCCTGCTGACCTTTGATTTCGACTTCAACCCGCAGCCCGGTCTGGCCGAAAGCTGGGAAATCAGCGACGACGGCCTGATCTATACGTTCAATCTGGTCGAAAACGCCACCTGGCACGATGGCAAGCCCTTCACCGCCCGAGACGTGGTCTTCACCTGCGGCGATTTTCTAATGGAGGTGCATCCGCGGGCCCGCGCGATCTTCGAGAATTGTGAGAGCATCAAAGCACTGGACGATCATCGCGTGCAGTTCACACTGAAACAGCCCTTTGGACCGTTTCTGATGGGCTTCGAGATGTCAACTGCGCCGATGATTCCGGCGCATCTCTATGAGGGCACCGATTACCGAACCAACCCCAATAACGAGTCCCCGATCGGCACCGGCCCCTTCAAGCTCGCCGAATGGCGGCGCGGCCAGTATATCCGGCTCGAGCGCAACCCCGACTACCACGGCGTGGGCCAGCCGCATCTGGACGAGTTGATTTTTCCGATTCTGCCCGATGCCGGCGCGCGCGCGGTAGCGCTGGAACAGGGGCAAGTGCAGCAATCGCAATTCTTCGACATTGAGCTGTTTGACGTGCCCCGTCTTTCGCAGATGTCGCACCTCGACCTGATTTCGCGCGGGTATGAATTCTATGCGCCGGTCGCACGGATTGAGTTCAATACCCGTGTGGCCCCGTTTAACGACGTGCGGTTCCGTAAGGCAATCAACCACGCGCTCGACCGGTCGTTGTTCTCGGACGCTATTTTTTTCGGGCTGGGCAAACCGGCCACCGGGCCGATCAGCAACCGAACCCGGTATTATACCGATGACGTCACCGTCTATGACCTGAACCTAGATCGCGCCCGCGCGCTGCTGGACGAGATGGGCCTGACGCCGGACGACGACGGCATCCGCACTACGGTTAAGTTTCTGCGCCTGCCCTGGGGCGAGACTTGGGCCCGCTTTGCCGAGATGGTCCAGCAGCAGTTGGCCGCGATCGGCGTCCGCGTCGAAATCGAGCCCTCGGACCCGGCTTCTTGGACACAACGCTATGCCAACTGGGAGTTCCAGATGACCTCGAACTATCCCTACCAGTTTGGCGATCCGGCACTGGGGGTGGCACGTTTTTTCGTGTCCTCGAACATCCGCAAAGGCGTCGCCTATTCCAACTGCACGGGATATTCCAACCCCGAGGTAGACGAACTCTTCGCTGAAGGCGCGCGGGGTGTCACCGACGAAGAGCGCCAAGCGGCCTATACCAAAGTGCAGCAGATCCTCACCGACGAGGTGCCGATGGCTTGGCTGGTCGAGGTTGATTTTCCGACCCTACTAGATACCCGTTATGAAGATACGGTGGTCTCGGCCATCGGCGTGAACGAGACTTATCGTAAAGCAAAGCTGGCCGACTGATCGGCCCCGCCCTCCCTCCGAGCTAGGCACGGAGGGGGGCAGATTGCACATACAACACAGGAGATATCACATGATATGGCCGAACGGGGCAAAAAGCGCCACCATGCTCACCTTCGATTTCGACGCCGAAACGCTGTGGCTCTCACGCGATCCGGCCAATGCGAAAAAACCTGGCGTGCTGTCCCAGGGCATCTATGGAGCGCAGCGCGGCGTGCCCGAAATCCTCAAGGTGCTCAAGGATCACGATCTTCCTGCGACCTTCTACACCCCCGGCTGGACCGCCGAGAAGTATCCCGACCGCATGCACGCCATTCTCGAGGCTGGACACGAAGTTGGGCATCACGGCTATTTGCACGAATGGATTGACCCGTCAAAACCAGAAGACGAGCGCGCGGCCTTCGAAAAGGGGTTAGAGGCGCTGAACCGGGTGGCCGGCATCACCCCCACCGGTTACCGATCGCCGGCCGGAGAGACCTCGCCCAATCTGATCTCGCTGATCGAGGAATTTGGACTGCTTTACGACAGTTCGCTGATGACCGATGTCACGCCTTATCGGCATACCCTGGAGGACGGTCGCCCCGGCCCGGTCGAGCTGCCATGGCATTGGTCGTCTGACGACGCGCCCTACATGATCTTCGCGATCCAGACCCCGCGCCCGATCCGGAGCAACGACGAGGTGTTCCAGATTTGGCGCGACGAGTTCGACGCAATTCACGAAATGGGAGGGTTGTTTAACCTGGTAATGCACCCGCAATTCACCGGACGCCCGTCTCGGCTGCGGCTGCTGCACCGAATGATCGAACATATTACCTCGCAAAGCGACGTGTGGATCGCTACCGGACACCAGGTCGCCAGCGCCTGGGACCAGGCAAACCCAAA
The DNA here is from genome assembly GCF_022788655.1 of Sulfitobacter indolifex. Lineage (NCBI taxonomy): Bacteria > Pseudomonadati > Pseudomonadota > Alphaproteobacteria > Rhodobacterales > Roseobacteraceae > Sulfitobacter > Sulfitobacter indolifex. Next base: position 108,918 of record NZ_CP084953.1, on the reverse strand, counting down.
ATGACCAGCATGGCGGGGCGGCGGATCGCCATCACCGGTGCTGCCGGAGCGTTGGGGCGTGCCGCCGCCCATCGTCTTGCGGCGGCAGGGGCGGTGCCGGTACTGTTTGATCTCGACGGGGTAGCGGCGCGAGCGCTGGCGCAGGAAACCGGCGGCGCGGCGCAAGCGCTTGACATCACCGATAGCCAAGCCGTTGCTGCGGCTTTTGCCCGGATCGGCCCGCTGCACGGGCTGGTCAACAGTGCGGGCATCGAAGGTCCCACCGGATCGCTGGACGAGGTGGACCCCGCCTCTTTAGACCAGGTGATGGCGATCAACGTGCGCGGCTCACTCGCCTGCGCCCAGGCGGCGGTGCGCGCCATGCGTGCCACGTCCCGTGGCCATGGCGCTATCGTTAATATCGCCTCGACCGCCGGGCTGTTGGGCTCGGCGCATCTGGGAATTTATGCCATGTCTAAGACGGCGGTGATCTCGATGACCCGCTCGCTGTCGATAGCCCTCGCGGCCGAGGGCATCCGAGTGAACGCTGTCTGTCCCGGTTCGATCGACAGCAAGATGTTTGAGCGCAGTACCGCTGGGCCTGATGCCGCGGGTCGACGAGATCGTCTGATCGGGATGCACCCCATGTCCCGGCTCGGCCGCCCCGACGAGGTGGCCGAGGCCGTGCTCTGGCTGCTCTCAGACGCCGCGAGCTTCACCACGGGGGCTGTGCTGCCCGTTGATGGCGGACGACTGGCATGACCCGTCCTGTCGCCATCGTCACCGGTGCGGCCATCGGAATCGGTCAGGCCGTGGCTGCGCGCCTTCTGGCAGACGGCTTCTCGCTCGTGGCCTGCGATCTCCAAGATTTCGCGGACAGCGCCGAGCATCGCCACGACGTTGTGGCCGATGTCGCGGCCGCCGAGACCCCCGAGCGTCTTTGCCGCATCGCGGACGGTCTTGGCCCGCTGGCGGTGCTGGTAAACAACGCCGGGATCGGGGGAGCCCAATCGGTAAGCGAGACTGAGGACGACCGCTGGGCCCAGATCCTTGACGTCAATCTAGGTGCCGCCATGCGGTTGAGCCGCGCTGCCTTGCCCGCGATGATCTCCGAAGGTGAGGGCAGCATCGTGCACATGGCCTCGGTCTATGGCCAATTGGGCTTTCGCACCACTGCCGCCTATGCTGCTTCCAAGGCTGGGCTCGAAGGGCTGACTCGGCAGATGGCTGGAGATTACGGCCCGCATGGTATCCGCGTGAACGCTGTGGCGCCGGGGCTGATCAATACCGACCTGACCCGGGGTCTGCTCAAAGATCCTATCTATCGTCAATTGATGATCCACGGCACCCCACTGCCTGGTCCGGGCTTGCCCGAGGATGTGGCAGGCGCGGTGTCCTTCCTGTGCTCATCAGATGCCCGGTTCGTCAGCGGCATCACCCTGAACGTCGATGGCGGTTGGGCCACCACGCGCACCAACCACAGCCATCCCACCAGCAGAGGTTTTCCTAGATGACCGCCACCTTGTTTTCGCCCTATCGCCTCGCCGAGACCGAGCTTGCCAATCGTATCGTCGTGGCGCCGATGTGCCAGTATAGCGCCGCTGAAGGCGTGGCGGGGGATTGGCACTCGCTGCACTGGGGGCAGATGGCGCTGTCCCGCGCCGGGCTTCTGATGGTCGAGGCTACGGGCGTTTCACCCGAGGCGCGAATCACGCTGGGCTGCTTGGGCCTTTGGAACGACGCGCAGGAGGCCGCCATTGCCGAAAGGCTGTCCAGGACGCGGGCGGTGTCGGACTTAGTGATCGGCATCCAGCTCGGTCATGCTGGGCGCAAGGGCTCGACCTTGAAGCCGTGGGAGGGCGCGGGTCATGTCGGCGCCGAACAGGGCGGCTGGGAGGTTCCGGCACCATCGGCACTTCCATTTGCCGATGGTTGGCCGACACCACGCGCAATGATCGAGGCCGAGATCGCCGATGTGGTCGATGATTTCGCCGCCTCTGCCCGCCGCGCTGTACGCTTAGGGTTCCAAGTAATCGAAATCCATGCCGCGCATGGCTACCTACTGTCCTCGTTTCTGTCACCGTTAGCCAACCGGCGCGAGGATGGTTGGGGGGGAACCCTTGAGAACCGGATGCGGCTTCCTTTGACGGTGTTCGAAGCGGTGCGCGCGGTCGTCCCTGAAGCTATTCCCGTAGGCGTGCGCTTCAACAGTACCGACTGGACGCAAGATGGGATCACCCCGGACGAGGCGGTAGGTTTTGCACGCGCGTTGCGTGCGCGGGGCTGCGACTTCGTGGACATCTCCAGTGGGGGCAACACGATAACGAAGATTCCGGTTGGGCCGGGTTACCAGATAGCGACGGCCGATCGTATCCGCCGCGAGATCGGAATTTCGACGATGGCGGTGGGCATGATCCGTGCACCGCTGCACGCCGAGGCGATCATCGCCACGAAACAGGCCGACCTCGTGGCGATCGGGCGCGGCTTTCTCAACAATCCGCGCTGGCCTTGGCATGCCGCCGAGGAGCTGGGAGTCGACCTCGTCGTGGCGCCGCAATATCAATATGGCGCGACGACGGTCTATCGTCCCACCCGCGGACGCTGACATCTGCAGTGAGGACCGCCGACCCGATGGCGAGGCACGAGTGGATATCCCCACCGGGCCGAGGGGGCCCGTGCCAACCGTAGATGCACCCTGACCCCATAGAGCTATGGGGGCCAATATCTGGTAGGCCGCACTCCAAACGTGCAGAATATTCTACCGCTGGTGCATCATGCCGATGTTCTTCTCGTCGGCGTGACTGGCCTCATCCGCCACAAGTTGAATAATTACCGGTCGCCTTCTTGCGTGCAGTGTCCATGTACTAGGCCAGACGCTCATTGGCAGCCTGTACGCCCTTGTGAGTGAGTTCTTCGGCACCAGACGCATCGACGGAAGCAACCATTTTCAGACAGATCTTCGCGGAAGTCTTTCTTGACCTGAGACAACGCCATGAATGTAGCCAGCAAATCAGTCTGTCCTGTCTGCACCTGACAGCAACCGTTTCGACCAGAGAAAAATGCCCACTTATTGTTGTCTTGCGCCACGTCCAGAGCACCGTATCGAGGACAGAGCTGCTTTTATAGCCACTAAGACAGCCGCAAAATCCGCGACCTAAGGAGCAATAACTGTGTTGGGTTGTCGTTCCAAGGTTCGGGCGGGGTGATGGGGCTTGTCGGTAAACCGGGCGCGATGGTCCACGTGCAGGGCCATGCGAGCTTGATCGACGTTCGCGCAACCTTTGAAGAGCACTGGGTGCCGGAACTCGAGTATTGGTCTAAAGAAGGGATAGACACCCCGGGGATGATCATGATCCACGTCCATGCCGACCGGAGCCATTATTGGGACGGGATGGAGGCAGGAGAGGTCAGGCCGTAAGGCGCCAGCCGCCGCATTTCTTAGCCTGCATGGAGGCGTAGGGCGTGGCCTTCAAAATGGCCATTACAGGTGCTGGCAGCAGGCCCGCGCGCGAAAGATTGATGTCTCTTTGCAAAATACAGGACGCGCTAAGGGTCCCCAAGTTCATTCTTTAGCCGTACAAAAGGCTGGCATCGGGGGGCGATCTCGCTGTTGCGGAGGGGCGCGGGGTCTGACTTGCCACGCACGGCCACTTTGATGAACCCTCCTTCACCGGCAGTTTTGCGAAGACAAGAAGCACCGTCGCTCCCCCGCCTACGCCTCTGCAATGGTTGAGAAAGAAACTAATCTGAACGGGTTCTCCACAAACCGCGCGTCTCGAAGAGTTGGCAGTTATAACACCTTGGACTTTGCCCTCAAAATGATATGGTGGCGCAAAGGATTTGCTTGATGTCTGATGTTATTCGGTTTCCACGGTCTATTAGGTCGAGTGCTCTGGCCGTCTCTGGTCTGACTGAGGCCGAGGATGCGCCCGGCAGCTTCAAGATGTCAGACCTCTACGGCAGAGTACGAGAAGATGAGGCTATCGATGATGGCCACTCTGACGCTGACACCAACGTTTCCTTTCTCCAACAGCCCAGCAGCCTGCCTGCACCGGTCACAGGGTGGTCCAACCAGGAGTTGGCGGATCTTTACCGCACGCAACGGATCCTGGCCCTGGCCGGTGTGACGACCCAAGTGGATCGCGGGGTCACCGATGAAGGAGACCCGTGGTTTATCTTCATAGACAGCCAAGACGAGGTGCTGGTGCACTTCAGCCGTTTTGACGGGGCCTATATGGTCTCCAGTCAGATGCAGGACGCCCCCATCAAAGGCGACAGCTTGCAAGATCTGGTTGCTGAATTCTCACGCCGTGTGAAACCGGTGACGCAAGCCGGACAACCGGGGCAAAACGTTGTCTCGATCGCAAAGCGCAACCGCGATGTGGTCTTCATACACCCCGCAGCAGCTTTGGCAGCATTGGTGTGGTCGATCTATCTGATGTCAGATGAGCTCATTGCAGCCACCCCTATGATTGCTGCAGGAGAGGCTGAAGGCACAGGACCCACTTCCGTGGAAAAAAACGCAGTCGGCGACATCGACCCTGCGACAGATCACGCAGATGAGCTGCCGTACGTTGCTCAAAAAACGCCCCCGCTTCCCGCGGACCAGGACCTGACAAAACAGGGGGCAATCGCGTCCTCCAGCCGTGAAGGTTTGGCTCTTGGCTTCTCTGGACACGGCGCTAAAGTCGTAGGAGCCAGCTTGAGCCTTGTTGCTCTTGCCGCAGGCCTGCCCCTGCCTGCGAGCAATGCACTTGAAGTTGTAGATGAGAATGGCGCCTTGCAAAAGCTAAGCTTGGCAAGCCTGTCCGCAGCACTCACCCAAGTTAAAGAAAAAGAAGCTGCCCTTTTGATGGCCTCGGAGATCACCAAACTGCAGCAGCGACAGATCGATACGACGGCACCCTCTGATGAAGAAGGGCCAGCCGAGACGCCCACTATGGAGACGACCGCAGAGACGCCTGCGGCTTTTGAGATCGTACAACCAACGCATAGCGCTGAAATTGCAATTCTTTCCACTCATGTACCGGAGGCATCCCCGAGTTCTATGGCGCGCGATGACGTTTCAGAGAGCGCCAAGAAAGTAAAAGAGGCCCCACCGGCATCTTCTGCAGATGCCGCCTCTGAGACCGCTAAAGAAATCAGTTTTTTGCAGAGCTTTGACGCAGCATTCGGGAGCTTCGAAATCACCAGCCTCGACAAAATTGCTGAAACTGAACTCACTCAATTGTGGAACCTCGAAGACGCAAAGGATGTGCCAAATCCGCTAAGCCCGATCCAAGGCGTCCAGGGCCTTGAGACTTTTGATCAAGATGCGCGGGTTTTCCTGGATTTCTTGCTACACACCTATAGCAATATCAAAGTCGTCAACTTGGCCACAGAGATCATATTTATCCATATGGATGCCTTTGATGGAAACGACAGCGCGCATGAAATCTACGCCAAAAGCTGGTCGTTTGATGATGGCGGCACAATTTCCACCATCGGTTTCAAAAGTGACATGGCCCAATTTGATCTTATCGCCTGAGGGTCGCAGGTCCGCGGTTCCTGCCGAGTAAAGAGCAGGAAAGGGGCGCTGTCCCACGTTTCCGTTTCTTCTGGGCGGGCTCCGCCCACCTTGTTTACACGCCACCGCCCGCATCCCCTATGAGAGTGAGCAGGCGCGATGCAATCCTCTTCGGTTTAGAAATACATCGGGAAACTTAGCTCAAGGCTGCCGACACTCCGTTGTGCTGCGTGAATGCGGCTGACAGGTTCTCATCACAGTAAGTGCTTGATGTCGCCATAAAAAGGCTTCTTTTCCAGGGTCTTTTATTCATGAGATTCGATGAGTAAGGCAAAAAATGTACAGTCGCGACATATCGCCAATCCAGCTGAGAGCTTGCTCGCCGAACTATATCGAGACCGTCACACACAGCAGTTTCTTTGTACAATTGTAACCTCCGCAGAAGAGGAAACCCCATGGGGCGCAGTGCTATAAAAACATTGTTGGTCAAGAAACTAGATCAGTTCCGGAAGGAGGAGGACGGCGGCATGCTGGTCCTCATGATCATGCTTTTCCTAGTGATGACCGTGGGTGGCGGTCTTGCTGTCGATCTGGCCAATCACGAGCGCACACGGACCACGTTCCAGACCCATCTCGATAATGCTGTGCTTGCGGCTGCGAGCCTTTCACAGGAGTTAAACCCCGAAGATGTGGTGTACAGCTACCTGTCTGCTGCCGGTCTTGATACCTCGCGTGTCAGCGTAGACGCCCGCGAAGACAAGATCGGTGGCATCTTGGTTGGCCGAACGGTGGAAGCCTCAATCCTTGGCGGACTCAACACTTACTTCTTTCGGTTTTTCGACATCGAAAGGTTTAACATGGTGATCTCCTCTCAGGCGACCGAGCGGGTGGAAGATATCGAGATCTCGCTCGTGCTTGATGTATCAGGGTCTATGGCTTGGTCCGCACGGGGAGGCGGTGGCGCCAAAATTGACCTGCTTAAAGGTGCTGCAAGTGATTTCGTCGAGACGATCTTAAACGATTCCGAGGAAGATCGGGTTTCAATCTCGATCATCCCCTATTCGACAAAAGTGAATGCGGGAGAAGACTTGCTTGAGCAGTATACCGTGACCCAGGAGCATGACTACTCGCATTGTGTCGATTTTAATGCCGATGATTATACGGACTTGGCAATCAGCCCCAGGACCGAGCTCCAGCGCACAGGCCATTTCCAGTTTCAGCAGATGTCCACCAGCGATCCCCGCAGCGGGCAGTGGGTCTGTCGACATGATGGGGGTTTTTCGATCACACCTCTCTCCAAATCGGTTAGTGATCTTAAGAGACAGATCGCGGCGCTTACACCTGAAGGTTCAACGTCGATTGATATGGGGGCAAAATGGGGCTTGGCTCTGCTGGACCCTTCTGCCCGAGGCCCTGTCTCGGCGCTGATTGCATCAGGTCAGGTTGATGCTTCGTTCCGTGAGCGCCCTCACCCACATGACGCCGAGAACAGCATGAAGGTCTTGGTGCTGATGACGGATGGCAAAAACGACAATGAGTATCGCCTTCAGCCTGAGTATGCGTCGGGGGATGCAAAGGTCATTCGAACGACGTCTACCGCTTCACACCTCTTCTATACCGTTGATGCACCGGAAACGAACGGTACAAATGACGGGAGTTGGCCCAACAACGAGCGCTATTTCTACGCCACGCATCCTTTTGAAGAGGAGCGCATGTGGGATGAGCATACATTGCGCGACAACCCGAGACTGGAGCGCTATGCAAATCAACTAGAGGAAAAGCATCTGTCTTGGCCTGAAGTCTGGGCCGAAATGTCCCCAGAATATTATGGCTACAACCTGTATGGGCGGCAGGGCAACTCGTGGTGGTCATGGAATTCCCGTTTGCAGAGCTTCTGGCAGAACATGCATAGTACGATTGGCACAGACGAGAAGGATCGGCGCCTCCGTAACATCTGTGCTGCAGCGCAGAGAGCTGGTATTGTGATCTACGCGATCGGGATGGATGTCGACAGCCAGAACTCCCTCGACCTTCTGAAAGAATGTGCCTCTACCGAAGCTCATTACTTCGATGTCGATGGGCTGGAAATCCAAACTGCCTTTGACATGATCGCCGCGTCCATTTCCATGCTCAGGCTAACGAAATGACCTCATTGTTCAAAAGAAGCTCCTTCCGAGCGTCTGAAGAAGGCGGTGTAACCATTGAGTTCGTCCTATTGGTGCCGCTGGTACTCTACTTCTTCTTTTTGGCGCTCGAAACGGGCCTTTGGAGCGCCCGCGAAATCATGTTGCGCCGCGCAACCAATCTGGCCGTGAGGGATGTGCGTCTGTCCACGGCCAATCCCCCAGGCTATGAAGAGATGAAATCCCTGATCTGCGAGCGGTCTTCCTTTACTGCCGGGTGCCTGGACGGCATTCGGATTGAGATGCGTGCGCTGCCGGTGGCCGAATGGGATAACGTTTCCGGCCCGGCGCTCTGTGTTGATCGATCCGAGGATTATGACCCGGCAAACAACTTCACCGCCGGCCAGCAGAATAATATAATGCTGATGCGCGTTTGCCGTCTTTTTGAGCCTCTTCTTCCGGGCACCGGCCTGGGGCGTGAACTGCCGGCGGGCTCTGACGGCGCCTATGGCGTGCACATTACCACTGCTTTTGTAACGGAACCTCGCGGATGAAACGTGCGAACAAAACCATGTTCTCCTTTTTCAAGGACGAGAGCGGGAGCCAGACAATTGTCTTTGTCATTCTGTTGCCCCTCCTAGTTTGGTCAATTCTTGCGATGCTGGCCTTCACGGACATGTTTCGAGTCCGGGCGATCGCCACAGACGCAACTGCCGTCATTGCCGATAGCCTGTCGCGACAAACCATGCCCATTGATGCAGATCACCTCGAAGGCCTGCAGTCGATTGCAGGGCATCTGACGCGATATGGCGATGGTGTCTCGTTGCGAGTCACCCAGTTGCGCTGTGCGAGGAATTGCGAAAATCTCGCCCGCCGCGTGTTACGGGTTGATTTCTCGCAAGGCGTTGGAATGGCAGGTCTGCGCAACCGCGACTTTTCTGAGGGCGAGCAGCGCGCCCGTGTACCCTTGATGACTGGCGGCGACCGGGTGGTGCTGGTGGAGACGTCCTTCACCCACGAACCAATTGCAAACGTTGGGCTGAACCCCTCCGAGATCAATATGTCTCACGCCACCCGCATGCGCTTTGCACCGCAACTTTGTTGGGAAGAATGCACAATCGACAACGCCAGCTGATCCTTTCGGAGGAAGCCCTGCAGCTTCGCGCAAACTGGCCTGCCTTTATGAACTCAGGATGTTAAGCCAACTGCGACCCCTCGGCAGCGCCATAGGGCGCGACACAAAACGATGCTGCCTTAAATAGAGGGCGGGCCAAAGAACAGGGGCCAGGCGGGCCGGGCCTTCGAGGGAAAAGAAAAGCAGGACGGCGCTTACGGTTATACCGTGCACGCCCAGGCGGAACATTACAGCGTTGATATCGCTTTTCCGTTTCGGGTGCGCAGCGCATGATGTCCCTCTAAGGAGGGGCCCGCTTTTCTGAGGGCAGAGGGCATTTCGCAAGGAGAGTACCCCGTTTGCCGGGCGCCAAAGCCGCAGAAGCCGCTAGGGATGCAAGTGACGACTTATCTGAAACGCGGCGGTCGCCTCCACAATACTGCCCTTGAGCGTGCCCAAGATCAGCCTCACATTCCCATTAACGATCATAGCGATGAAGTGCATAGACAGTGGGTTTCCATAGGAGGGGGTCACGGTTTATCAGTTTCTCTCAAAGAGATGTAGAAAAGGCGCGCCCTCGCATGTCCAAGACTAAAATTGCCGTGGCCGGGATTGGCTATGTAGGACTGTCCAACGCCGTTTTGCTGGCCCAGCACAATGATGTAACGGCAGTGGATCTGAACCCGGATCGCGTAGCAGAAGTGAATGCGGGCCGTTCACCGATCGTGGATCCCGAGATTGAACGCTATCTGGCAGAAATACCCTTAAGCCTGCGCGCCACGACTGTTGCTGCAGAGGCTTACAGTGAGGCAGAGTTCGTCATCATCGCCACGCCTACGAACTACGATCCGCAGACGAACGTCTTTGATACGTCCAGTGTCGAAGCGGTGGTGCGCGAAGTCATGGTTCTCAACACGAAGGCAACCATTGTCATCAAATCCACCGTGCCGGTGGGCTATACTGCAGCCCTTTGCGCAAAGCTTCAGACCGACCAGCTGATCTTCAGCCCCGAGTTTCTGCGCGAGGGCCGTGCTCTATATGACAACCTGCACCCGTCGCGTATCGTGGTGGGCGAAGACAGTGTTCGAGCGCGCCGTTTTGCAGCGCTTCTGGCCGAAGCAGCGCGCACTTGCGATATCCCTATACTCTTCACCGGCGCGGCCGAAGCTGAGGCAGTAAAGCTTTTCGCCAATACTTTCCTCGCCATGCGCGTCGCCTATTTTAACGAGATGGACAGCTATGCGCTGTCCAATGGGCTCGATACACGCCAGATCATCGACGGCGCTTGTCTCGATCCGCGCATTGGCCAGCAATACAATAACCCTTCTTTTGGGTATGGGGGCTATTGCCTGCCCAAAGATACAAAGCAGTTGTTGGCCAATTATTCGGATATTCCGCAAAATCTGATCCACGCGATCGTGGAGGCCAATCGCACCCGCAAAGACTTCGTTGCCGAACGGATCCTTGCGTTAAGCCCGCGCAAAGTCGGCATCTACCGGCTGGTGATGAAAACCGGATCTGATAATTTCCGTCAAAGTTCGGTGCAAGGGATCATGAAGCGACTGAAAGCCAAGGGCCTCGAGGTTATCGTCTATGAACCAGCGCTGCAGGAAGACAGCTTCTTTGGGTCCGCCGTGATCGAAGATCTCGATGCATTCAAGATGCAGGCGGATGTGATCGTGGCAAACCGCCGTCATACCGATCTTGAAGATGTCAGCGAGAAGGTTTTTACCCGAGATCTGTTTGGTGCCGACTGATGTGCGAGGGCAGGGCGCCTTCGGATCAAATCGCCCGCTTTAGCCATTTTTCGCAGTCTTGTAGCGTAGTAGGGTAAGGCGCGTGCTTAATTTCGACCTAAGCGACCACCAAGATCAGTGGTCGTACGCCTGCAAACCTTTTCGATCAGTCTCACCCATTGTGTTTTGCTGAGCCCCGAGCGCTGACCCTCGGGAAGTTAGACAAAGTACGTTTCAACAAATTATATCAGTGCTGCATGAACGTGTGCTTTTTAACGACCCCAAAAAAGCTGCAGGTAGGGCCATTAAACTTGGAGCAATTCTGTTGAGGCATGATCTTTATCAGCCCCTGAGTTGAATCGCGTAGCACAAGCGCGCAGTGATTACCGTCTAGGTTTTGACTGAAGGTAAGTTGTCCGTCCGATAAGGGCCTCAATTCCCCTGCAACTTCGCCAGAGCACTCCTTCCCTTTAATACGCAGCACCGCCTGGCCCTGGAAAACCTTCAGCGTCCCTGTGCCGCCGTCCTGATCGGTTTCATAGCTGCCGTCGGAAAGTTCAAACGCCTGAAGGTCTTGGGGCGCGCTCAAAAATACGCAGGCTGCAGCCAGCAGCCCAATGTAGGAAGCTTTAATCTTCATGGTTCACCTTTGTTTATGTCCATTGAAGGGGTGAACCCCTTCAATGAATATCCTGCTGCTCTTTTATTAGGTGAGCGGCCTGCTAGGTCGTATCGGCCGCTTCACGGTTGGCCCCCATGTGGGTTTCAGGATGGTGGACAGGCCCGCGCTCTGACAAGCCCTACATAAACAAAATTTCCAAATGATCCGTTGAGCGAAGCGCCGAGGACACAGTTTTATCTTTCAAATTTTCAAGTTTTTCGCCCAGCATACGATCAAAAAATTCTTAGATTGGACCGAGATTTCGCATCTAAATTCAATGCGCTGTCGAGATGCCAGCGCTCAACCTGCCATCTCGACTAATTGGCTTTAGACGAAAACACCGTCAGAATAGGTGGTTCCGACCAACCCTGCGAACTCATCCGACTGCATCATATAGGCAAGGGCCTCATCGACCGTATCGGCAACCCCGTTTACATCGAGGTATTCTTTCCAGAATGTCAGACCTGCTGCATCCGCTTCTCGATCAAATAGGTTATTGTAGATAGATTGAACCAAGGCCTCAGCATTATTCAGCACTGCGCCATATTGTTGAGCAAAAGCATCTGTTTGCGTGAATGCATTTGTCAGAGCAAAGGTGTCGATTGCGCCTCCCTCATAGAGATTGAGCCAAAAGTCGAAACCAGCAGCATCCGGTTGGCTGTTGCCAAGCAGAGCATCATAGGCAGCTTTAACCAAGCCTGCGCCATCCTCGATATCCAAGAACAACGTGCCATCGGTAAACTCAAGGCGCTCCAAGCCTACAAGTTTCTGAGGCGCTTCACCCGGTAAGGTGATTGTGACACCGTCATCCTCAACCGATATTTGTGTCCCACTAAAGGGCAGTTTGAACGTTTGGATGTCATTTCCATTTTGATCTTGCGTGACTCCGACGCCATCGCCAGGTTCTGCCGTTCCAAACCCTTCGACGTCACTCAGCAAAGTTTCGTCCGGCAAGTTCTCAATTGCGCTCCGAAGTTCTTCAACTCCTGCCGAAACGAGAACCGGGTTGGCCTCAATCAAAGTCAGGGACTCATCAAGCTCTGGGGTAATTGTCACTCCAAGACTAATAAGAATTTCCCGCAGTTGAGAAGCAATGCCTTCAGAGTCGTCTAATAGGGGGCTGTTCGCCGCGAGCGTAAGTAGGGGGCGGATGTCCCCAACCGTAAGTTGGTCCATGTTGAAACTCCTAAATAGAATAACCTTATCAGGCAATTCTCGTGCAACCCACGCGGGAGAATCGCCACGTAATCAAAAGGATATGCCGGTAAAACAAAACTGGCTATAAAAATGACAACAATATGGCAACTCAGGGTTGGATCGCCCACTGGAATGCGGGGTCTGTAGCTTTCGGATCAACAAAGCAGCGTATGAAGCAGTTGTCGCCTAAAAGTGCGAGTGCCTTTGTCACTTCTCGCCAAAGAGCCTTAGCCCTATCCAGAAAGGTTGCTGACATCCGGTACGTTCATTTCGGGTCTGGAAACTGATATCGATTTATATGTTCCCGATCGGTACCATTTGCTCGCAAACCCAAGCGAGAACACTCCTAAGTAACCGATCGGGACCATCTCCTTTAAGGGCCGCCGATCATGCGGAGTTGCAGTGAGCAGCCGGCCCCCCAACGTCAAAACTTTTGGTCCCGGAGCTTATGGGGGTCGAGGAGGCCCGCCTTTATGGCGAAATGGTTCGTAGCCAACGCAAGGCGCTAGGTTTACGTTAGGAAGGTGTGGTTAACAGCACCGGAGTTTGTCGACGCTATGTCATCGAGACGGAAGGCGGCAAGCCCACCCTTCGGATCGGACCCGCGCTGAGGATTGCGCGCTTTCTGGGTATCGAACCTGTTATTGTGCAGGCGCAAAGCATAACGCCGAAAGAAGAACTCCCTGAAATAAATCCCGACGACCTTCCACCGTTGGAGGATTGAAGTGATGATCTTCTACGAGAGCCGGGAAGTGGCCGAAATCAAGCCAGATGAGACTGGAGCGACCCTGACCTATGCTAACGACTGGCAAAACCTCCGGGGCTTGCGGCGGGATGGGACGGGGATCATGTCAAAGGCCGGCATTGGCAGCGCGAAGCTGCGCTTGTCGGGCTAAATCCTAGCTTGATCCTCCGGCGGGTAGTGAAGCTTTGCCGAACGGCTCTCGCTCTGCTGCCTCAAGCCGCTGAAGAAATCATGGCGATGGATGACGGTGCGAAGCATTACATCCAAGACATGGAAAAATATATCGCAGAGCGCGCCAACTTTTTACTCAACGGCCTTGCCGAACAAGATCCAGATGCGATCAAGTGGGCGCGGGTGCGTGTCGACGCCGTCCCTTGAACAAGCTTTTGTCTACTTGTTCAGGAAACAGGGTCCAAGCCTGAAAATATGGCTAGTAAAGGGATGAAGACCCTCGCAGTCGCGAGGGCCAAAGCTTCATTAGTCTGCAATGCGCATTGTCTCAGGCGCGGTTCCTGCGGTAATCTGATCGCGGTACCAGTTGGGCTGCCGTCCTTTTCCAGTCCAAGTTTGCGTCTTATCGGCAGGATTGGAAAAGACGGGTTTCGACGGCTTTTTAGCAGCTTTTGCTTTGCGCTTTGTCTTCGCGGGCACCGGGCTTGCGAGTTCTGCAATTTCACCTAGCGAAAAGCCAAACTCAGCAGCTGCTTTGGAAGCAGCCTTCTTTGCCTCACGATGATCCTTCGCTATTGCAGATGCTAACGCTTTTTGGACATCATTCAAAAGCTTTTCGAGCTCTTTGCGAGACATTGTCTTCAGTTCACTTTTATCGATCATATATGGTTTCCATTTTTCTTTCGAGCTGAGCCTCTAATGGAGTTTAATATGCATGCGATATCATCTGTTCAAGTTATGTTAGTAGATTTAATGCTTTAGGTATCGCGTTTGTGATTTTCACAAGTACTGAAAGGGCAGGGCTTATGCTCGTTTTCAGTTCGCTAAGCACGCATCATATGCAAGATTGTTCGGGCAAAAAGCCTGAGGGATAAATATTGACATGAGACCATAAATCCGCTGAGCATAGCATTTACGGTTCCTTCTGTGGAAAGGGTTCTCCCATGTTTGGTCGAAGATCTTGGCTTGCTTGTTGTCTCATCGCGGCTCTTCCGGTCGGCGCGATGGCCGATCCTTTGCCTTACAAGGCACAGACCCCCGCACCCAGCCAAGTCATTGCAGCTTATATTGGCAAAACCGAACAATGGGACGCAGACTGTGACGGCGGCATTTATTTTGGTCCGAACAATCAAGCTCGGGCCTGGTGCGCGCAGAGCAGCGACAGCCTGGGCGCGGGCACATGGACCGTCGATAGCTACGGGCGCATGTGTCACAACCTTACATGGTACTGGCCCAATAACGGTCGCGCCGGCAGCTCTCCGGGAGAAAAAAGCTGCATCCAGCATGTGGTTGACCGTTTTGACCGCGTCTGGCGCAGCTATCCAGGACAGTCAGAATGGTGGCCCGTTAAGGGGGACGCAAGCTTAACCCGCGGCTACATATACCAAGATGAAGTCGCCGGGCTCAAAAAGAAGCTTGGAATATAAGGCCTCGGTGAGCGGTAGTCTTCTACTGTCGTCTTCGCGGGAAAAACTCGGGCACGGCTGGTGCAAGCGGGTTTGAAGTAATCCACATCGAGACCTAAAAAATTCAAGGCAGATCATTGTGGGCCCTGAAAAAGAGCGCCTACCTGAAAGAAATAAAAAAACGGCTACAACCGAAGTTGCAGCCGTTACTGGGCAACCGTGTGCTGTAGGGAACACGATTGATCCTATGTTGTTTCAAGAGGGTATTGTCGTCAAGGATTCTTAAATCTTGTGGCCAAAAATGAGCGGTCATCTGCCATAGGGAGGTGCGAATCGCCTGACTGCTAAACTTTTGGCTGGCCTACTTTTTAGTCTTCAAATGACCAATCCGGCTTTCTTTGCGTCAGCGTTCAATAAAGAGAAACAATAGATCAACCCAAGATTGCAAAATGGGCATAAATTGGGCAATGAGATGACATACTTCTGCCTTCATTTATAATCGACGCAGTATAGGCTTTGCAGCCACATAAAGTATTTGGATTTCGAACGGGTTCGTGCGCGCCGATGATATATAGGTGAGCGCAAGTTAATCAGGATAGCGCCTAACTCGGTTGTGCTTCTTTAACTTTTACACTCTGACCCGCCCGCTCCTGCTTTAGCGCCGGACTTCAGTGCTACGCCGCAAACGCTCCTATACGACAGGTTGTAGATGCGAAGGCGTAAATGCGTAATATTGGGCGGCCAAAGAAAAGCGCTGACAAAACAGCGGGGGGTGAGCGGGGGTACCATGCGCCTCGCACCAGCCGTGGGCTGTCAGATCGCGTCTTTCTGGACCCTAGCCGCCGAAGGAAAACGCGTGTTCTTTTATCTGTCGGGACTGTCGCCCTTGGCGCTATTGTTTGGCTGATGCTTTTTGCCATGACGGTGGGCTCGGATGGCGGCTTGGAAGCGGCACTGCCTGAACCTATCAGCGTGTTAAAAGAGCAAAGCATGCGGTCTAATCCGCGACGTCTCCCCATGCAGGAGGGCAATGAACTGCCAAACCTTGCAGCGATAGAGCTTTATGCGCGGCAAGAAGGTCTGAGATACCAATGTTTGACAGGTGATGCCCCGGCGCAAAGGCAAAAGGTTTATGCGGTTGTCCCTGCCAAGCTCCCTTGGGCGGCAAAATCTCTCCGACAAAGCTGTGATACCCTTCATGTGGTCTTGCCCACCTGGTTTCATATCACGGTGGCCGAGGGGGAGGCACAAGTTGTTGGCGTAAGCTCAGGCACCCGTGATCCGCTGCTGGAGTATGTTGAAAAGAGCCCCAGAGTGGGCATCATGCCTCTGCTTCAGCTGGACGCCACCGCAACAAGGTTTTTGACGGCCCCGAACGGGTCCACGCAAGTGGCAACGGTTCTGTCAGATTTCTTTGACCGCCCCTCTCAAGATGATGCCGTGACGGGGTATTGCCTAGACGCAAGCCCTTTGGTCCCTTTGACTATCGAAACCTTCAGCACCTTAGGTCGACAAGTAGCGACTGCATTAAGCACGCAGGGCCTTACATCTTGCGTGAAGCTTCCAAGCAGCACCCCGAACAGTCTTTTGGTCCTAGCGAACCGGTTCTTTGATACGGTCATCGTCAATGGCTACCAGGAGTATTGGATCGGCTCCGCACCTCAGCCACTGGCAGATAAGAAGTGGTTTGAAGCGCATGTGACGTCCCTCCAAGAGCATGTAGCACCTGAGAAGCTGGTCATTGAGTTGGGGACCCACACCGTCGATTGGGTCTCAGGCCAACCTCGGCCGGAAATCCAGTCCTTTGCGCAAACCATGTCTGCGCTCGCGGAAGAGGGAGGGAATACAGAGTTTACCCCTCAGGCCGGAAACACCCGGGCAAGCTATATAGATGCCAAGGGAATGCAGCACCGGGTTTGGATGCTTGACGCCGCTTCAACGCAAAATCAAATTCTCACGTTGCAAAATAAAGGTATTGCCGCAATCGGTCTCAGTGGGCTCGGGTATGAAGACCCAGGAATTTGGGCGGTTCTCGACCAGACCACGCGCGACACGGCACTCTCCGGCGAAAGCCTCAAAAACATCGTTCTATCAGACTACGTTGAGCTTTTCGGGGAAGGCCCCTTTGTCGCGCCGATTTCCATGCCACGTGTAGGCAAACGTACCGTGCTGATTGACCCCACCACCCATGAAGTCACTTCTGTAAGTTATAGCGAGTTGCCGCGGGCAGGGGCCGTGCGGCTTTACGGCGCTGGCGCGCTTAATAAGGTGGTTCTGACCTTTGATGATGGCCCCCATCCTCAGCACACCCCTGCCGCTTTGGATATTTTGCGCGAAACCCAAACGCCCGGCGCATTTTTTGTTTTGGGCAACAGCGCGATCGCCGCCCCGGATTTAATAAAACGCATTCTTGCGGAAGGCCATGAGCTGGGCTCGCATACCTATTCACACCCAAATATGGGAGAGGTCTCCGCCTCCCGGGCCCGGGTTGAAGTCAACTCTACGCAGTTGTTAATCAACGGCATAACTGGCAAAAACATGCGGCTCTATCGCGAACCCTATATGCGCAGCGGCGGCCCTATCACATCCAAGGAAGTCGCATCTCTTCTTCCCCTTGAGGATGCGGGATACATCATTGCCGGGATGGACGTCGTGCCGCGCGACTGGATCACTCAAACCGCCGATGAGCTGGCAGATGAGATCATCAGGCAGGTAGAGCTCAATGCCGGGGGCGTCGTGCTGCTCCATGATGGGGGCGGGGATCAGAGCCAGACCGTTGCGGCTCTCCCGCGGGTGATCTCTGAATTGCGGCTCAAAGGCTACACCTTTACCACCCTTGCTGACCTTCTAGGGGTTTCACCAGACATGCTGATGCCAGATGGAGATCGCGTGACATCCACCTTCGGCAGCATGTCCTTTCTGGCCGTGGGCAACAGCTGGTCTCTTCTCCAGATTGCTTTCTGGACCGTGTTCGCAATCGGCATTTGCCGCTCAATCAGTCTTCTTTTCTGGGCGGCAAGGCGCCGGCGCCATGCACCGCCCCTTTCAAAGCACGAGCCCTCGGTCACAATCGTGATCCCTGCCTACAATGAGGCGCGCGTGATTGAAAAATGCATCCGCAAAGCCCTCTACTCTGAGTATGGAGATTTTGATATCATCGTGGTGGACGACGGATCGACCGATGACACCTACGAGAAAGCGATCAGCTTTGCGTATCACCCGCTGGTGACCGTCCTCAGACAGCCCAACCGCGGCAAGGCTGCGGCGCTCAATGCCGCACTTGATGAAGCACAAAGTGAAATCTTGATCTGCATTGATGCAGATTCCCAAATTGCTCCTGACGCCGTGAGCCTGCTGGCCGCGCACTTCAAAGACCCCAAAGTAGGGGCCGTGGCCGGTCGGGTGGTTGTGGGCAATCGAGACAACCTTCTCACCCGCCTCCAAGCGCTTGAATATATCACGGCCCAAGCTGTTGAGCGCCGGGCCAAAGAATATCTTAATGCCATCACCGTTGTACCCGGAGCGATTGGGGCGTGGCGCACGACAGCTCTAATGGAAGCGGGCATTTTCTCCACTGAAACGCTTACAGAAGACGCCGACATGACGATGGCGATGATACGGTCAGACTATCAGGTAATCTATGAAGATCGCGCGGTTGCAACAACCGAAACGCCAAGGTCTCTCAGTGCATTGATGACGCAGCGGCTGCGCTGGTCGCTCGGTATGATGCAAGCTGGCTGGAAACATCTCGGTGCGACGGTTGAGCGTCGCAACTTAGGTCTCGTAGCCTTACCGGATTTGGTGGTTTTTGGGTATTTGATGCCGCTTATCGCGCCCTTGGCAGACCTGTTTCTGGTGCTCCTGGTGATAGAGTTTTTTACAAACATTGGCGCGACGGATCAGGATTTCGCAAGCGTCATAACCAATCCTTTAATCATCGCCTATCTGGCCCTGCCGGCATTGGAAATCGCGAGTGCCGTCATCGCCTTTCGATTGGACCCTACAGAGGATCGGCGCTTGTTGCTTTTGCTTCCGGTGCAGCGGATCTTCTACCGTCAGGTCTTGTATGTTTCAGTCATCCGGGCGCTCTGGCGGGCAGTAACGGGATCTTTGACCAATTGGGGGCGGATGACGCGCGTGGGCTTTCACTTTGATCAAGCAAAGCTGACATGATCGAGCGCCGAACTTTTTTAAGGTGGGGCACCGCAGCACCGCTTTTGCTTGCGCATCCGTCCCTAGGTCGTGGCGCGGCCGCCACCCCTCAAAACACCCTCGTCATAATCGACAATGTGGATACCACCACCGATCCTGAGCGCATCGCGATTGTTCTGGATGCCTTTGCCCGCAAAGGGTTGCCTGTGAGTTGTCTGGTTGACCTAGCCCCCCTCAACGCAGGGCCCTTGGAGCCAGGCAGTGCGCTTTCGCAAGCTCTAAGAACACGGCTGCAAAGAACACCCGGTTTGCTTCAGATCGTGCCCATGGTGAAAAACCTTGCGGGCATGACCCCCTATTTCCAAGCGCGTGCGGTTCACGACACGCGCCGCGCTTTGCACGCCGCTGTGTGGGGCACCACGGAACACCCCCCCTATGCAGACGAAAGCCAAACCATCGCCTGCGATATGATGCCCACAACTGTGGCTCCCTCGGGCGTTCGGGCTTCTGGCATTCGTAATGTCTTGATGCGCCCTCAGGTGAGCCGTGAAGTCAGGCCTGAGGCTTGGGATGACGGTGTTGTCAGACTGGTCGGTGGTCAGCGCGTACAACTGCAGCCTGCGCGGAAAGCCTATAGTTTCCCCCAGCCCCGGGCGGTGGAACGCGTCCTCTACCTTTCTGCGCAAGACTTCTTGACCATCCCCCTAGCAGGGCTTGGGTCCGCAGCCTCTGCATTTGCTGCCCACGTTTTGGCCCAGACGGGCGACCACTGGGTCAGCCCCATCCTTGCTTCCGATCTCCAGTTTCGGGACGCCTATGCCTATAAAAGACATGTAGCGCTGCATTTTGTCGTGGGGCGGAATGCGACAGCAGAAGACCAAGCCGCCTTAGCTAATTTCCAGCGCGAACTGGAGGCTGAAGGACTGCCCTCAAGCTCTGGGCCCGACGCAGCCTCAGACGCCGCTTTGGGGTACTGGATTTCTTTGAAGGAGGGAAAACCTTCCTCTGGATCCTTGGATGCTGTCGCGCTCTTCGACAAAGGGCAGCATTTGTCCTCTCAGGCTCCCGCCGATGACGGCTATGGAATCGCAGCTGAACTTACCGAGAAAACCAAGGCAGGGCTAAACTCAAAGAACATCTTGGGCCTGCCGACAGTGCGCCTTCAAGATGTCGGATCAGCAAAGGAAACCTTGGAAAGGTCCCTTGGAACGACGGACTGTGTCCTCGCTGTTTCCACGGAGCTTTTGCAGAATCAATCCTACAGGCGTGTTTTCAAAAACGCTCTATACGCGATCGAGAATGACGGCATTTCCCGGATCGTATCACTGCCAGACTATGTAAAGCGCCTCGTTCCCACGGGTCCCTACATCACGCATTTTCGCAGAGCGCAGACCTATCAGGCGCAACTATCAAAAACGCCCGTTGATCCAAGTGCCGAAAACCGCACCCAATTGCTGGCGGATGCCAAGGTTGCCTGGTCGTATTTCGACCGATGGACCAATCCGAAAACAGGCCTTTGCCCCGCCACCGTGAACTTTGCTGCTGGCCACCAAAGGTTGCATGAAACCGTGACAATGTGGGATGTGGGCAGCCATATCTTTGCACTCATAGCGGCGGTAGACCTTGAACTCATCTCGCCCCAGAAGTTCCAAAGGGCGATCGGGCGTATTTTGCCCAACATTGCTGGCCGACGCTCCCAAGGGCGGCTGTTGCCCCAAGGATGGATTGCAACTGACAAGTTCAAATGGGGCAACCGAAACTTTGATGGCTGTGATGCCGGACGGCTGCTGGCGGCTTTGTACAACCTCGATCTGCACCCTTTGGTAAAAGATCGCGCGGCGCCCACCGTGGCAAGTTGGGACCTGAAAGACATCGTTCAGAATGGAGTCGTCTACTCCGTAGAGGACGGCATACTCGAAACGACCTTTAGGTCACATTGCGCACATTATGCCGCCTGGGCCTTTCGGACCTGGGGGATTGAAGTGAAATCACCCTACGAAGTGTTCCAAGGCAAAAGCAGCCCTGATGGTCAGATGGCCTTGCTGGAAGTCTGCGGGCGCATTGGGCCTCTTGGGGCGGAACCTCTGCTGATGGAAGCGCTAGAGTTCGGCATGTCTCCTGAATCAGCGTATCTCGCTGATGTCTTGTTGGCCGCTCAAATCGAAGAGCATGAGGAAACCGGAAGGCTCATCTGCGTCTCAGAAGGGCCTATCAACAACGCACCCTGGTTCTTGTACCAAGGGTTGCAATTTGATGCGCAGGGGCGCGCTTGGGCCACTGACACAGTGGCAGGCTTAGACGCTCATCGCACGAAGGCCTTCCGTGATGAGCATCTCTCGATCAGCTCAAAAGCGGCCTACTTGTGGTCCGCGTATAAGGACCATCCGTTTTGCGACAGGCTGCTCACCGTCGTAAGAGACAAGGCCAAGACCTCTAATGGCTTTGCATCCAGCATCAACCAAAGGACCGGAGAGCCAAGCAAAACCTATAGCGATATCAATACAAACGCAGTCATCCTTCAATCTATCGCGCATATGCTGAAAGAGGATGACTGACCCGCATATGTCGCAAAGCGCAGTCCGCTTGTGCAAAGCTCTCCACCAGTTTGAGCGACGCATTCCGTGCAGTGGAAGACTTGAGCACACGGTTTCGCTGTGTTGTTTAGCAGATTTCTACATGGTAGCGCTCAATGTTTTTGCTCAGATGCCGCCACTTTTCCGTCTGCATTGCGTATGTAATACTCACGCGCTTCATCTATAAACCCGTATAGCTCAACATATTTTATCAGTGCTTTCTCAAGCAGCTTTATCCGTTCAGGATCGCTCATAGTCCTTTGCCTTTCTGTTCGCGTCCGTTCTTTTATCGTTACTAGGAATGGCATGTTTGGATAGAGCGCGCATAGCTGCGAATGCAAAGAAGCCCTTCTTTTGGAAGGACCACCTCACCGGTCTGCTTCCGCCGGCGCGCGCGCTGGCTTCGAAGCTTTGCTCCCGGTCACTGAGGCGGCCCGTCTTGAGGATCTCAACACGCCGGTGAGGCAACAGCGGCCCGTACTGCAGAGGTTTGTGACCGTGGCCCACCACCTTCACATCGCGATTACCTTCAACCAGACGATGTCCGCTCTGTAGTGCAGATCGGGGGACAGCGGCGTTTCATCCGGTCAGACAGCGCCGGTCCCAGCAACACCCAAGACACCGAGACACTCTCCGTGACTGGTTTTGCGCGCGCTTTGCGCGTTGCACGGTCACTGTTCGCGAAAGGCGCGGATCATACTGTCAGTAACAGGCTTCATGAGATACTGGATAAAGGTACGATCTTGCGTGGTGATCATGATCTCGGCCGGCATGCCTGGCGTCGGGGTAAAACCCCGAACACGGTCGAGCTCTCTGGGCGGCACCGACACACGCGCGACATAGATTTCTTGGGGAACGTCATTTGCCCGATCCAAGATAGCGTCGGCCGAGACATAGTAGACCTGACCTTCCAAGATCGGTGTGGTGCGTTGGTTTAGCGCTGTTAGACGCACTGTTGCCTCTTGGCCTTTGCGTACGACATCAATCTCAGCCCGCGGGATCTGAACTTCGATGATCAGCGGCTCGCCGGTCGGGAGGATCTCTAATATTGCCTTCCCGCTTTCAATAACGCCCCCAGCCGTATGATAGTGCATGCGCACCACGGTGCCCGACACGGGTGCCACTATTTCAGCCCGGTGCAGAATACCTTGAGCCTTGCGCGTTTGCTCTCGAATACTTTCCAGCTCTGATTGCACCACCTGAAGCTCATCGAGAGCCGCCGCTTGCCGCTCATCAATGGTCTGTTCTATTTGAGATTCATAGCGCATGGAAAGCGCTTGAGTTTCCTTGATTTCAGATTCGAGCCGCCCGATTTGGCCTGTGGCTTCCGCCATAGCACGTCGCAATGTGTTGTACTCCGTGCGCCGGATGAGGCCTTTATTCAAAAGGATCTCTTTAGCTTCAGAATCCTCGATCAGGATCTCAAGCTGTATCTTCGTCGCATTGAGCTGTTGCTCGTAGCCCTGCGCGCGTTCTTTCAGGCCATTTATGCTCTGTTGAAGCAGATTGACGTCATTTTGCAGCTGACGTGTGGCCGCATCAAATACAATTTCCTGTCCGTCAAGCATCGAGGCGATGTTGAAATCGCTCCGGAGTTTCTCGAGATGCAGAGGGTAGGCTAGCACGTCCTTTTGACTGTATTCAGCAAGAATGCGCGCTTCCATCGCCTCAAGCCGCACCTGGCGCAAAAACAGCTCTCTTTCCGTAGCCAAGGCAGACGTTTCATCCAAAAGCAGAAGGGGTTGGCCTGCTTCGACATCTTGACCTTCCTCAACGAGGATCTCCTTAATGATGCCCCCCTCCAAGTGCTGCACGATCTTGTTGCTTCCGGTAGCAACAAAGCTGCCTTGGGAAATAACAGCGGCCGCCAAAGGCGCCTTGAAGGCCCAGAGCCCAAATCCTCCGAAGGCAAAGACAAGCAGGCTAATCCCAAAGATTACCTGTCGCGTAATGGAGCGTGGTACCTCATCATACCATGCGGGTGGCTCTGAATAGACTACCAATTCACCCATTGTTCGGTCCTCCCTGATGGGGTGCTGGGGGATTGCCGTTGTTGCTCCGCTGGGACAGTTGCTGGAGCACCTGCTGGCGCTCGCCGAAAAGTGCAATATTGCCGTCAGCCAAAAGCATGATCTTGTCGACCACACTCAGCAAAGACGGCTTTTGCGTAATGACCACCACCGTAATACCTGCCTCGCCGGCGCGATGAATGGCATTGGCCAGTGCGCGGTCACCAGCAGTGTCGAGGTTGGAGTTGGGCTCATCCAGCACCAGAAAGCGTGGGTTCCCGTAGAAGGCACGCGCAAGAGCAATGCGTTGCTTTTGGCCTCCAGAGAGCGGAGAACCATCTGCTGCGACCATCGTCTCATAGCCGTGGGGAAGGGAAGCGATCATGTCATGCACATCTGCCAAGACGGCGGCGCGGTGGATGTCCTCGTCGCGCGCATCAGACCGCATCCGCGCAATGTTGTTTTTGATGGTGCCGGGAAACAGCTGCACGTCTTGGGGAAGGTATCCGAGGTTCTCGCCGAGCTGGCGGGTATCCCAGTTGCGCAGATCCATAAGGTCGAGCCGCACATTCCCAGATGTCGGCAAGATTGATCCAACCAACATCTTGCCCAAAGTAGTCTTGCCTGCCCCGGAGTTACCGATCACCGCCAGCGAGTCCCCAGGCTGCAAAGAAAAGGTAAGGCCATTAAGGACGACTTGCTTTGTGCCTGTAGGCACATAGAGCAGGCGCTCCACATTCAACCGGCCTTCCGGCTGCGGCAGGCGTAACTTTTCAAACTTCTGAACGGCCGTCATCATCAGGTTCTCCACCCGCTGATATGCAGAGCGTGATTGGGAAAAACCGTTCCACCCTTCAATGGAGCCTTCGATCGGTGAGAGCGCGCGCCCCGCGATGATGGAGGCCGCAATGACCATGCCCCCGGTAATTTCACCTTGAATGGCAAGGAAAGCGCCCCAACCCAGCATTGCGATCTGAGTAAGCAAGCGAGCCCCGCGGGACACTGCAGCCCACATGATATTGCGGTCCTGAGCGATAACCTGAGACCGAAGAGAGGTAGCCGTATCACGTCCCCAGAGCGTGACAGCCTCAGGAACCATGGCAAGGGCGTTAATAATCTGGCTGTTGCGGGACATGGAATCGAGATGCATGTTGGCGCGCGCTTGAGCCATATTGGCTTCAGCAAAAGGTTTGGATGTCGCCTTTTGGTTGATCAACGCGATCACCATCAAGACCATGGCCGTTGCCACCACGATCATACCTAGATGTGGGTGCACAAGAAAAATTGCGGCGATGAACAAAGGGGCAAAAGGAACGTCGAGAAACGAGATCAGCGTGCCGGAAACAAGAAAGCTGCGCAGCAATTGGAGATCCCCAAGGGTCTGATACTGCCGCCCATTATCATGCAGCGACGAATGGGCCGCGGCACTCAATACCGGCCCACCGAGACGTACCGCAACCTCTACGGCTGTGCGCATTAAAATGAAGCGACGTACCGCATCAAAAATAGACTGCAAAATCACGGCACCGGCGATGACCACCGTGAGCATGATTAAAGTATCAATAGAGCGGCTGGTCAGCACGCGGTCAGATATCTGAAACAGATAAATGGGGATCGACAGGACCAAGACGTTGGTCGCGCAAGTCAAGATCATCACGAAGCCCATATTGCGCCGGACGATCTGTTTGCCTTTGCTTAGTTGTGCGGCAAATTGATCGGGTGCGCCACGCTTGTGAAAAGTGGGCTTGCCCCCATTTCCGCCGCCGCCACCACCACCCCCGGTCCCACGGGGCGGCTTATTGCCATCACCGGACTTTAAGATCGGGCCGGTATCCCCTTCGATTTGGATGCCACCAAGTGTGGTTTTGCTTGGCTCTGCATGTTTGGCTTTTGCTTCGGTTGGCTGTTCGGGGGCAGCCTTTGCCTCCGTACTCTGCGTCTCTTGCTGAGACGCCCTGGGATGACTTTGGCTATGGTTTTGCGCGGAGCTTTGGCCGGCGGCGTCTTTTACGGGCGGGGCGTTTCCAGAACTCTGCAAAGCGTCGGGGAGGGCCTCCACCTGTGGTGCAGGCGAAGGAACTTCTGTTTTTGTCTGCGCGCCCGTCTGTTCCGGCGTGTCTTGCGCGCCTGCATGCGTCCTTTTGGCAGGCTCCGGCAGGGGACCCGCACATCGCATCCAAGGTGTCAAAAGAAATGCATTTCTGAACTCTTGCCCTGCAGGAAGTGCAGCCGAATAGCGCGAACGACTATTTGTTTTTAAAGTTTTGGAAGAGAAGGGGAGGACTGGAAAAGGATTGCGGTAATTCATATGCGCTCTGCTCTATCAGGCCAGCATTGTTTGCATCAGATCGGAGGATGCCATGCTTTCCGGTGAGGTTGGGACGATGCCGGGATCGTCCGATGAATGAGAGGGGTTGGTGATCATACCATCGGCGAGAAATAGGACCGCTTCATTTGCCAACGCCGGCATGTAGACCCCAGTGGGGTTAGAAGTCGTATCAATAAATTCTGCCTGATAGAGCAAGGCGTCGCTGTAAACATCACCCTGCACGCGCACTTCGGAATCAGCACCATAGACGTTTATCGCGGCAGAGTTGATTTCGGCATTCGACCCTGTGTGGAGTTTTGCCAGCATGCCAGTCTTCGCCGTAAAGGCATCAAGGGCCAGATGAACCTGATCACTGTCGCCCATAATATTGGTCTGCTCGACCCAGTTGATGGTTTTGAAATCACCAGCAATATAAAGCACGGTCAGCAGGTCATCGCCGGCAAATACACCGTCGTGGGCGACATCACGGTCAATGGTCTGCGCACCATTTGCAAAAGCCTTGCCCGCGGCCGCGAAGTTTTCGGTCATCGCCCCGTAAGTATTGATGCCCACCGTGGAGATAGAGGCGCCATTAAACAGCAAGTTACCACTTACTGAGATCCCGAACGGGGTGGCGCCTGCAGCGGTGATGCTGTCATAATCCAACATCACGTTCATCTGACTGATCTGGTTGACCGTAATCAGATTGCCGCCGATCATGATGAGATCATAGCCGTATCCGATCTCCGCAAGACTGGCCAAGTTGACGATGAGGTTCTCGCCCAGACTGATGTAGGTATTGGCGCCAGAAATCTGCACGTCCGCGCGATCATTGTCTGTCATGAAGCTGTATTGCTGCACCCAGTTTACAGTCAGCACATCGCCTTCAATTCGCGTAATCGCCCAGTTCTTGGGCAATTCAGTGTAGATGTCATCGTTGTTTTCACCTGCATTTTCGGACGCACCTTCGGAGGTCTCGGCGCCAGCAAACTGGGAGGTGTAGGACATCATCGCGATGTTGAATGTGGCTGAAAGACTGTCCTGTATCACACCGTTAAAAGTGGCATGTTCCGCGAGCACATTGACCTGGCTGATCAAGTTCAACTCTACAACATCTCCCATGACAGATATAACGGGAGCATCGAGCCAAGAGACATTCATGACCACTTCATTGAGCATCATATTGCCGCCGGTCACCACTTGGTGGCCGTCGTCGAGGCCAAAGAATTCAGCTTCACCGGAGGGTGCATTTAAACCCTCAAACGGGTCTTTATCTTGAATCCGCTCGCCATCATCTGGCGCTTGCGTATTCACTTCTGGGGGCAGATCGAGATCGCTTGTGCGAACATTCGATGAGGTACCGCTATCTTCATCCTCGGCATCATCATCGGCCTGTAAAAGCTCAGGCATAACGTCTTCCAGCAAAGGCAGGGCGTCGACGGGCTCCCCCCCGACGAACATGCCGTAGGCCTCCGATCCATGCAGCACCACCACTTTTTCCCCAAGGCGAGACGTGTCGTCCGTCTGCGCCATAAGACCATGCAATGTTATAAAGGACGCAGCGTCGCTGCCATTGAAATCCAAGGTCGCTTCTACTGTTAAAACACCCAAGAACTGTGCAGCTTCCTGAAGACCAGCCAAAGCGGCAATGTATACCGACGGATCTTTGAACTCGGCATAGACACTGTTCATCCGAAGAAGATCATTATCTTCCATCCAAGCGCTTTGCACGCTCACCGTGACCACGCTTCCTGGGGGCTCAAGGACCAGTAAAGGGCGTGCTGCGGGGAAGAAGGAAGAGTACCCCTGTTCGATATAGAGCTCAGGAAAGGCGTTCATCTGCCCGGCAACATACGGATCTTGCAGATTGATCGGGTCCGCATTTGCCTGCCAGATCTTGAACGGGGTTTCATAAGAAGGTGGAGTGTATTTTAACTCAGGATCAAAGTCCTTGAGCGTGTAGCGCAAATCAAAATGGATAGGTGAAGCCTCAAGGTCATCCAGTTCAGAGTGAAGCTGTTGATACTTAAAGTCTTCATAAGCGTCGCGCAATCTTTCCGCTTCGACAGTGGTATGGAAGATACCAATCAGATGAGAAATAATTTCGGTGAATTTGTCTAACATCCTGCCAGTTCCATTTCTGCCATGTAAACAGTTGCGACACTGGGTTCCTTGCTAGCGTGGCAAGATGACGGAATGCGCAGCCACCATCTTGAGATTAAAAAACCGGGGCCCAGCGAACGCTGAGCCCCGGAACCGTTATTTAAACCTATGCCCCATCGCCATCGTCGCCGATGTAGCTGGAGCTGAAGCCGCCGCCGACAACGGTCATATCGACAGTGTTGCCAAGCACGTTGGCACCCTGAACGATCGACATGTTGAAGGCTGTGGTGTCGATCTGCGAGGCAGCCGAGGCGAAGGATTCACCGCTGACGAAACCGTCGTCACCGTTACCTGAACCCCATTGGCCTGCGTTGCCACCAGCACCACCAGCACCGCTGTACGCGTTACCGCCAGCACCACCGGTGCCGCCACCGGCTTGAACGCCACCGACGATTGCTTGACCACCGAAGGCATCACCAGTGTCGCCACCCCAGGAGTGGCCACCGTAGCCATCACCGCCGTCACCGGCTCCCGCAATGTTCATGCCGCCATTGCCTTGAGCATTGTTCAATGCCGCAGACCATGCGCCTGCGTCACCACCGTCACCACCGTTGGCATTCCCACCGGCACCGTTACCGGTACCTTCACCGTTGGCGAGGCCTATTGAACCGGCGTCGCCGCCGTCCCCGCTATGACCAACGCCTAGACCAATGCCGCCTCCGAATGCATCCGCATCCGAATCTCCAGTGCTACCGCCACCGGCAATGGGAATACCAAAGAGGCTTCCGGCGGAGCCGCCATCAGCATCGCTGGAATCTGCACCAGCGCCTCCTAGGCCGACGCCAACGCCAATGCCGCCTGCATCACCGGAGTCACCTCCGTCAGCATCGGAGCCAGCACCAGCCAATCCAAGACCGAGGCCCGCGCCAATCGAGGTTGCAGCATCGCCGTCGCCGCCGTCAGCGTCAGCGTCTGAATCTGCACCACCCAGTCCCAGTCCGAGACCAACAGCTGCAGCATCACCACCATCGGCACCCGCACCACCGGCTGCGGAAGACGCACCGCCGGCTCCGCCTTGACCACCACCGGCAGTCGCCGCGCCTCCGATACCGAGACCACCCAGGGCTCCAGCGCCGTTTGCTGCGCCACCTTGACCACTATTGCCACCAGCAGCCCCTGCATCAATACCGTCGGCAGAAGTTGCTGTGCCGCCGGCTGAGTCATTGTCTTGGTTGATCGTACCGCTGTTGCTAACGTTGCTCAAAGTGTCGTTGTCATTGAGGTTGTTAGACTGGGCATTGACCGTACCCGCGTCATTCCCCGCACCATTCAGGGCGTCATTGAGAATATCATCTAGGTCAAGATCATTGCCTGGATTGTAGTCAATATCTCCCTTGGCCATGATGAAATCATTCGCCGACGCATCTTTCAGGTCGATGTCAGCAAAGTCGTCATCGTTGGGCATATACCCTTCCATGTTCATGCCAACCTCGACCCCAACAGTTGTATTGCTGTTGTTGGTCATACCAGTGTTATTGGTTGTCGCGCTATTGTTACTGGTCGAGCTATTGTTATTGGTATTGCTGGTGTTGCTCGTGTCGCTGTCGTTCGTCATCTTGTTGTCGGAATGATTACCATTGTGGTTTCCGTTCAGACCGAGATTGGCGTTTAGGTTGCCATTCCCATTCCCATTGCCATTCCAGTTCTCAGATGTCTGATCCTGCGTTGAAGTTTGATCTTGTTCCTGATCGGAATGCTGGCCTTGACCTTGTGCTTGTAGCTCAAGTTGCGCCTGACCTTGACCCTGGAATTGATCCTGGTCCTGTTCTTGATCACCATTTCCGAAGTGAAAAATCGGTGTGCGAGATGATGGCATTGTATTTCTCCTATGGGGCACATGCCGGATCGCTGCTCATTTCAAAAGCGACCATAAGGCTGTGCGTTTCTGTTGGATTGAAGTTTGAAGCGCGCAAAACACCCAAACAGGGGTTGTTAGAGCGCAGTTTTCTTTTGAGTTTTATTGATAATAGCGCCTCCCTTATTTGCTTTGATTACAAAATGACGGGAACGAGAGAAGCTCCAGAAGAGGAACTCCAGACCTTCAGAACCGCCAACGCACTCCGGCTGCAGAGCACGCCATCACGACAAGGTGACAAGCCTGAATATCTCGAAAATTGGCAGAAAAACCTATCTGACCATTAGGGCTAGGTAGCGCCAAAGACACTTAACTTATTGAAATGTATAGAAAATTAAAAACTCGAAAGTCAAAATAGGAAGACCTGCGTTATTTTTTGATCTATAGGTCTACACCTTTCGATCTAAGAAAGTAAAAAAATACCACCTAAAGTTGAAAGAGCGAGCTCTTGATAATATTATGGCAAAAAATGGGCCGTTTGTGTTATTATCTAGTCATAAAGGCGTAGAATCTCTACCCGTTAAAAACATCTTTTGTTAACAAAACAAATAAAAATTGCTGACTTATCACAGCACGAAATATACGCGATGAGGCAGACAGGCATAGAACGTTGTAGCCAAAGTTAGGGACAATGCTATGCACAAATATGAACATTTTAGCTCTGATAAAGTCTCCTGTTTTTTTGTAGGAAACTCTCATGACTTCTCGGACACATTGCTTAAATTGGCTCAAACGAGCTTTGAAAATATAGCCTTTTGTCGTTTGCCTTCTGTCGAATCCCTTCTCGATTTAACAGTCTGTCGCCCCGATAGAGTTCGAAGCATCATTTTAAATCAGTCTATGGCTGTTGGCTTAAAAACTGCGCTTCCGGTCTTGCTTGAGCAATTTTCCAATGCCACCGTAGCTTTATCTTACCGACAGCCGAAGCTGGTCCGAGATATCCTGAACGATATGAGGGCAACCCAACCCCCACTCAACTTAGCTTTCCTGCCAATGAACCGAGACGTAGATCGTTGGCTGACCCTCCTGCAGCTTTTGATCTGCGGGGAAAACTACATTCCCTCAGAGCTTTACACCTCTGCAGACACCCAAATACCAGAAACGATAGAGATTTGCGCTAAGCCAAAATCTTTGCTCGACCCCGCTGTGCAAGCTTCCTTAAGCTTGCATGATCCCGCCCTTAAAGTTGCCAAAGACGAGCTAACAAACCGAGAGATGCAGGTACTGACCTGTGTCGCTGAAGGTAAGCAGAACAAGGTTATTGCCAATAGCCTGGGCCTCTCTGAGCATACTGTAAAGCTGCACATCCACCACGTAATATCTAAGCTTGGCGTTAATAACCGTACAGAAGCAGCCGTTTGGTTTTTGGAAAAATCCAGAACAGAGATGAGGTCAGTATGAATGAGAATGCTGGCCGGCATCTGCAGTTTGATGATTTTCTCCTGCTCGTAGGCAAGCTCAACTATACCTGGACCAACACCGAAAGCCTGTTAATCCATTTCATTGCTGGCTTATCAGAAGTGGACAAAGAGACGGCAACTGTCATCTTCTTGACCTTAAACACCACGCGCGCACGGATCGACCTTGTTGAACGTCTGGCAAAGCTCGACAGGGTCCCATCAGATCAAAGAACCGCGATTCTCGACATCACAGGCCGCATTTTGGGACAAGCCAAGCTACGCAACCGCTACAATCACTGCATCTATGCTTTTGATGCGGATGGCGACAATCCCCGCACCATTCTGATGCGGATCGCCGACCGCAAGGACACGCTGAAGATGGGGCAATCGCACCCCCTCAACGATGCTGCGGCCGAAGATATTGAAGCAGCCATCAAAGCGTTGGCCCTTATCAACCATGCGATCTGGAAAATTATTCAGCAGTTCGACTTCCCGCGCTGACCGGCTCAAAGCTTAAGCTTGGTCAGGCTAACCCTATTGTTAGCTTCACAGGTAAGATTTTGATTTTAAACTAGTATCACAGACACATAGTCGGCGCTGAATTGTCGCGAGCTACACATTCGTCCCAGCACAGTTGGGACGCAGCCTCGATCGACATCCTTCGTTTCGCAGCCCGAGCTAATAGTCTGATACTGGAGGAAATCCTATGAATTTGCACATACCCAAATTGCACTCAGATCGGGCCAGCACATCTAGAAATACCGATGCTCGCCGCCGCATTTTGGTTG
The DNA here is from genome assembly GCF_022788655.1 of Sulfitobacter indolifex. Lineage (NCBI taxonomy): Bacteria > Pseudomonadati > Pseudomonadota > Alphaproteobacteria > Rhodobacterales > Roseobacteraceae > Sulfitobacter > Sulfitobacter indolifex. The sequence goes on along the minus strand of NZ_CP084953.1, from coordinate 77,032 downwards.
CAGGCGGCGCTGGCTTTCTCGGGAGCCATTTGTGCCATACGCTTTTGCATGACGAACATATCGTCATTTGCATGGATAACTTTGAAACTGGCAGGATGTCCAATATTGGGATCTTGCTCAGTGATCCCAATTTCATCTTGATGCGGCATGACATCATCAATCCCCTACCAGACATTGGCCCTGTCGATGAAATCTACAATCTTGCCTGCGCAGCCTCACCACAAAAGTACCAAATCGATCCCATTCATACACTCAAGAGCAACATGTGGGGCGCCCTAAACCTTCTGGAACTTGCGGTTTCTTGTGATGCGAAAATTTTGCAATCGTCCACCTCAGAGGTCTACGGCGATCCCGAAACTTCCCCTCAATCGGAAGACTACAGGGGCTGTGTGAATACGATGGGCCCTCGGGCCTGTTACGATGAAGGCAAGCGCGCCGCCGAAACCCTGTTTTACGACTACTATAAGACAAAGGGGGCTCGGATACGGGTCGCACGGATCTTTAACACTTATGGCCCTGCGATGTGCCCGGCCGATGGGCGGGTCATCTCAAACTTCATGGTGCAAGCCCTGTCCGGCGCGCCCCTTACGATCTACGGAGATGGCCGCCAAACCCGGTCATTTTGCTATGCTACCGACATGATCGCAGGTCTTATGGCTTTGATGGCGGCACCAGACAGCGCGGTTGGCCCCTACAACCTCGGCAACCCAGAAGAATTCACCATAGGTGCCCTTGCCCATAGCATCCTTGAGATCCTCGGCCTTCCTCCCATCATACACTATTTGGACCTGCCACAAGACGATCCCAGACAACGTTGCCCCAACATTACAAAAGCCAACAGGGACCTGAACTGGATGCCGTGCATTTCTTTGGCTGAAGGGCTGCGCCACACAATGCCCTATTTTGAGACTGAGCTGCGACAGATGAAACCTGCGCTGATCGCGGAATGAGCGCCTCGACTGGCATATGCGTGACAGGCGGCGCAGGCTATATCGGCAGCCACGCTTGCTATGCTCTTGGCGTTGAGGGGCGCCCCCCATTGGTTGTCGACAACTTGGTAACCGGTCATCGCGCCGCCGTTCGATGGGGGCCGCTTGCCCATATAGATCTGCGCGATACGACACAGCTCACACACGCGCTATGGCAGCATAAAACCAGAACTGTTCTGCATTTTGCCGCTTCAGCCTATGTGGGGGACTCGATGCAGGACCCGATCAGCTACTACGACAACAACGTCTGCGGGATGATTTCTCTGCTTCAGGCCTGCTTAGCTGCCGGCGTGCGCCACTTCATCCTATCCAGCAGCTGTGCCACCTATGGCATCCCACAAACCATTCCTATTACGGAAACAACCTCGCAACGTCCGATCAGCCCCTATGGACAGAGCAAGTTGATCTGCGAAAACATACTGCGCGATGCCGCAGGGCAGGCGGGCATGGACTTTGCAATACTGCGGTATTTTAACGCTGCCGGAGCGGACCCAAGCGGCGCTCTGTGCGAGGAACACTCCCCCGAAACCCATCTTATACCGCGGGCCCTCGCTGCCACGTGCCCGCAGGGGGAACCGCTGGCTCTGTTCGGGACAGATTACGACACAGCCGACGGCACCTGTGTGCGCGATTACATCCATGTGAGCGATCTGGTGCGTGGGCATCTTATGGCATTGGCACATTTGGAAAAATTCGGCGGCAGCTTGGTGTTGAACCTTGGCAGTGGAAGAGGCGTGTCGAACATGCAGATTATTCAGGTGGTCGAGGAGGTGACAGGCGCCGAAGTAAAGGTGCGTAAAGCGCCTCGGCGCCAGGGGGATCCGCCCAGTTTGATCGCCGACATCAACCAAGCCCGGGAAATTCTAGGCTTTGAGCCAAACCACTCCGACATCCATACCATCATAGCGGATGCGGCGCGCAGTTTTGGCCTATTGAAGGTACAAAATGCAAAATCTGCCTGATCACAAGCCGAAGCTTTTCCGCCAGCCTCTCCTGAAAGGGAAGGTGAAAAGGCGCTATGTTCTGTTGGCCAGCCTATGGCTGCTCACCGTCGCCTTCTTTTGGCACTGGTGGTTGCAGTCAGAGCACGCCACCGCTTGGTACCTCTATGTCCCGGTCACGCTTTGTGTCGCTTGGGTCTTTTTTGTCCAAGCCTATTTTCTTAACCTTTTCTTGCGGTCACATCATACGACCGGCACACTTGCTGAGCTGGGTCCATGCCGGGTCGCCATGGTGGTTACGAAAGCGCCGGCAGAACCCTTTGAAGTCGTTAAGGCAACGCTTAAGGCCATGCTGGCCCAAACAGTGGCCCATGATACTTGGCTGGCTGACGAAGACCCTGACCGTGAGACCCTAGACTGGTGCCACGCGCATGATGTTCATGTCTCCACGCGCAAAGGGGTCGCAGCATATCACAACAAAAGCTGGCCCCGCCGGACGCGGTGTAAAGAAGGTAACCTCGCCTATTTTTACGACCACTACGGCTATGAGCACTATGACATCGTGTCCCAGCTTGACGCTGACCATGTGCCCGAGCCCGACTATTTGCACGAGATGCTTCGCCCCTTCGCAGATCCGGATGTCGGCTATGTCACAGCACCAAGCATCTGTTCGCGCAACGCGCCCAACAGTTGGGCCGCAAGGAGCCGGCTGCATACAGAAGCCGTCTTTCACGGCGTCGTACAGGCGGGATATGCAAACGGCTGGGCGCCCATGTGTATTGGCTCCCATTATGCCGTACGAACGAAGGCGCTGCATGCCGTCGGAGGGCTCGGACCTGAGCTGGCCGAAGACCATTCAACCTCCATGATCCTCAACGCGGGAGGGTGGAAAGGTATGCATGCAATCGATGCTATTGCTGAGGGAGAAGGCCCCCCCACGGTGGCAGATCTGATCGTGCAGGAGTTTCAGTGGTCGCGAAGCCTAATGACCATTCTGCTCCAGCATACGCCGCGCTATCTTGCCGGTCTGTCACCAGGCCGTAAGTTGCAGTTTGTTTTCTGCCAATTATGGTATCCACTGCTGGCCGGCTTCATGGCCCTGATGTTCATATTGCCCATCGCCGCACTCATTTTCGACGTGCGCTATGCTAACCTTACCTTCCCCGCATTTCTGCTTCATGTTTGGCCCTCCATCGCTGTCATGATCATCCTTGTCTTATGTATGCGGACAGATGGGTTCTTCCGACCCCATGATGCCAAGGTGCTGGGATGGGAAAAAATGCTCTTTGCACTGGTGCAGTGGCCATGGGTGATCTTGGGAAGCCTCATGGCAGTGCGAGATACGCTCACAGGAAACTTTGTCGACTTTCGCGTGACGCCAAAAGGCCAACGGGACGTGCAGATGCTGGGATGGAAGGTCCTATCCCCCTACCTAGTCTTGGCGCTTTTTTCCCTCTTCCCAGTGCTATGGGTGGAACGGGCAGAGCAAGCTGCTGGTTTTTACATCTTCGCTCTCGTTAACGCTACACTCTACATTACGGTCTTCGTAGTTATTGTTGTCAAACATCTGAGCGAAAACCAATTGGGCGCTGCAGTATGGAAACCACGAACCGTCGCGCAATTTGCTTGTGTGGGATTATCGGCAGCCTGCATTGTTATCGCAGCAGGAGAGCGGGGCCATGCAGGCCTAGTCGCGCTTACCGAAACACGCAGCACAGTCCGCATCTTCATACCTACCTATGTTGTGACAGGCGCAGGGCAGGGCGGTGAAAGCTCCCCTTATGTCATGGTCTATAACCCCCACTGGTGGTCGCAGTGGCTCAATGCAGCCCCCCTGAAAGGAGGCACAAAATGAAACCCCTTCATATGTTCACCCCCAAGCGGACATTTGCGCCTGGAGCCGTATCGCTTCTTTGCGCTCTTGCCTTGGGAACTACATTGTCCGCACAATCCGTCCCTCCGGGGGACCTCCCGTTTGGCGTCTATGACCCAAATGGCGACTTTTCGGATTTGAAGGGGGTGTCGATTGAACATCTGTTCCTTCCTTGGGAAGATGTGCTGCTGCCCAGTTTGTTCGAGGCAGAAACCTACGCAAAAGAACGCAACCGGACTCTGTTGGTCACAATTGAGCCTTGGACATGGTCGCGCGACGACCGCAACAGCCCGACAGTTCTGCGCGAAGGCATCCAAAATGGTACCTACGATGCCACCATGCAGAACGTCTGCTCTGCCTTAGGTCAGCTTGATATCCCGATGACAATCCGTTGGGCACAGGAAATGGAAGACCCCAGTGGTCAGTTCATTTGGTCTAATTGGCGCCCGGAAGACTATATTTCCGCGTTCCGCCGGATGAACGCCATTTGCCGCAACAATGCGCCAACCGCACGCTACATGTGGTCCCCGCTCGGATATGAAAACCTCGCAGACTATTATCCCGGTGACGATGTCGTGGATGTCGTAGGGCTCTCCGTGTTCAGCTTCGAGCCCTGGGAAGAGGCAATACTCGACCAAGCACAGACCTTTGAGGGAATCTTCGGTCCTCGGTATGAGCGTGCTGTGACCTTTAACAAACCTATCGTGGTCGCAGAGCTTGGATTTTCGGGTGATGCTGAGCATGTCGCCCAGTGGAACGCCGATATCCGAACGATGAGTGCCTCTTATCCCGAACTCGAAGCGGTGGTCTATTTTGCGCAAAAGGAAGTTTATCCATGGCCAGACGGCTTTGGATATCCGAACTGGCGGCAAACCGCCCATGTTCTGCCTGATGCTCGCTAAGTGATTCAGGAAACACCCTTCTTATAGAGACTTGGTGGCATTTTCCGTGAAAGCCTAAGCCACCTGAAAGCTCATCTGGCACCCGTAAAATGGCCCACCTCAAGTATTTGAGGGATGGACTAGACGCACGGGTGCCTTGACCGTAAACGCCGTATTCGCATAGTTGCTCCACTGTCATCGAGGCAAGCCAACATCAGAAAGGCTTGCCCGAGTTTGAGGAGAGCAGTTGTGAACAAGAACCTGGCACGCCGGTCCCGGCGCGGTATTTTTGCATTTTCAGCGATGTTAACGGTCATCTTCGGCTTTGGTTTTGCCGAGCAGACAATGGCGCAGACAACCAAAACTGCGTCCGCTGGATCCGGTACGGGTGGCTATATTTGCACCCCTGCAGGTTTCGGTCAAAAATCGAAATGCTATCGCCGCTAGACGCTCCTGGATCAGGATACGCGGCTGATTAAACAAGGGCGCTGACCCTCATTTCTGAGGAGCGCTTAAGCTTTTTAGACTCTCCGCGTTTCTTCGCCGCAGTTGGCGGATTTTCCAATTGGCAAAGCCCTTGGGCAAGCCTGCGATGGCCTGTTCTACCAACCGGTAATGCCCCTTGGCGCTCGCACGCTCCATGAGACGGAACACATAAACGGGTGTGCTCATCCTCACACGCATCAGCTCATGGAACCGTTTATGGGTCATCGTTGCAGTCAATGTTTCTTTGGCTACAGGTCCCAAAATGCCTAACCGCCTTAGGGTCGGAGGGACCTTATGTGTCAGACCTGGCCAAGTCAGCTGAGAGACCTGCGGCCCAGTGAGGCGCTGCGCATGCATGAGATCCTCAGGTATGGTGGGATCATAAATCAAATAGGCTTTGCCTGCAGCTTTTATCCCCTGTGCTGCATCGCGCCACTCAGTTGAGTTCCAATCATAATTACGGCGCGCAAAACGATAGCGCTTTTCAAATGGCGCATCCTCAGCAGAAAGCGATGACTGGGGAGCGAATGCGACGACAGTACATCCTGGAGCGAGAGGAGCAAATAAGCAGGCTGCATATCCCCCCATGGAAGCTCCGTACATGGAAACTGCAGGGTAGCTTTCAAATAAACCCTGCGCACGTAACTCTGAGAGGTAGTTGGTGAGTTCTGTTGAACGGAACCAATCATTTTTCTTGGTCATCACCCCAAGCGACCCCCATCCATTCTTCTGGGCGATGTCCTGCCCCCAAGGCTTTCGAGGATGCTTTGATTTTAAGGAGGCCAGATTGTCAAAACTAACAAGAAGCCGCCGCTTTCCTGGGGTATAGGAGATAACGTGATGCTCAGTCTCGTGATAAAAACCACCTCCTTCGTTGACCTCTCGCTCGATCCTTTCAAAGTTCAAATTGTTTGGAATTACCGATTTGTCAGGGCGGGACTTCGACATGGTTCGCAAAAATTCCTTGTATCTAGTATGGGTCTCAGCCCCTCTAGGCCACACTCTGCGCGCGCCTCGCTGGTCTGTGCTCCAGCCTAAAAGCTGTTTTTTTGATAGGCTCTTTTAGACATTCGCGAATGTTCGCGCGCTGCTTTACTTATTTGACCTGACGCACCGGCCAGAAGGCTTTCGGTCATGCGTGAATGTATGAGGGCACCTAAAAACCATAGACACAAACCAAGTGGGAAGTTTCATCGAGTCTTGATCACCAGAAACTACAAGACGCGGGCCTGAGAAGGAAGCCCGCGCCATCTTTATTACTCGATTACTCGACGTGTGATCGGAGAGCAAACGAAAGAGTAATCAATGACCGAGTTTACGGATCAATTTTATTTCCAGAGGTATTTACGTTGGCCAAATTCTCAACCACGACATCTGCGAAAGTCGTTACCATTGCGGTATAAAAATCAGTTTCTGTAGGCAGCATGTTGATAAACCCTTCCGGAGGAATTGTATCTCCGGCGTAGGCCGATATTTTCACAGGAAAGCTCAATCCTGCATTTTCCCCCGACGGGCTAGTGATATCAACAACACCCTCTAGCTCATTGAATTCTCTGCTTTCGGGTAGCATAGTAGAACCATTCAGAGAAATCTTGCGAATGTCGATCCTAATTTCTGGATCAGCGCTATCGCTACTTAAAGGCACACGCTGAGCCAATTCTTCGCGCAGATCTTCCTCAATGTCGGGATAAAAATCCAACGCGTTGCTATCGGAGGCTGCATCAACAGATGCTTCAACATCGATCTTAGAAATACGAAGATCCTCTGAGGCATATGCCACCGCACTCAGTGCGAGAGTGCTAACGCTAGCTGCAAAGACAATCTTCTTAAGCTGGACAAACATGTTGTACTCCTCAGTCAGTATACTGCAGCAAGCCATTCTTGCGGCAATAGGTACTACTCTGAGAACCCCCTGACCCGTATGTAGTTCCCCTCAAGTGGCCCAAGACCTTCGTCCGTAGTCTGTTTATCTTGCCGAAGCTGTAGTTAACGAGAAGAGTTTTAGGTCAAATTCACCCAAAAGACGCCTTATCCCCGTCACCTATTTTTCTACCTCTAAGAAACCTATCGGACGTCGGTCTCTAGGCGCTGTCGGTGGGTAACCCAAAATGCTATCGGCTTGGCCGCGTTGTCGTGGCGGTGCCGCCCTTCGAACGGAAGGCAGCGAGCCAATCAATCCCAACCGGTCCGGCAATGGTATACTCGCCCGAGAGTCGCAAGCCGCCCTCCAGCAATTCTCGCGCCAACATCCTGTCAGGATTTTCCGGGAAACTGGCTATTGCAGCCTGATGAGCTGAGAGCATCAGTGGTTAATCTCCCAGACTATTGAGAAAACCGCAATTGAGGTAGTTTGAAAGGTCGAACTATCGAACCAGAGCGCAGTCATACTTTAGGAGCGGTCAAATTTCTAGACGGTCAAAATTGGTTTGCGCTCGTGCCAAACGGAGGCTTGTCATCAGGTGTTCAGCTCTCTCGTAATAATGGTTGTTTGTCCTCATCCAGGTTCGCCTAGATAGAGATCAAGCGAGGATCGGGGGAAGCGAACCATTCCACCATCAGAGGTACGCTGTCGGGTGAACCCGTGTCGATTGTAAAAAGCTTCTAGGTCGTCCATCCGCAGGCCTTCGTTGCCGAACGGCTCGTGGACAAGCTCGACGCTCAGGTCCACAGCATCCGAAGCTTTTACAAGTGCCCGCAGGATGGTGTGTGCTATTCCCTTCTCTCGATGGTGTGGCGCCACCCAAATACCGCCGAGAAAGAACCGTCTGTTTCTGAACGAATGCTCGATATAGGCGACATTGTCTTGCGCATTGCGGTAATAGGTGCGGTCTTCGGTATGGCCGGTCTCTCCTTGAAGGCCTGGAACCTGGTTTATCCGTGCGAGAACATCTGCATATTTCTTCCGTGCCCCAACTTGCGATTTATCCTGGGATGATCTGATATCGGCTGTGAGCACCGGGTGTCTGGTTTCACAATAGTCCTGCAAGCCGTGCTGCAGCGCCACTGAGACGAACGCGCGCAACTCGTGGTTCAGTCGTTCGTTTTCAGCTTGAAGGAATTCTGCTGCCTCCAATGTCATAGGCTCGGTGGGGCAACTGCTGCTCTGCTTTCCAATCATACTCGGAATTCCAATAGCGGTTCACATAGTGACGGACATGCTCGTCCGAATTCGTTTTTCGTTCAAGGGCCTTGATCGATGGGCCAACCCCGGTGTGAGCATAAACTACTGTTTTCTAACAAGAGTCGCACTTGAGGGTAGCGCGCGCCGCTGTGAACTCACGTTGAAGCGCAATTTCTGTTTGATCAGTTTATCAGGGTGACGTCACCCTTTCCATCAGGTTCAATCGGAAGACTTCAGCGGGCGTTTGATACCCCAGACACTTGCGCGGCGTATTGTTGAGACGGTCGCAGATCGACCTTAAATATCGATCTGTGAACACCGTGGGATCAGCCTTTCGCGGAAGGTAGCGGCGTAGACGGTTGTTGGTGTTTTCGACCGTACCCTTCTGCCAAGGCGATTTGGGGTCGCAGAACCAAGCGTCGACACCAAGCCCAGCTTTCAAATGCCGCCAGGCAGTGAACTCTGTGCCGCGATCAAATGTGATGCTGCGACGGGCTTCAGCGGGCAGGGGAGATAAGCTATCAATCAGGCCTTCCATTACCGGCTTTGACTGACGATCTGGGTTCTTTAAAACGACAGCGAACCGGCTCACGCGTTCGACCAACGAAGTCACATTCGCTTTCCCAAACTCCTTGCGGAACATCACCAGATCGCACTCCCAATGCCCGAACTGGCTACGTTCGGCTATCGCTTCGGGACGATGGGCTATGGCAAATTCATCAAGAAATCTGCGCCCATGATGCCTGCGGGTTCCGCGTGGCCTGCGGCGTCGGCGATGCTCTGGTAAATGGCGATAGAACTTCTCAGAACGGCCATCTTTGGAGTAAGCATAACGATAGATCGTCTCATGGCTGACGCGCATGGGATGGCACTCTTGCCGCATGCGTCCCGCGATCTGCTCAGGCGACCAACCCGCATCAAGTCCGTCGCGGACTGCCGCCATGATGTCAGGATATCGAATCAACTTACGATGCACCGCGCGGCGTTGTTCGTATCTGTCCTGCGCGTTCACTGCGTGGTAGCCGTTCAGCTGTGGCAGTTCTTCGTCATGATAGAAGTTCCGCCTGATCTCGCGGTAGATTGTTGAGGGCGCGCGACGCAAATTGTCGGCGATCTCTTTGATTGGTATCTTCGCATCAAGCCATTTGGCCAGCTTGCGGCGTTCTTCGAGGTTCAGGTGAGGGTAGCAGCGTCCCATTGATCAACTCCATGCAAGGTTCTGTTTTGATACAGAATTCGCACTTCATTTGTGAATCCACCCGCTACAAAGAGGTTTAGCCGATAATCAGTCTTATGGTACATAAAGCATCGCCGCAAAACCGCACAACACATCCAACAAGCCCGCCATATCCGCCACCCCCCGCGCGGGGATCAGCGCCCGAAACGCCGCCCCTGCGCAGACCAAAGGCCCGCTTCATTGCGCCTCGATCTCCGCTCAATAACCCAACCAGGTCAGCGAACGCCGACCCAGGCACCGCCATCAATTCCCGAACCCTGACAAGGCACCTTAAAAGTCTCGACTATTCTACACCAGGAAGGATATAGGAGCCCACCGCCATGCTAAGCACGAATGCGGTATTGAATATGACGTTAATTGTTACGCTGAGAAAGTCTTTTGTATGGTCCTAAGGCCCCTATGTTTCGCATGTTTTACATCTCTTGGAAGCACTCAGGCGGTGGCCGCCGACGAATGGGTATTTGGCGTTGGCGGCGCAGACCTGCTGGACAATGTCCGCAAAGAAGCCGTGGCCGTACTGCTCGAGTATCACTCCGACCCGTTCCATACGCAAAACTGGAGCCAGTTTTCCTGGATGGCAACTGCCAAGTTCGATACAACAAACAATCATTTTATCGGCTTTGGGGTGCATGCATTTGCACCATTAAACAACAAAAAAGCCTTCTTGGAAGCCAGCTTTGCGGTCGGCGGATACCACCAGGGGACGCTTCTTGGCAAAAAAGCTGACCCTGTCCTGTTTCGGTCCAGTCTCGGGGGTGGCGTCACGCTCAAAAACGGCAACCGCATTTCCTTAACAATAGACCACCTTCTGGATAGCGATCTGAAAAATGAGCGCCCCGGCAAAGAATCTATCATGCTCCGTTATGCGCGGAGCTTCTAAAGGACGCGAGAGTGCCCCAACAGGACGGTGCGGCAGGAACCCGCCCGCGAAGCGCCCCAACAGGAGGGTCGAGGTTGCTCTGGAACGATGCGATGGCAGTCGCGGCAGATTGAGCCGATCGCCGCAACGTATTCATGCATATCCTGTTGATCCGCTGGTCGAGAGCTTCATCCGGTGTTTTGCGCCCCAGAGTTTGACGTCGTCGCGCCTTCGAGGCACCGGCAACAGCGGTCAGCGCGCCAACGCCGTGTTGGTCGAGGCCCCACAACCGACACCCCCGGAACCGCGCTGTCGCTGATCTCTGCCGGGCAGTCGCGAAGCTCCAACGCGCCGGTGAGGCCCGGCGAACCGCAATTGCCCGTGTGTTTGCTCGGTCATTTGAGAGCACGACCGGTCCCATACACGCGGTGAACTTTCGTTTCAAAACGCTATGCTCTTGCCTGTAGAGAGGCTGGTAAACGGCTACGTGACGGATGCGCATTGGCGGCTTTATCGGCAAGCCCGCCTTTAAGCGCGGCGTGATTTGTTCCGGGCGCCTGCCAGAGCACTCGCGTCGGCTTTGCCGATGTACGCTCCACCGCCCTCTCCATCCCAAAATATTCAAAATACCTTCAGAGGGTGACGCGAAGCCAGTAGCTTGAACTGTTAAACTTGCCTTAGTACAGACCTTCTTAAACTGGTAAGGGCAACACATGCAGCAACCTATAGATTCCGACACCTCTTTCTTCCTTCTGCTCGACATCGGCCGCTTGTTACGCGCAGAGTTTGAGCACAGAGTAAGCGATGCCGCGCTAGGTATTACCCCAGGTGAGGCACGAACGTTGGCGAATATTGCGCGCTTTGGCCCTATGAGCCAGAACGATCTAGCCGACATCAGTGGCTTTGGCGCAATGAGCGTTACAAGGGTCCTGGGAAATCTTGAAGCAGCAGGGTTGGTATGTCGAAGTCCCAACCCAAATGACCGTCGCATCAGAATGGTCCAGGTCACCGAAAAGGCATCGCCGCTTCTCGCAAGGTTAGCGGACATCGGCGATGAGGTGAAAGCCGTTACCCGCGGAGGTATGTCTACCAATAATTGGCGCGCATTCGAAAGCATGTCGAAAATTGTACGCGACAACCATCTAACAGCTTATCGCGCAAGGCGTGCAACAGATATAGAGCCAGAATGAACACGTAGGGCTGTCCGGGAACTTGAACGCCAGATAGGACACAAGGCGCTGGAGATGCTGAAATCCGAAGCCAAACGTGGACGTCTAATCGCAGGGTCGCAGTCAAGCCTCGATGCAAAAGCGCGGCCTATCGAAATGTCCTTAAAACAGTTCGACCTCCGGTTCTTCCTCAGTCCGTTCTCAACACAGTCATCTGATCGAGGTCATGCATATGTCCGGGGCATGTTTGTCCCCGCAGTCAACACTTGGCTGCCGCATTTTATTTCCCTCTGGTGAAGCCCTCCCTTGTTCTGCAAGCAGCCTGTAATAGCTGCCACGTCGTTCGGATTGGCCTGACGTCCGTTCACGACAGGGACGCCTCCTCGCAAGCAACGAGGTCGCTGCCTCGTAGAAGAGCCCATGCAATTGCTCATCCCGCCTTGGGGAGATGTGGCCGGTACAATCCATCTTTCCCGATTGGAATTCGCGTGTGGAGAGCCGAAGCCATGCGTCGGCAGATCAAGGCTTCGGAAAATTCTTCGGGTCTTCGATGGTGGCCACGATCAGGAACGTGAAGCGCTCCGTCAGAAAGAACCGGCGGCGCACCGAGCAGCAGTCGAGCGATGCGCGATTGCGCACGGTGAAGTTCCACCGTGCCAGTAGACGACGCGCCACACATCCAATGCAGGTTAACCAGGTCCCACCCCCCGGCGGGGCTTATTGCGCACCCTAATCTTCTGCCATTCTCCGCCAGCATGGCGGCAGCCCGGAGGCCCCCGGCAAAGACCGCATTTGGCTGCAATACTGTGACACCGGCCTCGGCCAATAGGGCAAAGCGGTCTGCGTCCTGTTCCATCTGGCCGGCCCCGATGGGCATGATGTTGAGCGCCGCGAGTCGAGCAAGCACCAGCCGGTCATTGCCGCGTACCGGCTCTTCCAGCCAAGCAAGAGCAAGGTCAGCGGCGGTACGCATAAAGGCCCGGGCGGTCGCCTCATCCATGCCGCAGTTGGCGTCCGCGATCAGCTCGGCGCTTCCAATGGCCTCGCGCACCGCGCGCAGCCGCGCCACGTCCTCGGTCACAGGCCGCCCTTTTGCCGCGATCAAGACCTTCACCCCCTGCGCACCGGCGGCAACCTCACTCGCGCAGGTTGCAACAAGCGCGTCGGTTTCGAGGGCAGGAAAGCCGCAGGTCACATGCACAGGCGCGGCCGTGCGTGCGCCACCCAGCAGCCGCGCAACGCTAACCCCCTGTCGTTTGGCCTCAAGGTCAGTGAACGCGATCTCAAGCGCAGAGAGCGCGGAGACCACCACGCCGGTCATGTTGCGTGGGTTGAAACGCCGCATCAAAGCAGTGGGGTCGCACGGGGCCCCGGCAGAGAAAGCCTCGGCGACGCTGTTGTTGAGAAAATGCGCCACTTCCTGTGCAAGGAAGCGGCCAGTGAAACCTTCGCCGTGCAATCCGGTCTCGTCTCTGATGACGACTCGCACAAATGTAAAACTATCGGGCCCGGCATAGGGCAATGGGTCGCCGGGCATTGCCTCAGGACTATGTACCGTGGCCTGGATGCCCACCGAACCGCTCATTTCCGTTTGCCCCTGCGGGGGGTGGCCTTTGCCCCATCGCGGCCCTCGACCCCGCGGCCACGGCTTTTATCGTAATTGCTCGAATTTCCACGCTGTCCGCTACATCATGGCGCGCCCTGCCTGAAAGCTGATTACGAACCTGCCGGTCACGACCCATGCAGACGCTGTCCACAAGCTCGAATGATATGCGTTGCGATGGAACATCGAGACCTATTTCCGGACTCTGAAAGCCGGATGCCGAGCCGAAGAGCTGCGCGCGGCCACGGCTGATCGTCTGGCGAACTGCATTGCACTGTGCTACGTCCTTGTCTGGCGCGTATCTTGGCTTACGACGCTCAGCCGTGAGGCACCAAAGACATCGCCCAATGCGGTCCTTACTGAAGTCGAGTGTTGCCTGCTCGAACGGTCCACGTCAGTAAACAGACTGAAGGGTCCTCGTGATCTGGCTTTCTACGTCAGGGCGATCGCACGGCTCGTGAGAGTATCGCGATCGCGTCTCCGATGCACCACCAGGACGACAGTTATATGGCACGGCCTCTCTCGCTTCGCTGATATTGTCGAAGGTGCCCGCATCGCGGAAACACCAAAGCCGGAAACTTGTGGGTAACTGCAAGGCGATTGATACCGCCGAATTAAAAGCGATGATCGCGGCATTGCAGGCTGAAATCGCGGCGGAAAACGCCAAGATGTAAGCCACGCTGCGGGTCCATGATCAATTGGCGCAGGCGCTGCGCCTGCGGATCGTCAAATTGCAAAATCTGAAGCTTTGCAAATCCTCGGAGAAGGTCGAGCGCGAGATCGAGCAACTGGAACTGGCGTTGGAAGACCTGCTGGTTGCAGTGGCTGAGAAGGATGCACCTCTATCGAAGAAGGACTGGACGAGCCAGCTCCAGAGGAGGCGTCAGTCCCTGTTTCGCGCCGCCGCCCGCGTGTGTCTGATGCGACCCTCCAGGAACGCTATGAGCTTGACCTAGGTCGGACGTTTGCGTCCCGCGGCGACTTCATGCCTCCTGACAGATGGCCGCCCGGCACCGCAGCCCTTATAGGTAAATGCGGGTGGGTTTCTTTGTGGCTAAAAACCAGAAACTAAAAGATCGATGGCAGCGACGATTTCGTCACGCCATGCCGACGCATCGCCGACGACAGAACCGATTTGCGCGCCCGGAATAGCAACCAACTGCGACATGAATATGATGTGCTGGACGCCGTCCAAGTAAATAGGAATATGCAGTCTGGGTGTCAGAGCACCCCACTCGGAGCGCGGAAGGACCGGCGCATAAAGAATATAGGCCGTCTCAATCCCGATATCCGTTTGGACACGGCATACTAATTCGGTGCCATCGCGCATGCGATGGATGTTTCCTTGCATGATATCTTGCTCGCTTAGACCTGTCTAAAGCGAGCAAGACTGGACCCGTTCTGCTCCAGATGGCGGCTTTCATGTGCGATGCCTTCTTTAGCAGACGCGATCCAGGCGGCCCGGTCGCGTTCAGCTCTGGAGCGCGCAATGCCAGCATCAATCCAGTCCCGAACTACCTCAGCAATAGAATTTCCGGTTGCATTTGCCTCTTGCTCGAGGGCCACTTTGCGTTCCTGACCGATGTCACGAATATTCAATGATGAAGACATTGTAGCCTCTCTTCCACGCGGGTTGCCGTACATAGTGACGTACATATAGCAACACATCGTGTTGCACAAGTGCCGCGATGCGAATGTTCGATCCACGTTTGCCGGCAGAGACTGGCCCATGGACAAGCCCCCGTTTCACCGGACACCTAAGCGGTTTCGGTTTTGGCCTTGATGAACTCGCGAGGCGAGCGCCATTTTAGGCCGCTGTGTGGGTGGTTGTCATTATAGTCCTCGATCCGGCTCTGTTGCATTAGTCCGCGTTGTACAAGAAATTTGAGCCGGCCGCCTATCAAGCTGCCGCATCAAACAGGTTTGCGACGAAGGCGATCTCGTTCAAGATGCCAGCCTCATTGTTCGCAAAATGACCTTTCTTGATTGCGCGATGGGTTTCGATGCCTTTCAGCGTGTTCTTGGCGGCGGTGAGTTTTCTAAAGCTCCGTTTCGGCCTCAGGAGCTGTTTCAGCGCGGCATGATCAGCTTCGATCCGGTTGTTGAGGTATTTCCGATCAACGTGCCGGATCCTTTCATCCGGCCCGTTACCTAAGTTCATTTCCTCAATCACTTTTGCATAGCTGTGCGCCTTGTCCGTGACGATTGTCATGGGATAGTAGCACCGCGCTGTTTCACTTGCCTGGCGCATGAATGCCCTTGCTGCGTTGGCGTCTCTGCGAGCGGTGAGCCGAAAATCAATCAACTGCCCGCGTTGATCGACAGCCCGCCACAGGTAGCACCAACGGCCATTCACCCGCACGTAGGTCTCGTCCACATGCCACTGCAGCCCGCGCCAGGAACGATGCGCACCGTAGGCTCGTTTCCGGATCTCCGGTCCAAATTTCTGAACCAACGGTAGATCGTCGCCGCATCAGCCGTGATCCCGCGTTCGGCCAAAAGATCCCGCACATCACGGTACGACAGTGGGTATCGGCAGTACCAGCGAACCGCCAGGAGGATCACATCTCTAGGAAAGCGATGTTGTTTAAACGGATCTCGGCGCGACATGTGGCCTCCTCCTACATCAGTGCGGAACAGTGTTGCGCTTCGTAGAAGCTAATGCAACAGAGCCCTTATGGTAGAGTGGAGTTGCCAGACAAGGTGTCTTGGTCTTACGGCGCGCGTGCACTAAAGTCAGTATTTAGCTACCCTTCTATATATTCTAGAAAGGTGCGTAGCCCGATCAGCACCTGCGCGGTGTCGGGCTCATGCATGAACACTTAGGCCAAAGCATTTTTTAATGAACATTTCAAAGCCCAGGCAGGATAAAACCAAGAGCAATATTTATAGGCCGGATGTCGATGGACTTCGGGCGCTTGCGGTCACTGCAGTGATTGCGGGGCATACTTTTGAAAACTGGTTCCCCCGAGGCTATCTCGGTGTAGATGCTTTTTTTGTTATATCGGGTTTTGTTATCACCCTCTCGCTTGTTTCCAGGTCAGGCACGTCATTTGGATTGTTCTTGGCAGCCTTCTCCTTAAGGCGGATTAAGCGGCTTTTTCCTGCACTGTTGGTGTGTATCGGCCTGACCTGCGCCATTCTTTTGTTTGTCGATCCTGCACCCAAAAAATCTCTTCTAACGGGAGCCGCGGCTCTGTTTGGGGTTTCTAACTTTTCCTTGTATTTTCAGGAGCTTGACTACTTTTCTCCCTCAATAAGATACAACGGCTTTACGCATACTTGGTCTTTGGGGGTCGAAGAGCAGTTTTATCTTCTGTTCCCCCTTCTGTTCTGGGTTGCCTTTAAGCCCTCTCAAAGTCGGTCTTCGCGCCGGCTTCTTTGTGTTATCCTGCCCCTGTGCATGCTTTCGTTGCTGGGCTTTGTTTTTTTTCAAACCCGCGCGCCGATGGCTGCTTACTACCTGATGCCTTTGCGGTTCTGGGAATTGGGCCTTGGGGTTGCCTCTGCGGCGTTTCTCTATCACCGGCCTGATAGGTTTTACACCGTAGGGCGGTTCTTGCGGGCACCGCTTTTGATGGCTGCGATGACGGTGGTTTTCATCCTCCCCTATGGAAGCGCGGTCTTGGGTCATCTCCTGATCGTTGCCTTGACCACCGCACTGCTTTTTGCAGGAGGTAAAGAAACGGATCAAACCCAACTATTGACGAATAGACCGACGCGGTATGTGGGGAACATCTCTTATTCTTTGTATCTTTGGCACTGGCCCTTTTTGACATTTGGTCTGCTCGCGCCTTCCAGTATCTGGGCGAACCCACTGGTCAGCATAGGCAGTGCGCTTTTCGTGGCAATCCTGTCCTATCACTTCGTGGAGCAGCCCGTCCAAAGGATCAAGACGCCCCGGCCGAGGCTTTGGCATTTTGCCGGAGCCTTTGCATCTGTGTTCTGTGTGATTGCCGTTGTTGCTGCAGGGAACTCTTATCGAAAATCTGTATGGGTATCTCGCTTTGAAGCTGCGATGCACCCTGATTTTTCGCCGCTTCCAGGCAGTAACCTACCATTCTATCCAACATGCGTGGTGGGGGATAGCATTCCGCTCAAACCCGATACTTTTGACAAATGTACATTTGCGCCCCAGACGGACGGAGAGAGAACCTTCTGGGTGATGGGCGATAGCCATGCAGGTCATCTGCAGGGCACCTTTCTGAAAATGCGTGACGATCACGGCTATGGTTTTCATTTGGTGGAGACGCCTGGAATGAGTTTCCCCGTTGTCGAGACGGAAAGCTTCCCAGCCCGATCAACCCTTTTTCAGCAGGTGCGCGACCGCTGGAAGCCTGGTGATATTGTGGTTTTGTCGCGCTTGCATTTCACCCGCACTGACCCGCTGAGAGTTCGCGAGACTTTCAACAGATGGGTTAAGGAGGTTGATACTCTCGCTGATGAGCTTGCAGGATCTGGGATCGGCCTTTTCTTGGTGGGCCCACCTCCGATGTTTATGTTTGAAGATATACGTGCCTGTGCCCCGGACGATGAGCTTAGCTGCTCATTGCAACGCGGCAAATTGGAAGAGGTGGTCGATGTCGTGCATCGGGACCTCGGCCGCATTGCACGCAAGCATGAGAACACGGAGTTCATAGATTTGTTTTCGGAGCTTTGCGCCGAAACTTCAGATGTTTGTAGCCCGATTCAAGATGGCTATTTTTTGTTCCGAGACCGTGACCATCTGAACGTGGAAGGCGCGGCGCGGATGTCAGGGCGTTTTCAGGCTGCTGTAGAAGCCCTG
Source organism: Sulfitobacter indolifex (assembly GCF_022788655.1). Classification (NCBI taxonomy): domain Bacteria; kingdom Pseudomonadati; phylum Pseudomonadota; class Alphaproteobacteria; order Rhodobacterales; family Roseobacteraceae; genus Sulfitobacter; species Sulfitobacter indolifex. The sequence goes on along the minus strand of NZ_CP084953.1, from coordinate 59,087 downwards.
AACTGACGTGATCACAGGGACCTGTTGGGGCGCCGGCTCACGACAGTGGCAATCTGTTTAAGGGGGGCGGTTGCGAAGCTTGTGGAATTGGGATGTAGCCGGACAGCGCTGACGGATAGCCTTAAGCACGTGTTTATGTCTGCTATCTCCAACACCGGTTTTAGCCTCCGATAGATGCCGGAGGTGTTGTCACGTTAACCCGCCGAGTTTGTCAGTTGGCATGCCGTTCGTTTGTGAGCGATACCCGAACCGCGACTCTTGTCGAGCTCAAGGTAGGGGCGTCATCGCATTTCCTCCAATATCTTTTCGCGAAAGACCTCGGCTGGCGTTTTCCATCCAAGGCACTTGCGCGGCGTGTTGTTGAGGCGATCACAGATCACCTTCATATCGTGATCTGTGCATTGCCGGATGTCGCGTTTGCGGGGTAGCCACCTTCGAAGGCGTCGGTTTGTGTTCTCGACTGTGCCTTTCTGCCAGGGGCTGGAGGGGTCGCAAAACCACGTCTTGGTTCCGATCTCGGCTTGGAGATGAGGCCAACTGACAAACTCGGTTCCGCGGTCAAAAGTGATGGACCGACGGGCGACGAGGGGGAGGTCTTTGATGGCACTCATGATCTTGCCCATAACCGGCTTGGTGCGCTTGTTGGGGTTCTTCAGGATCACGGTGAAGCGGCTGACGCGCTCAACCAGTGAGGTGACGTTGGTCTGGCCAAGCTTCTGTTTAAACAGCATCAAATCAGCTTCCCAGTGGCCAAACTGGCGGCGATGAGCCACATCATCCGGGCGAAATAAGATACTGACATCGCGGTGGAATTTGGGTTCTCTGCGCCTTCTGGTGCGACGTGGCCTGCGGGCGACACGGTGGGTCGGTAGATACCACCACAGGTCTTCGCGCTGACCTTCTTTGGAATAGATGTAGCGATAAATGGTTTCCTGGCAGATCCTGAGGGGAGCGCGCTCGTGGATCATACGGTTACTGATCTGCTCTGGTGTCCAACCGTTCTTGATACGCTCGATCACGCGCTTGCGAAGTTCAGGATGTTTGATCAGTTTGCGCTCTCGAGCACGACGTTCCGCTTGCGTGAGGTGAGCAGCGGCACCGTAATAGCCATCGCATCCAGGCATGTTTTCGTCCGAGAAACGGTTGCGCTTTAGCTCGCGAAATATCGTTGATCTGCAGCGCTTCAGCACGCGCGCCATCTCGTCAACTGGGACCTTCGCGTGTCTCCAGCGTTCTATCTTGCGTCGTTCTGTGATACTCAGTTCGTTGTAAACGGCTCCCATACCGATACCTCTCACTAGATAAACTACTGTTTTCTAACAAGAGTCGCACTTGAGGGTAGCGCGCGCCGCTACATACAGAATGTAAACACCATTCAGAAATGTCACCGATTGCGCAAAGCAGAAGTGTCACCACAGGTGCTGGCGTGAGCAAGGCTTAGCAGCCCGGAGACCTAAATATCGGAAGGCTGAAAAGCCTTGCGGGGGTCAGTGAAAGAGCTGGCGTTTCTCTTTCTTTGAAAGGAACGCAGTAAGGCCTTCCTCCTTCACAGTCTTCTCGAACTGTTGCCAGGCGAGGCCATCCGCGATGAACAGATTATCAAGCACCGTTGAGGTGCCAAACTCGTTGACGACCTCTAGGATCCAGCCTGGATCGATGTCTGTCTTGTAAATTTCAACCGTCAGAATGTGCCCGTCGATTTCTACGTCGGCGCACAGGTCTGAGAAGATCACTTCAACGTCGTCATCAGCATTCATAAGTTAGGCTTGGGCCTATTCCGCGGTCTGTGCAATCTTATTCTTGGCGTGCGATCCTGACGGGCGCCCTGGGTGGCGCCCATTGGGATTGTATCCCATTTTCTCTGAGTTCGTCCGGACCTTCGGTTTTGGCGGCGCGGCGTCCTGCATCTCTTTGATATGTTCCAGCACGGCGCTTAGACGTTTATGGTCGGTGATCGCCGCATGGGTGACGCGTTGATCCATATCGAAGACTTTGTAGGGCAGGGAGCGCCCCTTTGAACGCACCTCAAACCGGCCATCCACAAAGGCATAGGTGTCGACGTATTTGCCAACGAGGCCGCGCGTGGTCTCGTTCTCTTCAAGTATGATGCGCTTGCGGTCATAGGAAAACGTCAGCTGCTTGCCGACATAACGGTTCTCCCGCCAGCACAGCACATCGGCCAGCCGATGCGGCTCGACGTTGAGTGCGCGGTGCAAGTTGTCCGGCTTGGCCGGTGCCTTTGTGAATCTAGCGTTATGGCGCTCTTTAAAATCTTGCAGATAGGCGTTTCCCGCTTCCATGTCAGAGATGCCTGCGATCCGTAATTCTTTGACAAGACGGTCCTGAAGCGTGCGGTTGGCGCGCTCAACACGGCCCTTGGCCTGGCTCGAATTGGCGCAAAGGATCTCGATGTTCAACTCGCTCAGTGCGCGGCCAAACTGTGTGGTCCGCGCGCCGCCCGTGGCGTCTTCTTTGGCCACCCGAAACACCGAGTGCTTGTCGGAATAGAACGCGACGGGACGACCATGTTTGTGCAGATAGCCCTCCAAAGCCTCAAAATAGCTAAAGGTGCTTTCCGACTTCACAAACCGTAGCTCCATCAGCGAGCTGGTCGCGTCATCAATGAACACCAGCAGGGTGCAGGGCGCGGCGCGGTCTTCAAACCAACGGTGATCCGAGCCATCAATCTGGATCAGTTCTCCAAAGCATTCTCGACGCAAACGCGGTTGGTGAAACTGACGTCGCTGCTTGCGCGGTAGCCAGATCCCATCTTCTTGCATCCACTTGCGAACCGTCTCTCGCGAAACTCTGAACCCATGATGTTCGGCCAGCATCTCCGCCGCCAATGTCGGGCCGAAGTCGGGATACTGCTCCTTGATGACAGACAAAGCAAAGTCAGGCTTCGCGGAGTGGATTTGGTTGTTCGGCGCGCGTCCGCGAGACCCTTGTCGGATCGCCGACGCGCCATCCTTGCGATACCGCTTCAATAGCCTGAAGATTTGCCGCCGGGTCAGACCCAGCATGTGGGCCGCATTGTTAACGGTCAGCCGGTCATCATCGACCTGTGCCAAAACTTCCACGCGGTTCAACTCGCGCTCGCTCATCATCACCCATCCCATGTCCACGCATCCTCATCTCAAACCGAGGACAGAGTGACACTTCTGCTTTGCTAAAGGGTGACATTATCGCTTTGCGGTGTGAACTCACGTTGAAGCGCAATTTCTGTTTGATCAGTTTATCAGGGTGACGTCACCCTTTCCATCAGGTTCAATCGGAAGACTTCAGTGGGCGTTTGATACCCCAGACACTTGCGCGGCGTATTGTTGAGACGGTCGCAGATCGACCTTAAATATCGATCTGTGAACACCGTGGGATCAGCCTTTCGCGGAAGGTAGCGGCGTAGACGGTTGTTGGTGTTTTCGACCGTACCCTTCTGCCAAGGCGATTTGGGGTCGCAGAACCAAGCGTCGACACCAAGCCCAGCTTTCAAATGCCGCCAGGCAGTGAACTCTGTGCCGCGATCAAATGTGATGCTGCGACGGGCTTCAGCGGGCAGGGGAGATAAGCTATCAATCAGGCCTTCCATTACCGGCTTTGACTGACGATCTGGGTTCTTTAAAACGACAGCGAACCGGCTCACGCGTTCGACCAACGAAGTCACATTCGCTTTCCCAAACTCCTTGCGGAACATCACCAGATCGCACTCCCAATGCCCGAACTGGCTACGTTCGGCTATCGCTTCGGGACGATGGGCTATGGCAAATTCATCAAGAAATCTGCGCCCATGATGCCTGCGGGTTCCGCGTGGCCTGCGGCGTCGGCGATGCTCTGGTAAATGGCGATAGAACTTCTCAGAACGGCCATCTTTGGAGTAAGCATAACGATAGATCGTCTCATGGCTGACGCGCATGGGATGGCACTCTTGCCGCATGCGTCCCGCGATCTGCTCAGGCGACCAACCCGCATCAAGTCCGTCGCGGACTGCCGCCATGATGTCAGGATATCGAATCAACTTACGATGCACCGCGCGGCGTTGTTCGTATCTGTCCTGCGCGTTCACTGCGTGGTAGCCGTTCAGCTGTGGCAGTTCTTCGTCATGATAGAAGTTCCGCCTGATCTCGCGGTAGATTGTTGAGGGCGCGCGACGCAAATTGTCGGCGATCTCTTTGATTGGTATCTTCGCATCAAGCCATTTGGCCAGCTTGCGGCGTTCTTCGAGGTTCAGGTGAGGGTAGCAGCGTCCCATTGATCAACTCCATGCAAGGTTCTGTTTTGATACAGAATTCGCACTTCATTTGTGAATCCACCCGGCTACATAAAAAGTACCTATAGGGTTAATTATGGTAAATAATAGAGAATCCTGCCGCGCCGCTCACTCCCTCGTTTCGGAAGTTGGATTGTGAACTATGCAGTTCTTATCACGAAGTCTGTCACTCTATCTGCTTGGTAATTGGACAATGGAGCACGCATCCATTGCCGTTAGAATTTGCGCGTTCAGTGTCATAGGATCGAAAGGTTTTTCGATGACTTCCTTAGCGCCGATGCCAAAAAGATGTGCTCGGCTCGCTGCATTTACTCGAGCTGTCATAAAGATTGCGGGAACACTTTGGAGGCTCGGTATGTCCCAAAGTTTCTTTAGTAGATCTGGACCCGTTAACCCAGGCATCATGACGTCGAGTAGAAACACATCCGGCAGAAATTGTTCTACCGCAAAAAGTGCATCGGTTCCGGAGAGGCAGCCGACAACTTCGAAGTTCTCTGAGAACTCCAGCGAGATCTGAGTTAGTTCGAGGATATCGGCGTCGTCATCGACATGCAATAATTTGATCATAATACTGCCTGATCTGAAGCTATAGAGTACTTCCTGCGATTACCTGTGCTTGAGTCATGGCCTTTCAAGTTGGAAGGCATACCCGGTATGCCTCGAAAGCATAGCGCAAAGTGGGCTGGTCCAATTTGGAAAGTCGTTTAGACTTCAGATTGGCGTCCCGAGGAATAATTCGACATTTCGCCCCCTAGTCCTAGCGACCTGCACGGCGTAACTTTGCCCGGTCGTCCATGCGGTATTTCAACATGAAGAAAGGCATAAACCAAGGCTTCCCATTGTAGAAAGGAATGGCCGCAGGCGGTTGGAAATCAAAGGCAGAAGGCGCCTCATTGGTGTTTCCCAAAAGCTTCTGCGCCGCCTTACGCCCGATCCATGGTGCCCAGACAACTCCGGAGCCGCAGAATCCGGTCGCGTAAAGCAAACCCTTGTTTTCGAAAATACGTGGAATCATGTCGCGGTGCATGGCGACCTTGCCATACCAAGTATGCGATACACTATAGGGCTCAAGCTCCGGGAACAAATCGAGTAGATTACGACGCAGATAGGCGACCGGTTTGGTGGGGTCCTCAAGAGTAGTCCCATCTCGTCCGCCAAAAAGTATGCGCGTCCCATCTGGTGACGGTCGGAAGTAAAAACCGAGCGTGCGCGTATCATTCAACATCATGCGGCGCGGCATCAATTTGTCCATAAGATTGGACGGTAAAGGTTCGGTTGCAATGATCCGGCTGCGTACAGGCACAATGCGGCGGCGCAACCAGGGTGTAGCGCCATCTGTGTATCCGTTTGTACTAACGAGAACCTGTCGTGCTTGAACCTGCCCTCGCGAGGTACGTACCGTAAAGCCAGTTGCATCTTGGTCGATGCTCTCAACAGCTGTTTCAGAATGCACAATGACACCTGCAGCTTGGGCAACACGCAGCAGCTCGGCAATGAACTTAGCGGGATGTAGCCCGCCAATATCCATTCGCACACTCCCGCCCCGAAAGAAGTCTGTGCCGATATACTTGTGCTGTTCGGACTGAGGGACAGGGTAGGATTCAATCCCAAGGTTGCGCTCCAGATGCTCGGCGTGCCGCGCCATCCGCTCATAATCTTCGGTGCCGAGCGCGCCCCCGAAGCGACCGACCTTAGCGAAATCACAGTCGATACCTTCGGCTTCGATCATGTCATAAAGATGCTGGCGGGCATCCTTGCTTTCAAGCGTGATGGCATCGGCGCGCTCTTGGCCAAATTTCTTGACCAAGGTCGCATGGTCAATCCTGATATTGCCGCTGGTAATGCCACCGTTACGAGAGGATGCACCCTCCCCCGGGTGTTGTTTGTCATATATTGCCACCGATCGCCCGGCGCGAGCCAGTGTCAATCCAGCCGTCAACCCCGCATAGCCTGCGCCGATGATCGCAACATCAACACGTTTTTCCAGCGGTACCTTTGGAAGAGGGGAGACAGGTGCAGCTTCCCACCAGTAGGGCATGCATTTCAACACTGTGTGATCGGAGGACATCTTCGGGGCTCCTGCGGAGGTTATAAGTGACGATCAAATTGGACGGCGCCTATGACCCACAGAATGCGCGCCGGCGCGGCACTATCGTTCCTGAAGCCATGCTCCAGCGAACTGTCAAAGACGAAACTGTCGCCTTCCTTGAGCACAGCGCTCTGCCCGTTGACGAAAAGCGTCAGCTCGCCTTCAAGAACGAGCCCTCCCTTCTCAGCAGGATAGCTCAGCGCGGTGTTGCCAGACGTAGCCTCAGGCGCGATCGTCAAGATCATCATCTGCAAATGATGGTTGCCGCCTGACGTGAGTAATTCTTTTTGAAGCGACCCCAGATCGATATGCGGCCGGTCTGCCGCGCGACGGAGAAACGGAGGTTCTTCGTCCGTCCTATCTGGGCTATCGCTGAACATCTCTTGCATCGGCATATTAAGCGCGCGCCGCAATGCCGTGAGAACACGCATCGACGGATTGGCAATGTCGCGCTCAATTTGACTGATCATACCGACTGACACTCCCGATTCCCGAGCCAGCTCCTGAAGAGACATGCCTCTTTCATGCCGTTGGCGGCGGAAGGTTGCCCCAATCAAGGTTTCGGAGGCGGGCTTTGGTGTCATCATAAGGACCCGATGCAAAAGTGCGCAGGAACAGATGAATCCCGCTTGTTGCGTTCAATAATGAAAAGCAGAACGGATTATTGCAAGCAGATAAGTGAAAAAAATGAAAAAATGGACGTGACTAAACATTTTTTTCATTATAGCCATTGTTAAAATTTCATTACTGAAAACTACGTCAGGGACGGGCCGCAGTGTTAACACAAGGCAGAATCAGCAAAAAAAAGGCCGACTCGGAGATGTCAGACCCCGTGCTGTCGGTTCGCAACCTAACAGTTGATCTACCCAAGGGGATGGAGCGCAAACATGCTGTGCAGGATATTTCCTTTGACCTTCCTCGTGGTGAAATCCTTTGCGTTATCGGGGAATCCGGGTCTGGCAAATCGGTAACCGCCAACGCGCTGATGGGACTGCTGCCGCCTTTGATGCATGTCAGCTCCGGCGAGATTCTGTTTCAGGGTCAGAATCTCCTAAAGCTAGACGAGCCAGCTTTACGCAAGCTCCGGGGCCGGGTAGTTTCGATGATCTTTCAAGACCCTTTGTCGGCGCTCAATCCCCTGATGACCGTCGGCGACCAGGTTACCGAAGTGATGGCAGCACATGGGGAAGGAACAACCGAAACGCGAAGCGCGCGTGCGCTCGAATTGCTAACTGAGGTGGGTTTGCCTGATCCCGCGTTAATGCTTCATCAGTACCCGTTTCGTCTCTCCGGTGGGCAACGACAACGCGTGATGATCGCAATGGCCCTTGCTCTCGAACCTGACATTCTAATCGCCGACGAACCCACTACCGCCCTGGATGTCACGACCCAGGCGCAGATTCTCGATTTGATCCAGCAGATCCAGCGCAAGAAGGGTATGAGCGTATTGTTCATTACCCATGACTTCGGCGTGGTGTCCGAGATTGCCGATCGGGTGATCGTCATGGAGAAAGGCCATATGGTCGAACAGGGGGTTGCTGACACAGTGTTTGCTACACCCCAGCATCCCTACACAAAGCGCCTAATCGCCGCCGTGCCGCGCCTCAGAGAAGCAGATCGCCCCAGTGCGTCAAGCGGTGGCGATGGAACCAGTGAGTCTGTTTTGGTCGTCGAGGACCTAAATCTGGTCTACCGCAGTGGGGGCGGCTGGTTTAGCCGCCTGCGCGAAGTTAAAGCCGTGCAGGATGCAAGCTTCACCCTCCGCAGGGGTCGAACACTTGGTGTCGTGGGGGAGAGTGGCTCTGGCAAAACGTCTTTGGGCCGCTTGTTGATCAAGCTGCTAGACAGCGACAGCGGCCGAATTCTCTACAGAGGGCAGGACATTGCCTCAATGAAGGAAAGCGATTTCCGCGCGTTACGGCCAAAGATCCAGATGATCTTTCAAGACCCCTTCGCGTCTCTCAACCCGCGTTCCACGATCGGCCACATCGTAACGGTCGGCCCGATCGCTCAGGGCATGAGAAAAGCTGATGCCAGGGCCAAGGCGCTGCGGAACCTTGAAAAGGTGGGGTTAGATGCTGGGGCCTTCGGGCGGTACCCGCATGAGTTTTCGGGCGGTCAGCGTCAGCGCGTGGGTATCGCGCGGGCATTGATGTTTGATCCGGATGTGCTTGTGGCAGATGAAGCGGTTTCGGCACTTGATGTGTCAATCCAAGCTCAAATCTTGGAGCTCTTAGACAAAATCCAGCGCGAGACTCAAGTGGCCATGTTTTTCATCACCCACGATCTGCGCGTCGCCAGCCAAATCTGCGATGAACTGCTGGTAATGCAGAAAGGCCAGATTGTCGAAGCAGGCCCACCATCTCAAATCTTTTACGCCCCGAAAGACGCCTACACACGCGAGTTAGTCGCCGCCATCCCGGGTGCCGATCATGCTCTTCAGCAAGCGTGAAATAGAAAATCAAAGGAGGAGAAAGACCATGATAATTTCAAATATGAACCGCCGTAGGGCGCTAGCCATGTTGGGACTCACAGGTGCCGCTGGCGCAATCGCGCCAAACCTACTGGTTAGCCCGGCTTGGGCCGCGCAGCCGGATACACCAACCGGGCAAATCGTCGTTGGGGTTAGTCAAGAACCAACTGTGTTTAACCCGCTCATGCCTCGCATTGAGGTCGATGACGGCGTCCAGCTCTCTGTCTTTGACGGTCTGGTTCGGATCAGCCCGGATGGGGAATTTATACCTGCTCTGGCGGCCGAGGTTCCGACAATCGAAAACGGTGGTTTGTCCGAAGATGGGCTCAGCTGGCACTTCAAGCTTCGTGACGATGTGACATGGCATGATGGTGAACCCTTCACCGCCGAAGATGTGAAGTTTACCCTTGAGTTGATCATGGACCCGAACTTCCGCAGTTGGCGGACCACTGGCCATGAGCTGGTGCGCGATATCGAAATTGTCTCCCCCACCGAGATCAAATGGCGCATGGAGGAACCTTTCGCGCCATATATGTCGATCTTGGTTGAGACCATGATGGTGCCCAAACATATTCTTGGCCCCCTGGACGATCGCAATGAAGCGCCCTTCAATCAGGCGCCGATCGGCACCGGAGCGTTCAAATGGGGGAGCCGCAAGGCGGGCGACCATGTGGAGCTCGTGACCAACCCCGACTACTTCGGTGAGGGTCCCTTTGTTGAGCGTTTGATCTTCAAATACATTCCTGATCTGACCGTACTCTACACGCAGTTCAAAAGCGGCGACATTGATATCATTAGCAACCAATACATCACGCCCGATAACTATGCTGAAGCAAAGACACTGGCCGGGAAAGAAGTCAGCGTCGTTCCGTCGCCAACCGTTGAATCGGTTTTCCTAAACAACGAGAAGCCGCAGTTCCAAGACAAGGCTGTGCGCCAGGCAATCTATGCCGCGATCGACAAACAGACGATCATCGACGCGCTGTACTACGGGTTGCCGACCCCCAGCGAAAGCTATCTGCCGCAGCAGTCCTATTATTACAATTCCGATCTGCCCCAGCATGAATACAGCCCGGAAACGGCAAACAAGCTGCTGGATGAGGCAGGTTGGGAGCGCGGCGCCGACGGCATCCGGGCAAAGGAGGGGGTACGCCTGTCCTTCAGCAACTCGACAACCTCTGGCAACCATTTGCGTGAGCAGGCGCAGCAATTCATCCAGCAATCCCTCGGCGAGGTCGGGATTGAGATGACTATTGAAAACAAACCGCCAGCGGTCATGTGGGGCGAGTATTGGACCCAGTCGCAGTTTGATTCCGTGATCGTTGGCATTGTCTTCACCACCGGCGCGGACGCCGACGTCACGGTCCGTTTTGCCTCTGATGCCATTCCGGCACAAGGCGGCCGCGGCTCAAACACTGGCCAGTATCAAAACCCAGAGGTCGACAAGCTGCTTGAAGAGGCCGGGCGTATCTTTGACCAGGCAAAGCGCAAAGAGCTTTATGGCCAAGTCCAAGACATTATTCGGGAAGACCTCCCTTTGCTGCCTCTCTTCCAATATGCGACCGTGCGCGGTCACAAAGAGGGACTCAAAGGGATCGAAGCGAACATCAATACCCGCATCGATACTTGGAACGCGTCTCAATACTACTGGGACAAGTAATATTACACGGGGCGCTTGTTGCAGCGCCCCGTCGCTTCCACCCTGAGAAAAAGGCAAATCCAAAATGGCTGGTTATCTTGTAAGACGCCTTTGGCAGAGCATAGTGCTTTTGATCATCGTATCAATGATCGGCTTTGGCGTGCTTCATCTGACCCCGGGCGGCCCCTTATCGCAATATGCGTTGACCCCCGGCATGACCCAAGAAGCTATGGATCGGATCTCAGAGCAGATGGGTCTTAATCGACCTCTACCGGTTCAATACCTCGATTGGGCGTGGCGTTTGCTTCAGGGAGATTGGGGCACCTCTTACCGAGATCAGCAGCCCGTCTTGACCGTCATCGGGCGTCACCTCTTTGCCACCCTTTTGCTGATGGTCAGTTCCACAGTGATTTCAATCGCCCTTGGGACTTGGATCGGCATTCGAGGGGCGACACACCGCTATTCTAAGTTCGATTATGCCGCGACCGTCGGCGCAATGATTGCCCTGTCAATTCCGACTTTTTGGTTTGGTCTCGTTGGCATCTACGTCTTCTCACTTAAACTCGGATGGCTGCCGGCGGGGAATATGTACACGATCGGCGACGGCTCTCTGCTTGACTATCTGCATCACCTCATCCTCCCAAGCATCGTGCTCGCACTGGTCAATATTGCGATCTGGAGCCGCTATATGCGTACCGCCACCCTTGATGTGATCAATCAGGATTTCGTTAAGACCGCTCGGGCCAAAGGTGTCAGCGAACGGCGCGTGCTGATGAAACATGTAGTCGGCAACGCGCTTTTACCGATGATCACCCTTGCTGGAATGCAGCTACCAAACCTGCTGAGCGGCGCGCTGGTGACCGAAACGGTCTTCACATGGCCCGGCATGGGGCGCCTTTTTCTCGATAGCCTCGGATATAATGACTACCCCGTCGTTATGGGTCTGCTGATGTTTTCGGCCATTCTCGTTCTACTGGGCAATCTGATCGCCGACCTTGTTGCGGCCTCGATCGACCCGCGCATTCGCCTCGCCTAAGCTTGCGACCTACTCCGAAGGAGCACATCAAATGACAGCTGTTGAGATCCACGCAAATACGCATCGCTGGTGGCGTAGTCGCGGCGTTCAGCGTTTTGTCCAGCACCGGCTGGCGATGATTGGAATGGCGATGCTGTTCCTATTGACCCTGGCCTGTATCGTCGGCCCGTATTTGCTGCCCTATGATGAGCTCTACATTGATCTGCGCGCGCGTTTTTCACCTCCCCTGAGCGACGATCATTATTTGGGCACCGACCCATTGGGGCGAGACATCGCCGCACGCTTACTGATGGCCGGGCGGATCTCTCTGCTGGTCGGCTTTTTCGCAATGGTATTGTCGACCGCGATTGGTACGGTCATTGGTGTCGTCGCGGGTTACTACGGCGGTAAAGTAAACTCGATTCTCATGCGCTTTGTGGACGCCTTTCTCGCCTTCCCCTCCATCTTTCTGCTGCTAGCACTGGCTGCTTTCATCAATCCAAGTCCGGTGATGATCACAATCATTATCGCGGTCACCAGCTGGATGGAAATCGCGCGGATCGTCGAAGCTGAGGTAAAATCCCTGCGTGAACGTGACTTCGTCATGGCCGGACGGATGCTAGGCTTGCGCAATTCCCATATCATGTTTCGGGAGCTGTTGCCCAATATGGTGGGCCCCATCATCGTGGCAGCGACGCTGACCGTCGCCCGCGCGATCCTACTCGAAGCTTATATCAGCTTTCTTGGCTATGGCATCCAACCGCCGCTGCCAAGCTGGGGGAATATGCTCAATGGCGCGCAGCAATATCTCGCGACCGCCCCCTGGCTGGCCATCATCCCCGGCATCACGATCACCATCGCAGTCACCAGTTTCAACTTTATCGGCGACGGGCTGCGCGATGCCTTGGACGTGCGCAACGATCCTGCCTGACCAATTGGAGGCTCATTTGACCTTTCTTGCTAACCTGGATCGCTCCCGGGCTGAAATGCTGCGGGCGAAGTTTGCACAACAAATGCCTGAAGTCGCTGTTGCGATCGCAGATGAGCCTTATGATAAGGGCGCCGTACGCTACATGCTGACCTGGCAGGTGCCAAACGACATCAAGACAGCATATCCCAATCTCGAGTTGATTTTCTCGCTCGGCGCAGGCGCGGATCAATTTGTGATGTCCGAGGTGCCTGATGGCGTTCCTGTCGTACGATTGATCGATGACGGACTGACCTCAATGATGCAGGAATATGTGACAATGGCCGTTCTTGCCTTGCACAGAGATTTGCCGGGCTATCTTGACAATCAACGCAACCAGATTTGGGAAAGCGTCTCAGTCCCGCCATTGCCCAGTGATCGCCGCGTTGGTGTCATGGGATTGGGAGAGCTGGGCCGGGGCGCGCTTCGAGCTTTGAAACCATTCGGGTTCTCTCTTTCCGGTTGGGCGCGCAGCGCGCATCAAATTGAGGGTGTCGAGACATTCCACGGAGAAGGCGCTCTCCCTCGGTTTCTCGCACAGACCGATATTCTAGTGTGTTTGCTACCTTTGACCTGGGCGACCCGCAGCATTCTGAACAGCAACCTGTTCGCGCAGCTACCCGATGGTGCCTCGCTGGTGCATGTGGGGCGCGGCAAGCAATTGGATCACCACGCACTCACCAAAGCGCTCAACAATGGTAAATTACGGTCAGCGGTTATTGATGTCACCGCACCAGAACCTCTGCCCGAGGGCCACCCTTTCTGGGTTGATCCGCGTATCATCCTCACCCCGCACATCGCGTGCATCACGCGTTTGGAAACCAGCCTGCCCGGAATTTTCGACAATCTGAAGCGGCACCAAGTGGGTCAGCCATTGCGGGGCATCGTCGACAAGACACTGGGGTATTAAACCCTCTCAGCGCGATCTCTCACAAACCGAACAGAGCCTTCTCCATGCTACAAAAACATCTCTAGAGGCGCGGACCGGCAGACAAGGTCTCGTGGATAAACTGCTGATCCACGGCGCCGACACTGCCTATTGCGTGCCCGGCGAAAGCTACCTTGAGGTGCTGGATGCGCTGCATGACGTGCAGAACCGATTCAGCCTGATCAACGCAAGGCACGAAGCCGGGGCCGCGAATATGGCCGAGACCTATGGCAAGCTGACGGGCAAGCCCGGCATCTGCATGGACACCCGTGGCCCCGGTGCCTGCCACGCGGCCATCGGTGTGCATTTTGCGCAACAAGACAGCACGCCGATGATCCTGCTAGTGGGTCAGATCGCCCGCGACACGACAGACCTAGAAGCGTTTCAGGAAGTCGACTACCGCGCCATGTTCGGCCCGATCGCGAAATGTACCACCCAGATTGATGACCCGGCGCGCGTCCCGCTCGCCGAAGATCTGAGCAAGGCTATTGCTGCCATTCGTGAGAACGGCGCCTATGCCGAGATCAACGACACATCCTTCCCCTTCGACAACTACGGCAGTCGGCCCGAAGGCCAGTAACTCTGCGCCATGTGACATGCGTCAGGGCGGCCCCGCGCGGTCCTGACGATCCACTAAGGAACATGCGATGAACCTCCTTTTGGAATACCAATTGATCGATGGCACGATCATGACGTTCAAACTGACGATGACATCGCTGGTGATCGGCTTGTTCTTCGGGTTGCTCGGCGCATGGGCCAAACTTTCGCACAACCGTCTGGCCTAGCGACTGGCCGGCGCTTACCCCACCATCGTGCGCGGCCTGCCGGACTTGGTGCTGATCCTGCTGGTGTTCTTCGGCGGTCAGGTGACGCTCAACAACATCGGCGCGATGACGGGGCTTTGGGGCTATGTCGAGGTCAGCCAATTTGCAGCAGGTGCTGGAACGATAGGCGTGATTTTCGGCGCCTATTTTACAGAAACCTTCCGCGGCGCGATTATGGCAATCCCGCGCGGCCAGATCGAAGCCGGCCTCAGCTGCGGGATGCATAAGTCGCTGATCTTTCGCCATATCATTGGGCCGCAAATGATCCGCTTTGGCCTGCCGGGGTTTACCAACAACTGGCTGGTGCAGCTCAAGACCACGGCGCTGGTTTCGGTTATCGGGCTTCAGGACCTGGTCTATAACGCCTTCACTGCCTGGCGTTCGACGGGGCAGCTTTTCACCTTCATGGCGGCGGCGTTTGCTATCTACCTGCTGCTCACGGGCGTCTCCGACCTGCTGTTCCGCGCAGTGGAGCGGCGTTAAAACGCCTCCACACCAACCCACGTATGAGCAAAATCGTCAAACACCGCGGCGTTGTCTATCTCTGTGGACAGATTGGCGTCGGGACCACTGTGGCTGAGCAAACCAAAGTTTGCCTCGGCCGCGTCGAAAAGCTGCTGCACGAAGTAGGTTTTCGCGCGGGCATATGTTGCAGGCGGTGATCTGGCTGGCGGATATGGCAGACTTTGACGAGATGAATGACGTTTGGGACGCCTGGGTGCCTGAAGGCGCTGCCCCAACCCGCGCCTGTGGTGAGGCAAAGCTGGCCGATGCGAACCTTCGGGTGGAGATTATCGTGACGGCGGCTGTCGCGGAATAGGCCTGAGGCACTGCTTATCCGGCGCCATGATGCGCCGAGACATGTATAGGCTCGGCCACCCCCGCTATAAAGCTTGGCACATGTCAGCGGCCAGAACAGTCTTTTAGGGGAAGAGATGGCTTCCTTTAGCGCGTCGATTGACAGTTTAGTTATAAAGGATAGGCTTGCCACATGGTTACGCATGAGAATCATTTCCGGTTTCTGCTTCTGAACCGCCCCCGTCCCCGGGTGGCGGACGCTTAGGCGTACCTACAACCCCCGGGGCCATCTCAAACCTTTCATTGAGACTGCGATCCTTTCCTGGGGACCATCATGTACATCACCAATCCGACGCAAATGCTTACCGGCATTGCTTATCCACCATCTTTTAAATGCCCGCCGCTTAGAAGCAGGTTCCAATTAACCCGCGCCGATCGGATCGGCGTTGAACGCTTGTTGAGCCTTGGGCTCACAGCGGAATGCCCGAACCCGGCGCTGATCGAAGGTTTCCTGCATCATAAGCTGCGCTTGGCGCGCCCCGCGCCCGAACCCACGCCAGCCAACCTCGTTGTGGCGGGGCGACTCGTTTCCTTCATGACCCACGGCGGCAGGGCCCGAAGCGGCGTGCTGACCTTTGTGCCGGATAATGACGCGGGGTGCATCCCCGTGACGTCCTTCTTGGGCGCGACCATGTTGGGTATGCAAAAGCTGCAACGAGCCCCTCTGTTGCGCGAAGATGGCTGGATCGACACGCTTATCGTGCTGGATGTCTGCGGCGCTTGAACACGCGCCGCCCCGTCCGCCCCGAACCCACCAATTTCAAAGGAGTTTCTTATGTCCACCTCATCCAAACCCCGCCGATCCCCCCGCAAGCCCAAGATCGTACTCAGCAGCACCCGGTTGGCAGAGCTTGAAGCGCTGTCCGAAGGGATGATGCGCCGCAATCCGGAATTGGCTGAGCAGTTGGTCGAAGAACTAGGCCGCGCGCGCATTGTCACCCCGCAGCGGCTGCGCGCTGATGTTGTCGATCTGGGACGCGAGGTGACTTACCATGACGAGGCAACCGGCAAGGACCATACGGTCACATTGGTTCTGCCGCAGACCGCCGACATCTCCAACGGTCTCGTTTCGGTTATGACCCCGATCGGCGTCGCGCTTATTGGTCTGGCCGAAGGCGCTGTGTTCCATTGGGAAACGCGCGAAGGACAGCGGCGCGAGTTGAAAATTCTCAAGGTCGCTCCCTTTGAGGAAGAGACCTTGCAGAGTGCGTAATATGAGAGAGCCAAACATAAGGGCGCGCAAAAACCATGCGCGGCCCGGGGGGTGTCGACCAATGCTGTGAAACAGCATGGCGCACCGTCCGGGGAAATGAAACCGCCGTTCAATTGGCACAGCCTTCTTATCTCGGAAATACGCCATGACCATTCACTTGCCATCCAATTGTCCTTCTTGCGCCGCCGCGATCCCGCGCGCCGCAGCAGGGCGCTGTCCCAGTTGTCGCACCCAGTTCGCGCAGGGGCTGCCGAACAGATCAGTAAAATGTCGGCGCTGCGACGCCCTGATTCCACTGCAAGGAGCTGCAGCACTCACCTGTGCCAGCTGCCGCGTGCAACGCCCCTCCCGGCAAGCAGCCTAGAAGGTGGGCAACCTAACCTATCGACCGACGTAACAAAGGAAACGTCCCATGCGCTTTACCCTTACTGCCCTCACCTGTTCGGCACTGGCCCTGCCGGTTGCCGCGGAAACGACCGTTAATCTTTCCCACGGTGCCGTCGATAGTATCGAGACCCTGACCTATACCTGCGATGCAGCTGCGTCCCTGCGGGTGCAATATGTCAACGCGGGGGAGAACGCGCTGGCGCTAACTAACATCAACGGTACCCCACGGATTTTCGTTAACGTCGTGTCTGGTTCGGGCGCGCGCTATGTCTCGGACGCTGATACATTGTCGACCAAAGGCACGACTGCGCTTTTGGAGAACCAAATGGACGAGACCGAAGTTCTCTGTGAGCAATCTAGCGACATGCCGCAGGAATAGGCGCATTGGCTCTAGGGGCAGAATTGGGACAGAAGGTCGCAGGCCACCCCGAACGCTTGATAAGTCGCTCGGGCCGGCCCATGTCAGAGTTATGACGATGTTCGGAATTCATGCGAGGCTCCTGCTGAACGCAGGAAAAACACTGAACCGCCGGTAGCCCCGGGCGGAATGGTGCGGCAACGCTTGTTCCAGCCACGGGGCTCACTCGATCTCAGGATCAATCAACATGACGGACGTATGCGCCTCCGACGCCAATCGCTTTTATGCGCAGGGCCGAGCGAGAGGCTACCTCCGTCGCGGTTTAACCATCTCGTCATGGAGGGTGTCATGTACGCCTATTTCATCGCCAATTATTCACCATTCAAACCGGCTCCCCCCTCGCCAAAACCAGCGGGTTCTTCCGCGCAGCCGGGCGCTCTTCGCCGTCTGATGCGGTCTGCGGTTCTTGGCTGGCAGCGTCAAAGGACAATTGCCGCCTTGCAAGAGTTGGATGACTACGTCCTGCGCGACATCGGTCTTCACCGGGACGAAATCCCGCTGATCGTGAAACGCATGCAAGCCGATACCCTACCCAAGAACACGTCTCTCAAGCATCAACACGCGTGATTAAGGTTTCCGCGTGAGGCGCACGATGCAGAACCCCCAAAAAGCGGGGACGCTACGTTCGCGATATTTCAAAGCTACGAGAGGAACGAATAGATGATGCTTTGCAGAGCAGATTTTGAAGAGCTATTTCCGGAATTGTTTGAACCGCAGGTCAATGCCACGCCTGCTGCACCTTCAGACGACTGTGTTGCTCGCTGGGAGGACGATGGCGGTGCGCCGGCTCCGATTGTCTGGAAACGCACGAGATCATGGCAAGGGTACGCCGCTTCGCCCATGGTCGCAGCCCTTCTCGGGCTGGCCGCAGTACATTCCGCCATGCAGTTAGGCAAGGTAGCGATGCCGCCGGTCCGGCGCATACTGGATGTGGGGGAAATACGCTGACTGCGCAGTGAAATCTCTGGCAGCGATCCAGCAGGCGCTTCCGGTGGAAGGTCGCGAAAAATTTGTGCCGCTGCCGGATATTTCCCCGGTGGCCGTGGCGCTTGATCCGCGCACGCCAGAGGAAGAAGAAACGCCTGTGGCCGGTTAGGGCTGGCTCAGGCCACGGCCCGTTCATCCGCGCCTTGAAGCAGCAGCCGCATGATGTCTGTCCGCGTCAGAATGCCGACAAGCTGCGTGCCTCTCACGACGGGGATCACATCACTGCCCTGCTCAGCCAAGCGGTTCAGCAGGACCCCAACCGGCAGGTCATGCGGCACCGCCCTGTTTGCCGAATGCATGACGTCCTCCGCAGTCTGCCGTGCCTGCTGTTTGCGGGCCAAGGGGCGGCCTTGCGCGAATATCACGTCGAGCAGATCAGCCTGAAAGATCACCCCGCGCAGGCTATCCCCAGCGTCGACTACCGGCAGGCTCTTGATCCGATGCTTACGCAGTAATCGCGCCGCTTCCTTAAGGGATGTCTTAGGGCAAACTGTGATAAGATCGCTGGTCATAATATCTGCGCAGGTTGTGCCGTCAAAACGATGCTGCGCCGCTTCGGCCTCGGCGGCGGCAAGAAGGCGACCCAGATCGGCCACGCCGAGGTTCGTGGTCTGATTGTAGCGCTCCAGCAGTTCGCTAATCTTGTCCGTCGACAGCCCCAAACGCGGCGGCGCGTCATCCGGCTCTTCTTTTGGCAAGCGAAAGGGATATTTCCGCCCTGTCAGCCGGTTATAGACCGTGGCGCAGAGCACAAGCACCACCGTCGCCAACCCCAGCGGCACCAAGGCGAACCACGGTCCAGCTGCCAATGCCACCTCGGGGTTAAGCGCGGTCAGCAAAGCTACCGCCCCGCCCGGCGGATGCAAGGCGCGCAGAAACATCATAACGGTGATCGCGCCCCCCACCGCGATGCCAACCGACCAAGCACCGGGGATGTACCAAACCGTGATCAAAGCCACCAAAGCCGCGCTGATGTTGCCCATTACTGCCGACCAGGGCTGCGCCAGCGGCGAGTTTGGCACGCAAAACAGCAGCACCGCCGTCGCACCTAAAGGGGCCACAAGATAGAAGGATGTCTGCCCAAAGAGCGCACCGAGATAGGCCAGTCCCACACAAACGCTGATACCAATAAGCGCGCCAAGACCCGCCCGCAGCGGCTCGCCCCCGTGGAACCGGGGTAGCGCCGGTTCAAGGTGGTGCCGTATCCGCATGTTACCTTTTCTCCCGTCGACCTGCCGCCCGCGACGACATTGGGTATTCTTCTGCCTATGAAGGTTTATGTGCTGAAACTGAACAGGGCAGGACGTAAAAAGGTCAAGACTTCTAATATTCCGCGTGCCGGTGGAACAGGTTGCCTACACTTTTTGGTGAAAGGCGAATGGTCGGCTAGCGGCCTTTTACGGGTTCAGGCGCAATCGCTGCGACAATATCCTCGCGCCCGCGCTCGTTCCGCGGCAGTGATCTGCTGGTCCAACCGCTCGACGTCACTCTTGCGCAAGCGATTGACCACATCATCCGCATCGTCGTTCGCATAGCCCAAAGCGCGCAAAGTCAGCCCGTCAAGCGCCAGCGCTGAGAGCCAACTCTCCCGCAAGATCGCGTCGTTCGGCATACCTTCACCGGCAAGCCGCACCGAAAAGACCTTCGCGAGTTCCACCTGCCCTAGAAGGCCTTCCATAGCAGCGATGATCTGCGCGGCACGCTAATGACCTTTCTGCAAACCACCTATGAGGCCGCCGCAGAGACAGGCGACTGGTACAAGGACGCATTGGAATTTGGCTTGGTGCAACCAAGAGTGCCCCGTCCCATCGACCGAGGCTAATCTCTGGGGCTATCGTCCGCTTAACCGTCCTGCCTCAATCGCACTATTATACGTTCGGCAGTTTGCAGCAATGCCGCTTCCTCCGGCGAGGGCGGCAAGGTGAACGCCTCGGTCCCGTCCTCAAGATAGCGGGCCGAGGTGACATCGTGCTGGTGCAACATCGGCACAACATGGGCATGGGTATGGGCGACGTGAATACCGGTATAGAAGAACGCCACGCGCTCGACTTGCCATTCGTCCTTCATCGCCCGCGCCAACCGCTGCCCAACTGTCATGATCCGCGCTGCCACGGGTTCGGGCATGTCCTCAAACCACGGATAATGTTGCTTAGGAATGATTAGCGTATGACCCTCTCGGATCGGATGCAGATCAAGAAATGCGAGGATCAAATCGTCTTCAAACAACTTGAACGCAGGCAGTTCAGACCGCGCTATCCGACAAAAGATACACGTATCGTTCATTTTGCTTCCACCTCTAAGGGCTGCGGCTTGCTTTGATCTCTGCAATGGTTTGCCGATGAACGCGGCGACGTCCAGACTAGCTCGACGATTTTGCGAAAACCTTAGCGGTGTCATCCGCATTCAGAAGGCACCACGCAGCTGCCTGCAAATTGTCCGGCAATGTCAGATCGCCCAGAGCTTCGCGGTGCAGAGCCTCCACATGGTTGCCCACGGCGGCAAACATGCGCCGCACCTGGTGGTATCGGCCCTCGGTAATGTTCAACCGCGCCTCCGTGGGTGACAATACGCTGAGCTTGGCGGGGTGCAGCGGCTTTTTCTCTCCGCTCAACATCAATTCGCCCGATGCAAACACGTTCACCTCATGGCCCTCAAGGGGCCGCGCCAGACTGGCTCGGTAGGTCTTTTCGACAGCGAGGTTGGGGCTGGTGATCCGGTGCAACAGATCGCCATGATCGGTAAGCAACAGCAGACCAGAGGTCTCCTTGTCCAGCCGACCAACAGGCGAGAGCATGGGTTTGCGATGCCGCCAGCGGTCGGGCAAAAGATCATAGACCAGCGGCCCGCTGTCTTTGCGCGAACAGATGTATCCCGCCGGCTTATTCATCATGACCACCATCCCCAGCAAGGGGTCCAACGGCGCGCCGTGGACGGTCATCCGTTCGGTGAGATCCGGGGACATGGGAATGCGCTTAGCCACATTCGCGACCCTCGCACCATCCAGCACAATCCGCCGCGCTCGCGCGATCTGCGCAATCTCTCCGCGTGAGCCATAGCCCAAGGACCCCAGCAGCCTGTCAATTCGCGTGGTCGGAATTTTGGTCACCGGGTCAGACCTTTCTAAACCACATCGCATTAGCCTGTTGTGCTGCGCCATGTCAGCGAAAGCAAGCTACATGCACAAAACCGATCGCGTCATGCTGTACCGCCCCCCCCCGCAGCAGAGTGTTTGCCAAACCGTTTTTCGTGCTTGCTTCTGGTGAGTGTCAAAACTACCGATCCCTCTGCACAATCTCGCTTAGCAAGTGGGCGCGGCCCAAGAAGTCCTCTGAGCCAGATTGACGAAGCCCACGCCAGTGCTTAGGTTGTCTTGCATGTTGGAACACGTAGATCATTACCGATTTCTACTTCTGAACCGCCTGTATCCCCGGGCGGTCTAGGCGCGACTGCGCCTGACGTACTCCCCGGGGCCTCTTCACATTCTGAAAAACGTGAAAGCGGCGCCCTGCGCCCGAGGAGAGAACATGGCCACTGTCATTGCAACAGATCAGTCCCCGTCCACCAGCCGCAACGTCTTTCGTGCGCTCGGGAACACGCCAACGGTCCTTCCACAATCGGACTATCACAAACTCCAAGAACACCTTGAGGATTGCGATAATGTCACCCGGCCGGGGTCGACCCTTTTGGCCTATGTGCTTGCCAACAAACTGCTGAACGTGCGCCCCGTCGCTGACTTGCCCTATCTCGATCTTGTTTTGGGAGGCACCGAAGTGACCTATGTCATCGACGGCGCCGCGCCGAGTACAGGGCTGCTTGTGCATACGGCAAGACCGGGCGCGCCGGGAGGTGTGATCGCCGTGGCGTCCCTGCTTGGGGCCACGCTCATCGGTATGCGCGTCGGAGAGCGTGCGCCATTGCTGAACCAAGACGGCAGCATCGTCACCCTATCTGTGATCTCAGTTGTCCAGCCTTTCAGCACAGTACAGAAGAACGGAATGCACGCGCAGGAGTGCTTAAAATGACTGAAGCCATTCCGGTTGCAGACCACGTCACAAGCCGCAATCCGCATCTTATCTTGAACGCGGCCGATCTGGTTCACCTTGAAGAGCTGGCAGAGGGGATGATGCACCGCCACCCAACGCTGGCCGACCGCTTCTTCGAAGAGATCGGCCGGGCGCAGATCGTCGAGGATCAGCAAATGCCCGGCGATGTCGTCGGCATCGGCAGCAAGGTGACCTACCGCGATGAGACCACCGGACAGAACAAATCGGTCACGCTCGTCTATCCTGAGGATGCGGATATCACCCGTTCTCAGGTCTCGGTCATCACCCCCATTGGCGTGGCGCTTTTGGGCCTGCGCGAAGGGGCGAGCTTTTACTGGGACACGCGCCGGGAAAACCAGCGGCACATGTTGACGATCCTCAAGGTCGAACAGCGCTCTGACGACTGTCAGGGCTGATACTTAATTTAACTTTTCACATCCGCGGCTCTGCGCCGGGATCGTACAAAAGGCGGTTGAAATGAAAGTCGTTGTCATGGGTGCGGGCGTCATTGGCGTTACCACCGCGTATTATCTGGCAAAACAAGGCGCGGAGGTCGTGGTGATCGACCGGCAGTCCGGGCCAGGACAGGAAACCAGCTATGCCAATGCGGGCCAGCTCAGCTATGGCATGACCTCCCCCTGGGCGGCACCGGGCATCCCGATGAAAGCGGTCAAATGGATGTTCATGAAGCGGCGGCCCCTGTTCATCTGGCCGCTGATCAGCCCGACAATGTGGGCTTGGTGCGCGCGTATGGTCAGCAACTGCAACGAAGAAAGCTACCGCATCAACAAGGGCCGCATGGTCCGCGTTTCAAGCTATTCGCGCGATGTCATGCCTGAATTGATCGCCGAGACCGGCATTGCCTATGATGGGCGCGAACAAGGCACTTTGCAGCTGTTCCGAACCGCCAAACAGATGGCGGCGTCACAAGCGGATCAGGATATTCTGGCCGAATATGGGTCGCCCTACGATGTCTTGGACCGCAATAGCTGTATCGGCGCCGAACCCGCTTTGGCCGAGGTCCGGCATAAATTTGTTGGCGGTTTGCGGCTAACGGCCGACCGAACCGGCGATTGCCGGATGTTCACCGTAGGGCTGACCAAAAAATGCGTCGAAATGGGCGTAGTCTTTCACTATGGCCAAGTTATCAGCTCTGTCGCCGTTGAAAATGGCCGCATTGCTGGCATCGATACCGAGATTGGTGAACGCATTACCGGCGATGCCTATGTTTGCGCCATGGGCAGCTATGCGGTGCGCGTGCTCAATCCCATCGGGATCAAATTGCCAGTGTACCCGGTCAAAGGGTACTCGGTCACCTTGCCAGTGACGAACGATGAATACGCCCCGCAATCGACGGTCATGGATGAGACCCATAAGGTCGCGATCACCCGGCTGGGAGACCGCATTCGCGTGGCAGGCCAGGCTGAAATCGCAGGCTATTCCAACCGGCTCGGGCCTCATGCGGTCGATACGGTCAAACACGTCATCGGCGATCTTTTCCCGCAGGGCGGCGACATTTCCAAAGCCGAAGGCTGGACGGGCCTGCGCCCCATGACCCCGGACGGCACACCGGTTCTTGGAGCCACCCAATATGACAACCTGTTTCTCAACACCGGCCACGGAACGCTGGGTTGGACGATGGCCTGCGGCTCAGGCCGCGCGGTGGCCGATCTGGTCTTGGGAAAGCAGCCGGAAATTTTCATGGAGGGGCTGACAGCCGCGCGGTATTCTCGCTGATCCAGAGGCCATCCTAATTTCCCGCAAACAGAACGGCTACAGCAACCACTCAACCGGCAACCAACCGACGATCGTCAACGCCAGCCGTCTCAGCAGGCTCTTTCCCGGTTCCTCTGTGGTTACAGCCTCTGTTTGCGGGTCTCTCCAGATCAGGGCCTCTTCGTCCAACTCCACCCGCCATGCCAGCCCGCGCAGGTCCGCGTCAAAGGCGCCATGTAGCCCCTGCGCCATACTGTCACTGTCGATCAACAGACCCATCTCCGTGTTCAAAGTCGTTGATCGCGGATCAAAGTTAAACGAGCCCACGAAAATTCGGGCGCCGTCCACGGCAAAGGTCTTGGCATGAAGGCTCGCGCCCGACGTGCCGAAAGGACCGAGCCGGTCGGTCGGCGCACCCACCGCGGCTTGCTGGCGCAATTCGTAAAGCCGCACGCCGCTGCGCAGCATATCCTTGCGCCGTTTCGCATAGCCCGCGTGAACTGGCAGCACATCAGTCGCGTCGAGCGAATTGGTTAGCATCCGCACCTGCACCCCGCGTGCCGCCAGCTGCGCGAACGCCTCAACCCCGGCCTTGCCGGGTACGAAATAGGGCGAAACGCCGTCAAAGCGGGTCTCAATCTCTCCGACCGCATCCGCCAGCCGCGAGGCCAGCAAGTCTTCCCGAGCCACCGCGCCCTCGCCTTTGATCGGATCGTCGCTGACCAACTGTGCCGTGGTCCATTCAACGCCAAACTCCCCCGCTGCGAGGGAATTCACAATGTCCGAGCTTTGCAAAATCTGCCTGTACTCACCAAGCTGCGGGTTCGTCTCCAGCCCTGCCAGACGCGCGGCAAGCGGATCACCCTCCCGCGGCGCACCAACAATCGCCCCCGCAGGATGAACCGCCCCCGCACGCCAGTAGCGGTCAAAGTCTGCTGACACATCAGCCACCACCTGCCCCACGGCCAGAACGTCCAGATCGACATAAAGCGCGGTCGGGCCGGTGGCGAAATACTCATCCCCGATATTGCGCCCGCCGAGGATCGTTACATGGCCGTCCACGGTAAGGGATTTATTGTGCATACGACGGTTAAGGCGGAAAAAGTCGAAGCCATAGGACAGCATCTTGAGCCGGCGCAGGTTAAACGGGTTCCACAGACGCACCTCGATCATCGGATGGGCGTCGAGCGCGGCAAGCTCCGGGTCCAATCCCGTTGTCCCGTTGTCATCCAACAAAAGCCTCACCCGCACGCCTCGATCCGCCGCGCGGCGCAAGGCGCCAAGCAAGAGCGTGCCGGTTAGACCATCATGCCAAATGTAATATTGCGCATCGATGGAGGACATTGCCGCATCGGCCAAAAGGATACGCGCCGCAAAAGCATCCGCCCCCTTTTGCAAAGGCGCGACACCCGTTTGCCCCCCATGCGTTTTTTCTTGAGATGACAACGCCGCCGCCAGCGCCCCTTCCGTCGTTGGGGGGAGGGCCTAGGTATCCTGACGGTTCTCAATCTCGGGCAGTGAAAAAACCAGTCGGGCGATCAGGATCAAAACGCCGAGGGTTACGACAAGCCCGGCAAGAAATTTTGCAACTGCCGCAATCATTTCAACGCCCTCTAGTCTGCTGGAGGGTAAACTCGCATGTCTAATGCAAGGCGTCCAGCCGCTCAGAGGCGCGTATCAGAGTTGGATGGTCGACATACACTCTGATCCGTTCGCGCGAATGTCGCCGCCCACCTCAAGACAAAGCTTCCGGATCGCTTGGTTGGACTGCAGAAAATGCACATCAACGGTCTCCAACCGTCTGGCACGCGCCTCTGCCACCCCCCGGCGGAACAGCGCACGTCCAATGCCGCGCCCTTGGTAGGCGTCCTCGACAGACAGACCAATCTCAGCCCGTTCGGCGTCGATGATATAGAGCTCCAGAATACCCCGATACGCGCCGTCGCTCTCAACGCCAAAGGTAACATCCGGCGAAGAGGTATTGGCCGTTTTCGCCAGCACATTTTCCTTGACCTTGCCCATAAAGCGCAGTCTGCGAGATGTCTCACTCAGGCGGCGGTAGTGCCACAAAAGCGTCTCGCGCAACTTGGGAAGTGTGAAGATAAGGGGGTGTGGGCCTGTTGCCTGCATGATCTGTCCAATCTTCTCAATAGATGGGGACGAACAGGCAAATGAGCAGGGCCGCAACGGTCTTGCCGAGATGCGACGGGCGCATAACTGGGCGCATGGCAAGGGGCAACGGCAGCCCGGAAGCCAAGCGCATGTGTTTGCATATATCGTCTTCCGGTTTTCGATGATAAGCCCCTGTAAACCGCGAAAGGACTGTCCGATGACCGACCCAACCGCCGCCCTGCCCGACACCCCAGCTCTCCTGCTCGACGAAGCGCGTATGGAGCGCAATATTTCGCGGCTCGCCAGCCACGCGGATGCCTTGGGCGTGGCCCTGCGCCCGCATCTAAAAACCGCTAAATCTATTGACGTCGCCCGCCGCTTGGCCGGCGGAACACCGGGGCCCATCACCGTCTCAACCTTGGCCGAGGCCGAGGTATTCTTTGCCGCAGGCCACAGTGATATCCTCTATGCCGTGGGGATCGCGCCGCAAAAGCTGAAACGCATACAGGCCCTGCGCGAAAAGGGCTGCGATCTTGTGGTGATCCTCGACAACGAAGCACAGGCACAGGCCGCAGCAGAGGCCTCCGTCCCCGCGATGATCGAGATTGACAGCGATGGTCACCGGGGCGGCTTGCGAGCCGAAGACCCCGCGCTCCTGCAAGTCGGGCGTATTTTGCATGATGCGGAATGTCTGCGCGGTGTCATGACCCATGCGGGCGAAAGCTATACGGTCCGGGGCGCTGCCGCCCATGCAGACTTTGCCGAACAGGAGCGCAAAGCCGCTGTCACCGCCGCCGAAAACCTGCGCGGCGCGGGCCTCTCCTGCCCCGTGGTCAGCATAGGTTCGACCCCCACCGCCCATGCCGCGCGCGACCTGACAGGCGTGACAGAACTGCGCGCCGGCGTTTATATGTTCTTTGATCTGGTCATGGCCGGGATCGACGTCTGCACCCAAGATGACATTGCCCTAAGCGTGCTGACCACGGTCATCGGCCACCAACCCGCAAAGGGGTGGACCATGATCGACGCAGGCTGGATGGCAATGTCCCGCGACCGGGGCACGGCGGCGCAGGACGTGGACCAAGGCTACGGCCTGGTGTGCGACGAGACTGGTCAAATCCTGACCGACTATATCGTCGTCAGCGCCAATCAGGAACACGGGATCATCGCGCAGCGCGAGGGCGCAAACCCGACGCCGCTGGACCTTCCCGTCGGCACCCGCCTGCGAATCCTGCCCAACCACGCCTGTGCCACCGCCGCCCAGCACGACCGCTACCATCTAGTGCGGCAAGACGGCGGTCCGCTTGACGTTTGGCCGCGTTTTAACGGCTGGTAAGAAGCAGAGCATAGCTCGCAACAAAGCCCCAATCCACCGTAACCGGCACGCCCAAGCTTGTCTTTTCAATCTAGTACAGAGACTGCAGCCTATGCATATGAGCCATTACTGCCATGCTATACTGGAACCGCGTGTATCCGTTGGCCGTGGGGCAGAAATCTCAAAGCAACTTCACGAAAGTCTACGGTGCGTCCGCAATTTCTCGAATGATCTTTAATGTGCTCAGCCAACTCTTGTGGCAAGTTCCACCAAATAGATGCTTTCACTATTTTTAAGTCACGCCGGGATATATCAATATTTTTCTACCGATCAAAATTCTCGCAAAAAATTCCGTACGATTGAGGCTGTCTGAAAACCGCATGCAGAATGGCCTCTAAATTCAGTCTGAAACATTCAGCGGAGGATAGATCACGGTGCCGTCTGGACGAAGCTCGGCCGCTTCTGACGGTGTCGCCTTGGTGATTTTCTTTGCTGACATGATGTGCCCGACAGAATGACCATGCAGCAGCAAATAATCCGTGATGATCCGCCGGTGACAGCGCCACCAGACTGCCTCAGAGCACATCATTGCGACGATCTTGGTTCGCCCCAGATCGATTAACTCTGCGAAGGCTGTCTGGAACGCGTCCCCTAAGGCATAATCCGCGTAGTTTTGGAAACTGCGGACACGCCAGTTGGCGTTCAAATCGTCGTCCACTTCTTTCTGTTTTGGGCGCCGACCGCCGAGCGCCAGCATATGCTGGTAGCCAATCTGATATGGGGCGAGGGTTTGGGGGAATTGGTCATCGTTGAAAGCAGGATATCTGCGGGACTTCGGGAAAGATCGCACATCGATCAAAAGCTGGACCCCGGCAAACTGCAACATGTCGATCACCTCTTCCGGTGTTCGAGTGGAATGGCCAATAGAGTGAAATCGAAAGGTCATGATTTCAGCTTGGTGAGCGTATCTTCCTTATGAGCAGCGATGTGGTCAGTCTTGTCGCTTTCGATCTCATATTGCGGCTCATCTTTGGATGCGCGACGACGATGCCCTTTGTAGTCGAAGTCTGCCTCATGGACTTTTGTTATTTTGCCGCTGACCCGCCCAGCCTCCGAGTTCCAACTGACGTGATCGCCTTGTTTGAATTTTGGCATGATCTGAATCCTCCTTTGAAGGTAAAACAAGAATGCCGCAGCAAGTGTTCCTTATCCCTTTCGGTTAGTTTCACGATAACGGTACTTCGAAGCCTATCTGCAGACATGGACGACATCTTTGCAGAGAGGACCAGTCAGGGCCAGAGCGTCTCATGACATACTGGTCGAAATGGCTGGCCATCTAGGCGGCGGACGATCCGCAAAACAAATGCCTCGTCGTCAAGCTTGCCGCCGAGGTGTCCGATCTGTCGGAGGAAATGCGCACCATCCTTCTGGATGGAACCGCGCAGGTCACGGCCCGTCTGGCCGAGGCCATCGAGGCCGGTATCGCAGATGGTTCGCTTCGGATATCGGACGACCCGAGCCCACTTGCCACGCAGCAATACCAGATGTGGCTTGGGGCCAGCTTGATGGCAAAGGTCACCAAGGGCGACACACCTTTGCAGACCGCGATGGAGGTAACCAAACGCCAGCTCCTTTGACCGGAAAGCCGGTGCGCAGGAGAAGGATGCGTTTTCCGATCATAGACTTGGTAACCCGGTCTACTTTTGGGCGTCATATTGCTGAATGACGACTCCACGCCTGACAACATGACCCAATTCCGGGTCACCCGATACAACAATTCCGAAGTTGCCGGCCTCGTCACCCGCTGTCGCAGCGCGCCTTCTCGACACACTTGCGGCGCGGTAAGTAGCTTGATGACCGCCGACGTCTTAATGATCCGGTCACGGACAAGGGATGCGGCGGCCCCGTGAGTGCAGGAGGCTATAGTTTGGCGGCAGAGGACGACTGGCTCTCGCTTCCCGCCGCCAAACGTTCGGGCCTCGTGACGCAGTTCATGCAACTCACGCGCTGCGCCAGAGAGCCCATTCCGAATGGGAATGGAACCAGTCCGAACCATCATTGGGGTGTGGCGGGAAGAGGTGATAGTCGATCCGTGGCTCGATGTTCAACGGAGGCCCGACGCACTTGTCCCATCTCGACCCCAATGCGATCCGAACAATGTTTTCTCGCGCCATGTCCGCGCTTTACCGCGACGAGGTGCCCGCATACGGTACGCTTCTCGACCTCGTGCGAAAGGTGAATGACGCAACCTTACAGGCCAACCCAGCCGATCGTGTGCGCCTTGAGAAGCTGGGCGAGCTCGACCGCATCAGCGAGGAACGTCACGGAGCGATTCGGCTTGGGACTGCGCAGGAACTGGCGACCATGCGCCGCCTCTTCGCGATCATGGGCATGTATCCGGTCGGATACTACGACCTTTCCGTGGCAGGCGTCCCGGTTCATTCGACGGCCTTCCGCCCGCTGGATGACGCGGCGCTGAACGCCAACCCTTTCCGAGTCTTCACCTCGCTGCTGCGCCTTGATCTGATCGAAGATGCGAACCTGCGCGAAGAGGCTCAAGAGGTTCTCGCGGCCCGCCAGATATTTACCCTAGGATGTCTCGAAAAGATCAAGCTTGCAGAGACCCAGGGAGGCCTGACGGCCGAAGAGGCAGAGGTATTCGTGGCCGAGGCGCTGGAGACCTTCCGTTGGCATCCCGAGGCCAATGTCAGCTATCCCCTGTACGAACGTCTGCATGCGGCACATCGGCTTGTCGCCGACGTGGTTGCCTTCAAAGGTCCACACATCAATCACCTGACCCCGCGCACCCTTGATATCGATGCAGTGCAGCGCCTCATGCCGGAACAGAGCATCGCACCGAAGGCCGTGATCGAGGGCCCGCCGTCCCGCGCGGTTCCGATCCTTCTGCGCCAAACATCGTTCAAGGCACTGGAAGAGCCGGTGTCCTATAGCGACGGCACCATCACCATTGCCGGCAGCCACACCGCGCGGTTCGGAGAAATTGAGCAACGCGGCATCGCACTGACGCCCAAAGGCCAGGCGCTTTACGACAAGCTGCTTTCGCAAACGCGGGAAATCGTGCGCCCGGCGGCCGATGGCTCCAATGCCGCCGAGTACATGAAAACGCTCGCGCGGATCTTTGAAGAATTTCCGGATGACTTCGAGACAATCCGCACTCAGGGCCTAGGGTATTTCCGCTACAGCGCCACGGGCAAGGCGTCCTCGGATGCGGACCTGACACTGCCCCCTTCCGAGCTTGTCGCTAGGGGCCTTTTGCGCGCCGACCCCATAATCTATGAAGACTTCCTGCCGGTCTCGGCCGCCGGAATTTTCCAGTCCAACCTGGGTGACGACGCAGCCCACGCATTCGTGGCCAATCCGAACCGCGACCGTTTCGAGGCCGACCTCGGCGCGCCGGTCGTCGAACTGCACCAACGCTACGCCGAGGCCGAAGCGGCCTCGATCGCCCGTGCCCGCTCCGTTCTGGGCCGCGCGCACGCCTGACATAACGAAAGGACCTACGATGCTCACAAAAACCCTATCTGCAGTCACAGCAGACACCATGAAAGCCTGCGGTGTAACCGCCTCCCTCGATGTGTCGGGCGGCATGGCCGTGATCTCGCCCGTGACGGGCGAGATCGTTGCAACCCTGGCTGAACACAGCGTCTCGGATGCCGAGGCGGCCATCGCCAGGGCCAACGACGCGTTCCGCATCTGGCGCAATGTCCCCGCCCCCCGCCGCGGCGAACTGGTGCGTCTCTTTTCCGAGGAACTGCGCGCCTCCAAGGAAGAGCTGGGCCGCATGGTGTCGATCGAGGCCGGCAAGTCGCCGTCCGAAGGTCTGGGCGAAGTTCAGGAGATGATCGACATCTGTGACTTCGCGGTTGGCCTGTCGCGCCAACTGTACGGTCTGACCATCGCCACCGAACGCCCCGGCCACCGCATGATGGAAACCTGGCACCCGCTGGGCGTGGTGGGCATCATCACCGCGTTCAACTTTCCCTGCGCACCCTGGTGCTGGAACTCCGCGCTGGCGCTGGTCTGCGGCGATCCGGTGATCTGGAAACCGTCGGAAAAGACCCCGCTGACCGCGATGGCTTGTCAGGCAGTGTTCGAACGCGCTCTCGCCCGGTTCGGCGACGATGCACCCGAAGGCCTGAGCCAAGTGATAATCGGCGGCCCCGAGGTTGGTGCTACGCTGGTGGACAGCCAGAAGGTTGCACTCATCTCCGCCACCGGCTCGACCCGCAT
Source organism: Sulfitobacter indolifex (assembly GCF_022788655.1). NCBI lineage: Bacteria > Pseudomonadati > Pseudomonadota > Alphaproteobacteria > Rhodobacterales > Roseobacteraceae > Sulfitobacter > Sulfitobacter indolifex. The sequence continues at coordinate 27,588 of NZ_CP084953.1, read as the reverse complement.
GGGTCGTATCGTCGGCCCGAAAGTGGCGGCCCGTTTCGGCAAATGTATCCTCGAACTGGGCGGCAACAATGCCGGAATCGTCTGCCCTTCCGCCGATATGGACATGGCCCTGCGCGCCGTCGCCTTCGGTGCCATGGGCACGGCAGGCCAGCGCTGTACCACCATGCGCCGCCTGTTCGTGCATGAGAGCGTCTATGATCAGATCGTACCGGCGCTGAAAAAGGCCTATGCCACTGTGTCTGTAGGCAACCCGCTTGAGACCCAGGCGCTGGTCGGTCCCCTGATCGACAAGAACGCCTTTGACTCGATGGGTGTCGCCCTGAAGGAAGCGGCCGAACTTGGCGGTGTCGTCCACGGCGGGGAACGCGAGCACGTCGGTCCCGATACCGGATATTACGTCCGACCCGCGCTAGTCGAGATGCCGCAGCAGGCAGGCCCGGTGCTGCGCGAGACCTTTGCGCCGATCCTCTACGTCATGAAGTACAGCGATTTCGACGAAGTTCTGGAACTGCACAACGATGTGGGAGGCGGCTTGTCGTCCTCGATCTTCACCACCGATCTGCGCGAGATGGAGACTTTCCTCTCGGCACGCGGCTCAGACTGCGGCATTGCCAACGTAAACATCGGTACCTCGGGTGCTGAAATCGGCGGAGCGTTCGGCGGCGAAAAGGAGACCGGCGGCGGTCGTGAAAGCGGTTCGGACGCGTGGCGTGCGTACATGCGCCGTGCCACCAACACCATCAACTACTCCCGTGAGCTGCCGCTTGCGCAAGGGGTCGTCTTCGATATTGACTAAGCAAGGCGGCGCAGCGTCTCAAGAGGCTCTGCGCCACCTCTTGAAAGCGAAGGGCTGCTGCAGTCGCATGACATGCGCAATGGACCGCCCTTTTCATTTCCTGCCGGCCTTGTCGGCAAAGCTTGGGCAGGGCGTGGCATTCCATCGGCATCCTCCCTGCGCAAACCTGCAGAATTTTGGTTATAATGAAGGCCAGAAGATACCGTGGCGACCGGTAGATCCGCGGTCTAACGAGCAGCTAAAACGCCTGAATCCTGAGCACAATCAGGTTTCACTTCAATTACGGAGTTGTTGGAACCGAACCTCGTTGCACCTCCTTATTTTGCCCTGAACGTCCTATGGAAGAGTTACACCTATGCGAAATTTTTCGACATTCCAGCGCGCCCAGAGAATCCAGTCCTTAGAGATCTCAGAAATCGTTCAGCTTTCCGAGAAAGCAGCGTCGCTGCGCGCCCAGGGGAAAGACATCGTCGCGCTTTCAACCGGGGAACCAGACTTCCCAACACCTGCCCATATCATCGAGGCGGCGCATGCGGCCGCCTTGGACGGAAAGACAAAGTATCCGCCAACCCTCGGGATTCCAGAATTGCGGGACGAGATCGCGCGCCGGGCGAAAGTAACCCGATCCGAGGTCATCGTCAGTACCGGCGCGAAACAGGTGCTCGCAAATGCCATGTTTGCATCGCTCGATCCGGGTGATGAAGTCATCATGCCCGCCCCGTTCTGGACCAGCTATTCGGACATTGTCCTGCTTGCCAGCGGCACCCCCGTCGTTCTGCCCTGCGCAATGGAAAACGGGTTTCGCGCGACCGCGCAGCAACTAGACGCCGCGATCACGCCTCGCACCCGCTGGGTCATGCTAAACTCTCCGTCCAATCCGACGGGTGCGATCTATACTGAGACCGAACTGCTTGGTTTGGCGCAGGTGCTGCGCCGGCATCAACATGTTCAGATCCTAATCGACGAAATCTACGATCAGCTTTCCTATGCGCCATTTACCTCTTTCGCGTCGGTGGCCCCGGACCTGTTCGATCGGATGCTGATCGTGAATGGCGTCAGCAAAGCCTACGCGATGACCGGCTGGCGCATCGGTTGGGGCATTGGGCCTGCTGCCATGATCTCAGCAATGGGCGCGGTTCAGGGTCAGATCACGTCGGCGGCCAGCTCGATCTCACAGGCAGCTGCGCTGGCTGCTCTGACCGGACCCGAGGATTTCCTCGAAAAGCGGCGCAAGATCTTCAAGGCCCGCAGGGACATGGTTGTTGATCGTCTCAATGCCCTGCCCGGCGTGACCTGTCCGCGCCCCGAAGGCGCCTTCTATGTCTTCCCCGATGTGCGCGGAGCGATGACGGCCAAGGGGTTTGATAACTGTGCAACATTCTGTGCGGCCCTGTTGGATCAGGTCGGGCTCGCACTGGTGCCGGGTCGGGCTTTCGGGCTGCCCGGACACCTGCGGCTGTCCTACGCCTATTCCGAAGCGGAACTTCAGGCCGGTCTCGACCGCCTCGAGGCGTTCATTACCGGCTCACGGCTTTCGGTTGCGGGCACGCCCGAAGCTTTCGAGGCAACTCAATGAGGGGCAATCTTTGGGCGCACACGAACTCGGAAGGCATCGAAAGCCAACGGCTCTCCTCGAACAAGGAAGCTGACTTGATCGTCATTGGCGCCGGTTTCACCGGATGCTCGGCTGCCCTCGAGGCCGCGCGCTCTGGCTCATCTGTTGTTGTGCTGGAAGCCGAGACCGTTTCCCACGGTGGCTCGGGCCGCAACGTGGGTCTGGTGAACGCCGGCCTCTGGCTGCCGCCTGACGATGTCGTGGCCATCATGGGTGAGAGCGCAGGCACCCGTCTGATCGAGGCGCTCGGAAAGGGACCGGACACCGTATTCTCATTGGTGAAAGAGTTCGGTATCGCATGCGAGGCGGTCCAGAACGGCACTTTGCACCTCGCGCATGCACCCAGTGGTTTCCAGGACCTGCGGGAACGGTACTGTCAAGGAAATCGCTTCGGCGCGCCCCTTCAATTGCTTGATCGCGACGAAACGATCCGTCGCACTGGCAGCGATCAGTTCCACGGCGCCCTGCTGGACCCGCGCGCAGGCACTGTGCAGCCGCGGGCCTATTGCTCGGGGCTGGCGCGGGCGGCGGTTGCCCTAGGTGCCCAGATTTATCAACAAAGCCCGGTGACGCGGGTCGAGCGCAAAAACGGGGCTTGGTGCGTCCACGCGAATGGCCACACCGTCACGGTCCCTCGCCTGCTGCTTGCAACCAACGCGTACCACCACCTCGCTGAGGGCGCCTATGCCCCGGAGTATGTGGTCGTTAGCTATTCTCAATTCGCGACCGCCCCCCTTACCCAGGCGCAGCGCAGCCGGATTCTTCCCGGCCGCGAAGGCTGCTGGGACACCGCCTTGGTGATGTCCTCGATCAGGACCGACGAGAAAGGGCGTTTGATCGTGGGCGGAATGGGAAATGGCGACGGTCCCGCCGCATCAATTCACGCCAATTGGGCACGGCGGAAGTTGCGCCGCCTCTACCCGGACTTGGGCGAGCTTCCCTTCGAGCACCAGTGGCAGGGCAAGATCGCCATGACGAAGGATCACATTCCTAAGGTCGTGGAGTTTGGTCCATCAGCCTATGCGGTTTTCGGCTATTCCGGCCGCGGCATCTCTCCTGGCACGGTGATCGGCGCAGCAGCGGCCAAAGCTCTTCTGGGTGCAGGCCCCGAGGTATTACCGCTGCCCGTTATCAAAAAGTACTCGGAACGTTTCAAAAAGGTGATGGGCGCCTATTATGAGTTTGGCGCCTCGTTGACACATGCGACGCGTCCGGGCCTTCTGGGTTGAAGCTTTCAATCCGCCCCCCCGAAGGATATCTTCATATCGACGACAGCTGCGGGGAGCGTCCCGCAGCTGCCTTTTCCAAACTGGGCGCAAATCCTAACGGTTTTCGGTGAATGGCAACTCAATCCCGACGTGATCTTCCTGATATGCGGCTTCTACAAACGTTCGAATCCGCTGCCCGGCACGGCAATTTTACCCGTGCAGGAGACGAGCTGGCCCTGACGCAAAGCGCCGTCAGTCGACAAGTACGCGACCTCGAGATCCAAATTGGGCACCCGCTTTTCGAACGCAACCGTGGGCGTGTCATCACGACCCCCAAGGGAGAAGCCTTCCTGCAGGAGGTCACACAGCTGTTGCGCATGGCCGAAGTGACCATGCGACATGCGAAAGCGGCCGAGGGCGACCACAAGCTTCTGACGATCAACACCCTGCCCACCTTCGCCCTGCGCTGGCTGGCACCACGCCTCGCAGGATACCTTGACAAGGACCCGAACACGACCTTCGACATCACGACCCGCAAGGGCGTGTTTGACCTAACAACGGAACAATGCGACCTGTCGATACATTTCGGTGACCCTCACTGGCCATCAGCAAGGTGCGTCTATCTCTGCAGCGAGATCGTCGTGCCGGTCGCGGGAGGCGCACTGCTAAGACACCCGGTGACTTGCCCCGAAGACCTGGTGGCAGCGCCCAAATTGGTCCTGTCCGAACGCGCCCACCTTTGGTCAGAATGGTTCGACCGCTGCGGGGTGACCACGCCGCTTAAACATCTGGTCCACTCGTTTGATCAATTCACGCTGACCATTGAGGCCGCAAAAAGTGGGCTGGGCTATGCGTTGCTGCCGCGCTACCTCGTCGAAAAGGAATTGGCCGCTGGCGATCTCGGGGTAGTCCTGGATGCACCTCATGCGACGCAAAAGGCGTATTACCTAGTCATTCCGGAAGGCCGTGAAGAAAAGGTAAAGCTTTTTTGCGACTGGATTCTCGAACAGGTAAAGTTTCGTCCGCTGGCAAAAACCGTGCAGTCCGGTTCCAGCTCGCCTTTATGAAGAAAGACATCCCCTGCGCCAGGCCTCAGACCCGGCGCGGCTTAGCCATTTGGGCCTGATGCAGTTCGATGACTTTGTATGATTGTTCTGTAGGAACAAGACCGAAAACTGCGGCTCGTTCAAGCGCCATCTCAGCCAACCCTAACGCCGCCCTAGAACAACAAGTTCGGCAGGAAAGTTACCAAGGGCGGTACAAAGGTCAGCAATAACAAAACCCCAATTAGGCTCGCAAGAAACGGCAGGAATTCTTTAGTAAATTCTTCAATTGAGCACCGGGTGATTGAACAGACCGTATAGAGAACCGTGCCGACCGGCGGAGTGATGGAGCCAATCGTCGTGTTAAACACGAGCACGATCCCGAAATGTACTGGATCGATGCCCAACGTCCGTGTGACTTCAATCAGGATCGGCACCAGGATCACCATAAGGGCCAGCCCTTCCAGCATCGTCCCGAGTACCAAAAGCAGGACATTGAGGATCAATAAGACCACATATTTATTGTCGGATAGGGTAAGCAGTCCGGATAGCAGGGCCTGTGGCACCTGTTCCAATGCCAGAACCAGAGAGAACACGGCAGCCGAGGCAACAATGAACAGGACATTCGCTGTGGTCAGAGCGGATTCGCGTAGTAGTTCATATGTTTCAGACACGCCAAAGCCGCGATAGATGAATATGCCTACGAGAAAGGCATAGAGTGCAGCGATGGCGCCAAGTTCGGTTGGGGTGAACCAGCCGCCGCGCAGGCCGACGATTAGCAGGACTGGCATGGCAAGGGCCCAAAGGGCTGCGCGCGCACGGGTTGCAATCTGGCGGGCAGGTAATCGTTCTTCGCGCTCAGGTTTATACCCACGTCGTTTCGCGACGTAACGAACAGTTAATAGAAGTGCTGCAGTGATAATCATGGCGGGAATAACGCCGCCGATGAACAGTCGGCCAATGGAAGTTTCCGTGAGCAGACCATAAACGATCAACCCAATTGAAGGAGGCATGATCGGCGCGATGGCGCCCGAGGCCGCGCTGACGACAGAGGCGAAGCCATTGGAATATCCTCGCTCGCGCATAATTGGTGCGATCGTGCGCGCGTCAATCGCTGCATCGGCGTTGGAAGAGCCAGACATCGCCCCCAAAAACAGCGAGTTCATAACGGCAACCTGTGCTAGCCCGCCGTGCCAGTGTCCGACCAACCCGTCTGCAAAATCATAGAGCCGCCGGGCGATCCCGCCTCGCGCCATGGCGGCTCCGGCAACGATAAAAAATGGGACAGCTAAAAGCGGAAAGCTTTCGAGGGAGGAAGCCATACGTTGAGCCACCGTGCTGGCCATCATCGGGTTCAAGGTAAAATAGAACACCGAAGCCCCAAGAATAACGAACGCGATCGGTAGGCCGAGCGCCAACAACAAGATAAAAACGATGCCGGAGATGATCATTCGCTGCGTCTCCGCCACAGAATAACGATATGTAGGAGCTGGGTCGCGATGATTGCCCCCATGGCAAAAGCAAGCCCAGCAGAAACGATCCACTTTGGCCAGCCGAGCGCCAAAAAGGTCGTGAAACGCGCAGTCGCGACCTGCGCTGTGGCTGCATGGAGTACAGCACTAGCTATTATGATTACCAATAGGTGCGATAGCATAAGCGCTGGACGCTCAAGCGCGCGCGGTAGACGAGAGATGAAGTAATCAACTCCGAACATTTGTTTGTTCAGCGCGGCGCCGATAATGCCGAAAAAGACCACGCCGGAAAAGCACACAATGGCAAGTTCATTGGCGGTTTGGAATCCTTCGCGCAGGATCGTGCGGGAAATGACGTTCGCGCTGACTACAATCAAAACCCCTGCAAGAAGCAAAGTGGGGATTATTTCGCCGATCAAACGCAGAAGGGCTCGGAGGACAGGTTCTATGGTGCTCACCTTTCAGACGGTTCTCCGGCACTAAAAGCGCCGGAGAATGGTTGCTCAACCTGCTGCCGCAGCGCGGATCTTGTCAAACAATCCCTCGGGCAGGCCTTCAAAGAAGCTTGCGGTGGCGGCCCGATAAGCCTCAAGGTCGGGATCATGGAAAGTAACGCCGGCGGCTTCAAATTCCTGTCGGATCTCATTCTCTTGCGCGATTGATTGTTCTGTGAGTTGTTGCCCGCCGCGCCGGAACTCCTCAATCATGATTGCACGATCACCTTCTGACAGAGCCTGAAATGCCTTTTCCGACGTTATCCATCCGAGGAACAGGTTGAAGTGACCCGTGAGGGTAATCTCTTTGACAACCTCATACCAACGGTTGGCACGCAGCCCTGTAAGGGGGGATTCCCCTGCGGTGACAACACCTTGAGACAGGGCGGAATAGGCCTCGGCGGCCTCAACGGTCGTCGCAACGACCCCCATAGGCTCGAAGGTGTTAAGCCAAGTTTCTAGGGGCGGTACGCGCATCTTAACGCCTTCGAGATCAGAAGGGCTGACATAAGGTTCTGTGCCAATCATATGGCGTGCGCCATCAAACCAGTTCAGTGCCAGCACGCGCAGACCGGCGGTTTGTGCCAGCTGCTCATAATAACCTTGCATTAAATCGGAATTTGCGAGGCGCTCTGCTTCTTCCGCACTGCCGACAATGAAAGGGCCTTCGACGGCGGCCAGTTCCGGCACGCCGAATTGAGACAAAAAGCTGGCCGAGGCGTAAGCGATGGTTGGCTGACCTTGGCTTGCCTGCTCAACAGTATCAGTGGTGGTACCTAGCTGAGCACTCGGAAACATCTGGAACGTTACGCGACCTTCGGTGCGTTCCTGAATGCGCTTTCCCGTCTCTTCTGCAAGTTTGTTTGATAAAGCTGTGGGGGCGTTCACCGAAGCGATACGGAAATTTGCGGCTTGGGCAAGAGCGGATGTAGCTGTCATACCAAGCGGCAAGCTAGCCAGCATCGCAAGAGCATGGCGGCGACTCAGAGAGTTCATTGGGGGTTTCATATTGTCCTCCTCCTCGTGGGTTGTTTTCCCGGGACGCTCTTATTGGCGTTGCGCTGCATAGCCCGGACCGCAAGTTTGACGGCGTGCGCATGGACGTTGGCGATTGGCATTGCGTCGGTGTCGCAGATCTCGATTGGTGCCGGATACCCGAACCCACCGTGTTGTTCGCAGGTTTCAGCCGCTGTTTGTGACGCGGCATTCATGAGAGTTTGAGGTGGCTCTTTGCGCAGAAGCCCAACCAGAACGCGCGCGATGAAGCTGTCGCCTGCGCCTAGCGTGTCAATCACGTTGGCAGCAATCGGTCGTACAAAGACCTCAGTCTCAGGGCCAAACAAGACAGCGCCCTTTTCGCCGCGCGTAATCAGGCACCATGTCGCGCCCAAATCACGGATCTGGGCTTGCAGAGAGCTTACTTCGGCATCGTCCAACTTACCGCCTGATACGCTGGCAAGGTAGCAATAAGGCGCCACCTGAGCGATATAGCCATGGCCTGTTTGATCTGCCAAGTCGAACGAAAGCAGACTGGATTCCGCGAAGGCAGGCAGGTGTGGCACAACATGAGATGATCGGCCGGTATGTACAACGTCGGCGCTTGCGATCATCTGCAAATCACCAGCGTCAGGTGCAATAATGGAGACGCCGAGATCGGCTGAGAGAAACTCTCGGTCGCCGGTAGGAGAGTTGCGGATGACGCAATGCGCACTGCGCCCAGTCACCGTCCGCAGGCGCGAGATATCGACACCCTCTGCGCATAGCGTTGCACGCATGTGGTCTCCTGCGGGATCCCTCCCCATCGCGCCAATGAACGCAGTATTAGCCCCAGCCCGGCGCGCGAAGACTGCTACATTCAGTGCATTGCCCCCGGGGTACATCATTCCAGTGGTCTCATAGCAGTCCACATCATTGTCGCCAAAAGCAATTATTCGAGGAGAGGTTGCGTTTTTAGTTTTCATGTGAGAACGTTCACACAATCTCAATCGCGCTGTCAAGAGATACACCAGACAATTTCAATTTTAGATAACGGAACCCTACCAAATGACCGAAACCTTCCTCACGCACCCCGACGTCGCCGCGGCCCTAAAAGCGCTTGAAGGTCGCAAGACGGACCATGTTTTCTTTGTGGCTTGCGGTGGCTCTCTCTCGATCATGTATCCGGCAAAATTCATGCTTGATCAGCTATCGAGTAGCTTGCCGTCGGACGTTTACAACGCGGCTGAGTTCACCCACCGCGCACCAAAGCGGCTGACCTCGGATTCGGTCGTGATCTTATGCTCAATGACGGGCACGACCGCAGAAACCGTCGCGGCGGCCGCGTTCGCCCGCCAGGCGGGCGCGATGACCATTTCACTAAGCGTTGAGCCCCAAAGCCCGCTGGGTCAAGGGAGTGACCATATAGTGCGCTTTGAGGCACCCTATACAACTGGCGTGCCAATTGACGCGAAAAACAGCAACTACGCGCGCATTTACCAGATCGTATTGGGCTTGGCGCAGCACTATGATGGCGTAGAGCACATGGGAACCTTGATGGATAGCCTTGGTGCGCTCCAGAGCGTTATCGACAAAGCCCAAGAAGCTCTAGCCGCTCGGTTTGATAAATACGCTCCGCATTTTGCCAAGCAGGAGGTTATCTACACGATGGCCAGCGGTGCGAGCTACGGTGCCGCATACTCTTACGCCAATTGTGTGTTGATGGAGATGCAGTGGATCAACAGCTACCCGATTCATGCCAATGAATTTTTCCACGGTGCTTTTGAAGTTCTCGACAAAAGCCGTTGCTATATCCTGATGAAAGGCTTGGATGATACCCGCCCTCTGGAAGACCGCGCAGAGGCATTTTTGCTGCGCTTTGGCGCCCCAGAGAACATCCTTGTGGTTGATGCGGCTGAGTTCGACTTTACTGGTGTTGATGAGATGTTTCGTGGCGCGTTAGCACCATTAGTGTTCTTCGATACGTTGTGGCGGTTTGCTTACCGTCTTGCCGAGCTGCGTGACCATGAGATGATGGCAGCGCGGCGCTATATGAAAAAACTTAACGACTATTAAGGAGAACCGGATGCACTTCGTTGATGCCGAAACGGTTCACCGTAATTTGGACTACCCCTATTTAATGGATGTTTTGCAAGCGGCGCATAGAGATGCGCCGCCCACAGCTGAACATATGGTTAGCGACGAGCCCGACGGAGGGGAAAACCTCTTCGTGACGCTTGTGGGTTGGAAACGCGCCGGGGGCGTCGCGGTGAAAATGGTTGGAGTGTTCCCCGAAAACCTGTCTCTCCAACCCCCGCAAGCTTCTGTTCAAGGACTTGTAGCACTATTTGATCCTTTCACAGGGGCCCCGCAGTTGGTCGCTGATGGAGAGGCAATGACCTTCCGCAAGACTGCGGCAGATTCAGGTTTGGGCGCGAGGCTACTTTCACGTGAAGACAGTGAAACACTGCTTGTGGTGGGAGCTGGTGGGCTCGCCGCCCACGTGGTGCAGGCGCATCTTGCTGCGCGTCCCTCACTACGTAGAATCAGGGTTTGGAACCGCACCCAAGAGCGCGCAGAAGCGCTGATAGCACGGCTTAATATCTCGCAAGTGGACGTGGCCGTGGCACGTGACCTAGATAGCGCCGTGGCAGATGCTGACATCATTTCTTGTGTGACCATGGCCCAAGAACCCCTAGTTAAGGGCGAGCTCTTAAAGCCCGGAGCGCACATTGATCTTATCGGCGCCTATCGACCCGATATGCGAGAGGCCGATGATGCTGTCATGGCAAGAGGAACCATCTTTGTCGATTGCCGAAACGGTATGAAAGGAATTGGTGAACTTTCACGGCCTGTAGATGGGGGAGTGATCAATTGGGAGGATATCAATGCTGATTTCTACGAACTAGTTCAGGGATCGCATCTTGGTAGGCAATCACGAGATGAGATCACAGTGTTCAAGAACGTCGGTGGAGGGCATCTTGATTTATTTACCGCGATCGCACTAAAGGATCGCTTAGCATAATATACTGACAAAGCGTGTGCATGTCCGCCATCTTGAGTCTAACTTGTCGCTATAGCGTAAAAAGTTGGACTATATGAAAGCTCGGAAAGTCACCATAGTCGAGGTCGCGAAAGGGGCTGGCGTTAGCACCGCGACCGCCAGTCGCGTACTCGGCAAGTACGGCTATGTTGGGAAGACAACCAAAGAACGTGTCCTCACCGTCGCGTCTAAACTTGGCTATCAGCCGAACAAAATCGCCCGGGGGCTGATCACAGGTCGGACCCGGACGATTGGGGTCATCGCAGGCGATATTGCTAGCCCATTTTATGCTGCCGTGCTGCGCGGGATTTCGGATGTGGTGGAAGGCCATGGCCTTGGCTTGCTGATCACCAACAGCGACGAAAGGCTTGATCGTGAAGTGGCAGCAACCAAGCTGCTTCGAGAAAATCAGGTAGATGGGCTGATCGTTTCGCCGTGCGATGTTGCCGACTCCCCGCATCTGCGTGAAGCCGTGAAGGCAGGTATGCCAATGGCTCTGATCGACCGAAAGGTGAGAGGTTTGCTCGTTGATACGGTGGCAGTGGAAAACATCCAGAGTTCGCGCGATGCTGTAATGCGACTCTTATTGGCAGGCCATCGCCGGGTGGGCGTTATCGCAGAATTGGGGCCCGATGAAACTCGGCTTGGGGACTTCTTAGCATCTACTGAAAACCAACTTCCTGAGGATCTTGCACTGCTCTCTACGAGCTGGCAGCGGCTTGCAGGGTATTTAGAAGCCCATCACGCATTCGGGTTAGAGATTGACCCCAAACTGATTCTTGCGGTGGCAGGTCACTCTGCGACCGCCGCGAAGAATGCTGCACTGGCAGCATTCAATCACACTGCGCGGCCCACAGCTTTGTTTTGCGCCGACGGCTTGATGTCAGTGGGAGCTATGGCTGCGATTTCCGCAAGGGGATTGGAAATCCCATCCGACCTATCACTGCTCTGTTTTGATGACCTTGACTGGATGACCTTTGTTGGCCCTGGCATTGATGCAATTGCCCAGCCACGCCGCAGACTAGGGCGTGCTGCTGCTCGTTTCTTGCTGGCGCGGATCGGTGAGGCAGAAGGTGCGCCGCGCGATATTCGGCTTGCACCTCGAATGATCGAAAGGGGATCGTTGCAGTCGATACGCTAGGTGTTTGATCCCACGGTTTGATGGTGCGATCCTTTCTCAGGCTTGGAAGGAAGCATTATGGGACAAGTTCGTCACGGGAGCGCCACGACAACGCACGCCGTCAGAGCTGCAATACAGCGATCGCAAGCTTCGCTCGCGCAGTTAAGTAAGGAGCTGGGCATCAACCCCAAGACCGTTGCGAAGTGGCGAAAGCGCGCGACTGTCGATGACTTGAAGACCGGGCCAAAGGAGCCGCGTTCAACCATTCTCACCGAAGCTGAGGAGGCAATGGTCGTCGCATTCCGACGACACACGCTGCTGCCGCTGGATGATTGCCTCTATGCTCTTCAGCCATCGCTTCCGCATCTAACCCGATCGGCACTGCATCGTTGCCTTCAGCGGCACGGGATCTCTCGCTTGCCGGATGTCGAGGGCGACAAGCCTAAGCGCCAGAAGTTCAAGCGTTACCCGGTCGGCTTCTTTCATATCGATATCGCGGAGGTTCAGACGGTGGAGGGCAAGCTTTATCTCTTTGTGGGCATTGACCGGACCAGCAAATTTGCAGTCACGCAACTCGTGGATAAGGCGGATCGGAAGACAGCATGGGAGTTCCTCGAGCGCCTGCTTCAGTCAGTCCCCTATCGCATCCACACGATTCTGACTGATAACGGCATCCAATTCGCCGAGCAGCCCCGCAACCGGAACACAGCATACTCGTGGCAAATGCGCTTCGACATGATCTGCGAAGCAAATGGGATTGAACACCGGCTGACCAAGCCAAACCATCCGTGGACCAATGGCCAGGTCGAGCGGATGAACCGAACGATCAAGGAGGCGACAGTGAAACGATACCATTACGACAGCCATGATCAGCTGCGCACGCACCTCGCCGACCTCATGGACGCATATAACTTCGCACGCAGGCTAAAAACCCTGAACGGCCTCACACCCTACGAATACATCTGCAAAATCTGGACTTCAGAGCCAGATCGATTCATCATAAATCCGATCCACCAGATGCCGGGACTGAACACCTAGGACAGGAAGCGACCATCGTTTGAATGGTCTGGCTCGGGCTGTAGTATTACTGCCTTGCCAACAGCGCAACTGAGATGGTCACCTGACCACGCGCCAAGCTGACGCCCGCGCGTTGTTCATGGTTTGCAAGGGCGTCGCAACTGTGGGCGGCTAAGCTACTACAGACATTGATAATGACCATTTGAAAAAGCCGCGATGGCCGTAATCATAGCCTCAGATGCCAAAACCCACAGCCGGCAAAACTGGCGACTTTGGCATAGTCGCTTTGGCGGTGTATCGTGATATGCTTTAAGCGCGAAGTAGGACCAAAGGGCGGAGTGGTCTTAAAGTGAGCATGGTTTTGGAAGTCAACAATCTGACAAAGAAGTTCCCATGACATATGCTGCAAAGTGCGGGGACCGGGACAACTCCGCAACAAGGTCCAAATCTTGCAGTTGATACATAGGTAAGGGTTCATGCATCTCACCAAGATCAAACCAGAGGCGAACTTGCGGCGGTTTTACTGTTTAGAGATCGTACCGGGCCTCTTTGGTGATTGGGGCTTGGTCTGAAACTGGGGGCGGATCGGAAGCTCAGGTCAGTTACGAACCTATTGGTTCGGGACCGAAGCAGAGGCGAAGGATGCGCGTCTTCAAATCCATATGAAGAAAGCGAAACGCGGCTACGAGTAAGTGTGGCCTTGGCCGCAAGCACCTTGGCCACCCAGATCGAAACGACATCGCCAAATTTCTCCATGACCGCGCTTTGGTCTGCCCTTGCGGCAGACCTCTGCGGCTTGCGCCATATCTGGATGTGGCGCGAGTCCAAACGGCGACGGTTGAATTGATAAGGCAGGCTGATTATCGTTGTAGCTTACGAAACGCAAGGTTCCGATGCATGCAACAACCGATAGACACCGATATCTCCTCCTTTTTACTTTTGGATATCGCGCGCTTGCTGCGCTTGGAATTCGAGCGGAGGGTGGGTGATGCGGCACTTGGCATCACGCCGGGTGAGGCGCGGACATTGGCGAATGTGGCGCGCTTTGGTCCTTTGCGACAGAATGATCTGGCCAATCTGACCGGGTTAGGCGCGATGAGCATTACGAGCGTTCTGGACAGTCTCGAAACGGCTGGGATGGTGCGTCGAAGCGTCGATCCGAAAGATCGCCGCGCCAAACTGGTGCGGGTAACAGATAAAGCCGCGCCGCTGTTGGCAGAGCTAAAAGCCATCGGGGACGATGTCAAAGCCGTGACGCGGGGGGATATATCCGCCGATGACTGGGGGGCATTTCGCCGAATGCTTAAAACTGCCCGCGACAATCACCTCGCTGCGCGCCGCAGCAAACGTGCAACGGGGGATGTTTGCGCATGAGTGATCTTGATCATCTGGCTGACGAAACCACAAAAAAAACACCCGTCCGAATGTCTGTGCGGCGGGTGAGTTTGCTTGGAGCGCTTTTCATCGCGACCGGGCCAATCGCCATGGCACTCTATACACCCGCAATGGCCGAGATCGTGTCGGCCTACGACACCACAAGCAGTTTGGTCAAAATGACCTTAACGCTCTACTTCGGAGGCTTTGCCACAGCACAGCTTATCGCGGGGCCGCTGTCGGACGCATTGGGCCGCCGTCCCGTGATTATCGGTTTCATGATGATCTTCGTTGCCGCCAGTTTGCTTTCCCTTGCGGCTCCTACGATTGAGTCCCTCATCGTCGCGCGATTTGTCCAGGGCATTGGCGCTAGCGCAGGTGTGGCGATCTCGCGGGCCTTGGTGCGAGACCTGTTCGAGGGCGACGAGTCTTCTCGTATTATGAACCTGATGGGGATAATTCTGGCCGTAGCGCCCGCCTTGGCACCTACTTTGGGTGGCGTCCTAGTGACCCACGCAGGATGGCAATCCGTGTTTGTGGCGATGATGTCCTTCGGTATTGCGGTGATTGCCGCCACTGTTTGGGGTCTGCGTGAAACTGTTGTTCCCGACCGCAGTCGGCTCAACCTGCGCCAGCTTGCCCAATCCTATGTGACACTTATGACGAACCGGCATTTTATGGCGACGTCACTTACCATAGCCGGGGCAATCGGGGCGATCTATGCGTTGGCGACGATCCTTCCCTTTATCCTCATGCAAGTCCTTGGTTTTACTCCGACCAAATTTGGGCTTGGGATGCTGATGCAATCGGGCAGCTTTTTCGCCGGTTCCTTGGTTGTTCGTCAGCTTATGAAACACCATAGCGCCTATCGACTGGTTGTCCCCGGTCTGGGGGTGATCCTTTTTGGCAGCGCGTTGATCCTGACACTGCTGGTGGGTCCGCCAAGTTTTCTAAGGGTGATGGTGCCGGTAGCCTTTTACACCTTCGGGATCGCATTCGTGATGCCCGCCATGTCCACCGCCGCACTGGCGCCTTTCCCAAATATTGCCGGCGCTGCGTCTTCGTTGATGGGCTTTTTGCAGATGGGCGCGGGGCTATTGATCGGCTCTTTGGCCGCCCTTTTCGACGATCCAGTGGTCGCTTTGGCGGTGCTGATCCCGATGATGGGCACGGTGGCAAGCCTGTCCTATGTTGTTTACCGTATGAACCCGCATTTGGCGGAGCCTGAACCGCGAAAAGAAGTCATCAGCGGCCCTCCGGCGGGGCGGACATGGCTGCCCTCGAAAAAGAAATAGCGCGCTTGTATGAGGCAAGACGCGGAAGGGCGGTCGAGGCCGCATTCAGTAACGTTGCTGCCGCAGGCACCAGCGTCTTTCACGGCTTCTGCCACGCCCCTCCCCCGGCGCCCCGCGGCTCATCGTAGAAATATCTTGGAACCCACCTCACTGGCGTACCGTTAACCCATCATAGTGCTCTTTTTCGTCAGCACTCTTGCGGCCACGCGCGGGTAGAGCCGCAGATCGAACTTCGGTACCTAGGGGGCTTCCATGAGTGAAATCACACGTCGCAATCTCTTGGCTATGATCGGAACTGCTGCGGGCAGTATCGCCATGTATCATGCCATGGCTTCAATGGGTTTCGCTGCCCCGTCGGACTATAGTGGTCCGATTAAGTTGGACGGCGATCCGCAGGGCGCAAAGGTGTTGATCCTTGGCGCCGGGCTTGCCGGGCTGACCGCTGCTTACGAAATGCGCGCGGCTGGCTATGAAGTCGAAGTGTTGGAGTTCCGCGAGAAGGCGGGCGGTCGATGCTGGACCCTGCGTTCGGGCGATAGCTACACAGAACTCGGCGGCGCCACGCAGAACGTCGATTTTGCTGAAGGCAACTACATCAACCCCGGCCCATGGCGGCTTCCACACAACCACCATGCTGTTCTGGATTATTGCAAGCGGCTCAAGGTGCCGCTGGAGCCATTTATCCAGTTGAACTACAACTCCTACCTTCACAAGGCGGATGCCTATGGCGGCAAGCCACAGCGTTTGAAGGACATCAAGACCGATTACCGCGGCCAGATTTCGGAATTGCTCGCCAAGGCCGTGAACCAAGGCAAACTGGACGAGCTGGTCACCGCAGAGGACCGGGAAGTCCTGTTGGAAAGCCTGCGTTCCTTCGGGGTGCTGAATGAGCAAAACGAATACATCAAGAGCTTGGAGACCAGCCACTACCGCGGCTACGCCAAACAGCCCGGCGGCGGTGTCGGCGCGGCACCTGAGGCATCGGACCTGCTGAACCCGCAGGAAGTCTTGCAGTCACGCCTGTGGGAATATCTTGCCACGCATGAGACTGTCGACCACCAAGCCCCCATGTTCCAGCCCGTCGGTGGGATGGACGGCATCGCCAAAGGGTTTGAGCGCGAGGTCGGAGATCTCATCACCTATAACGCCAAGGTCATCTCACTTCAGCAAGACGAGATTGGCGTGACTGTGACATGGGAAGACAGCGCCGGCGGCGGTCAAACGACGAGCAAGGCGGACTACTGCGTTTGTACCATCCCCTTCTCCATCCTCGGTCAGATTGACCATAATCTTTCGGGCGGTTTGGCGAATGCGATCAGTTCCATGTACTACAGTGGATCGACCAAATGGGGCCTCGAATTCAAGCGCCGTTTTTGGGAGGAAGACGAGGATATCTATGGCGGGATCAGCTATACCGATCTGGCCATCGGGCAGATCAGCTATCCTTCCACGGGTTATTTCTCAGATGGACCGGGTGTTCTTCTGGGCGGTTACACATGGCGCGGTGAAAACTCTTACAAGTTCAACGCGATGGAGCCTGATGAGCGGCTGGAATGGGCGCTGCGCCAAGGCGCCAAGATCCACCCGCAATACCGCGATGAGTTCAAAACCGGCGTGAGTGTTGTCTGGCACAAGGTGCCGTGGGTGCTGGGCTGCTCCGGCATCTGGGAAAACCGCGACGATTACGACGAAGCGATCAAGATCGACAATCGCGTGGTATGTGCGGGCGAGCATCTTTCCTATCTGCCAGCTTGGCAGGAAGGGGCCATCCTCTCCTCCCTCGATGCGATTTCGCGTCTCCATGACAAAGTAATCAACGGGTGAAGCCATGCGACAGACTTTTATCACAGCCGCGATCGTAGGTATGCTCGGCACGTTGCCGCTCTATGCCCAAGACGATGAAGTAGACACGCGCACCGCGCAAGAAACTGAATCGGGCGAGACCTCTTCCGAGGTCGAAGCACGGCCCCAAGAGCGTGAGATTACCGCCAAGGCAGATGGGGGTGAATGGGTTGAGGAATATGTCAGCGAGGATGGCGAGGAATTGTATCAATCGCTTTGCTCTGGCTGTCATATGGCCGATGGGTCAGGCGCAGTCGGGGCCGGGAAATACCCTGCGCTCAGCGGGAACCCGAACCTCGAATTCGCCGGTTACGCGACCTACATCATCATCAACGGTCAGGCTGCCATGCCCAGCTTCGGCCATTTCCTTAATGACAAGCAGGTGCTCGCGATTACCGACTATCTGCAAACTAACCTAGGCAATGACTATGAGGTCGATGGCACTCTTGATGCCGTGGCCGATGCCCGTCCCGCCGAACCAGTAGATCAGAATACGGAGGAACACGAATGATCCGCAAATTTATCGCCCCCCTCGCCGCGGCCACCGCGTTGACGGCCACCGCCACATTCGCACAAAGCTCAGAAGTTGTTCGCCATGGATTGCCGGATTCTGACTTTCCGATCCTGCAAGCGGTAGAGGTGCCAGCGGATGCCACTTCGGTTTATCTCAGCGGCACCGTGCCTGAGGTCGCTGATGAAACGGCAGAGAAAGGCTCGCCCGAATATTTCGGAGACACGGCAACCCAAACTGCCAGCGTGCTGGCGTCGATTGAGAAAAAGCTCGCCGGGATTGACCTTGATATGGGGGATGTCATCAAAATGCAGGCCTATCTCGTCGCTCCCGAAGGCAGCGATGGGATGGATTTTGAGGGCTTTATGAAGGGCTATACCCAATATTTCGGCACTGAGGAGCAACCTGAATTGCCAACCCGGTCGGTCTTTGAGGTTGCGGGATTGGCGAACCCGGCTTGGCTGGTTGAGATCGAAGTTGTGGCGGTCCGCTCCGGCTCGTAAGCCCGCACAGCAGGAGAACACCTGAATTTCGAAGCGGTGGCCCGAAGGGGCCACCGCTTTTGCGTTTAACCGTCGGTGCGATACCAATCGGCAACGTTCCACAGGTCACTGTCCCAAGCGTTCAGCTTTACGCCACCAAGGGTGTTGCCCTGTGCGGCAACCGCTGCGCGGTTGATTAGCGGCAACATGGATTTGCTTTCGGTGGTGATAATGTCGTTCAGACGTTTAACCAGACGCGCCCGCTCTTCGATCTTGCTGGTGCGAGATAGCTCATCGAGAAGCGTGTCATATTCCTCGTCGCAAAAGCGGTTAATATTCTCGCCCTGCCACTGTGTTGATGGTTTTGGCTCATTCCCACAACGGCGCTGCGCGAGATAGGCTTGCGGGTCGGTGCCGTCATAGAGGTTCGCATACATCTCGACATCGGCATAGAACTTGGGGAACGTGTCGGGGCTGCCGGGATCGCCGCCGAAAAAGACCGATGCGTCGATGTTGCGCAGTTCGACCTCAATACCAATCTGGTTCCACCAGTCTTTGATAAGCGCCTGAAAGTCTTGACGCACGGCGTTGGTAGAGGTCTGAAACACGATCGACAGTCGCATACCGCCTTTCTCGCGTACGCCGTCCCCGTCTTCGTCCTGCCAGCCTGCTTCATCCAAAAGTGCTTTCGCAGCGTCCAAATCCTGCGTCATACATTCGGTGTTGTCAGAGCTATAAATCGGCGGTGCGGGAACCAGATTGCAGGTTGGCCGACCTGCCTGACCGTAACCGATTTCGTTGAGCAAGCCGCGGTCGATTGCCATGCTCATGGCTTGCCGAACGCGCCGGTCTGTCAGGAACGGATGTGGCTCCTCAACCGTGGCTCGCGTTTCCGGCGGCAGGTCCGGGGAAGGGTTCGTCATGTTGATTTCGATCCGCTCGACAAGGGGACCGAACTCAAAGATAGGCTTTCCCGTACCGCCCTCTGCGATTGTTTGTAGCACGTCAGGTGCCATCAACAAATCCCATGCGTAATCAAACTCACCGGTTTCCATTACGGCGCGCGCGGCTGAAACGGCGTCTCCACCGCCTTTAAAGTTTAGCTTAGCAAAGGCGGGCTTGCTTGGATCACGATAATTGTCGTTTGCAACAAGCTGGATCGAGTCGTTGGGACGGAAGTCCGTCACCACAAAGGGGCCGCTGCCAATCGGGTTGAAGTTCTCCTCTGTGCAACTCGGCGCCTGCGCACCTGTGCAGTCCGCGAACTGGGCAGCCTGAAGGATGGGCGAGGCCGCCCCGACGAAAGGCAGATATGGGTAAGGTTTCGGTTCATCGAAATGGATTGTTATCGTGCGATCATCAATGACTTCGACATTCTTGACGTCATTGAACTTTGAAAGCTGAGCGCAGCCGCCTTCCGGGTTCATACAGTAATCTGCCGTGAATTTTACATCGTCGGCTGTTACAGGTGTTCCATCTGACCAAGTCACCCCTTCTTTCAGTTTCCAAGTAATGGCCGTTAAGTCTTCGGTCATGCCGCCGTTCTCGACCGTTGGGATTTCGACCGCCAGTTTCGGAACAAGCTCGCCCTTTTCGTCCGCGTTGGCCAAAGGCTCAAGCACCATGCTGGAAGCATCGCGCTCTTTCACACCGCCGGATAGATAGGGGTTCAAGATAGAGGGCGCTTGCCAGTAGATAATGTTGAGTTGATCATCGCGACCGCGCTCGCCCTCTTGGGCAAACGCCATAGATGATGACAGCAAGGTCATCGAGGTTGCTCCGAGTAAATGTGCTATGAACCGCATGGTCTATCCTCTGGTCTGTTCGTGTTTAACGCGAATAGTTACTTAACCAATCAAACAGATTCTTACCGATTTGCAAGCCGGATGAGCAGGCATCTTCCGGACAAAGCCGCACCATTACCGAGAACTATTTAAGCCCAAATCCAAGGACACCATGGGTTCCACTCTATATCACGGACCGTTTCGAACGCTATTCTGAGGGACAGGGAAAATGGGCAATCAAGCCTGCCTCCTAAGGTTTCGGTGATGGTGAACTGCGCGAAATATTCCCCGAAAAGCGGCCCTGATACCGAGCCGATGTCACCTCTAAATTGGTTGCCAGTCTCTACACGCACACCAAACGAGGCTATCATACTGGGGGTAAACTCACCCTGTGTACTTGTTTCGGCTCGCGCAGGCAGCGCAGTCTGCAGAAAAAGTGGCGACGACCCACCTGGGGTATAAGAGGGAAAGGGTCGCCGCAGTTATTCGGTGCTACAGGGAGGATGCACCGGCGTGAATGAACCACAACTGTCATCCACAAAATGCATATACGTGCGCTTTAGGAAAATGCAATTATGGTGGCAGGTTTTCACCGGTATGCCCAACCTGATACGCTTTGGGTGCGGGAAGAAAGGCGGCGACCCCCAAGCGCCAGGGATTGGACTGAAGGCCGCCGCAGTTTACTGAGGCCCATGAAGTTCAAGCCTCAGTAGAATGGGGCGTCACCTGACACCCTGAGATTGTTTTCAACTAAAAACCTTCACAAAGCAAATGGTTTGCAAAAAGGGTTTATATGTCAGCCTCGTCGCTATCTGCAGTGAAGCCCGCGTCTTCCAACTGTTCCTTGTCTGGCAGATCGCGCAAAGTCTCCAGATTAAATGCGACGAGGAACTGCTCTGTAGTCACGAAGGTATAAGGCGCGCCACGTTTCGGCGAGCGTGGTCCAGTACCGATCAGATCCCGCGCATGGAGCCGATCAATCAAATCGCGGCTGATCTCTTTCCCGACAATATCCCTCAGCCCGTCGCGGGTGATCGGCTGGTGATAGGCGATCGCAGCCAGCACCGCCACGTCGAATTCATTCAGGTCGAGCAGCTGATCCCCCACCTCAGCCGCCGCGCGGATTGCGGGGGCGTAGGCAGATCGCGTGCGCATTATCCAGCCACCCGCCACCTTAACGACTTCGAACGCGCGTCCGTTGAGATCGGTGGTAAGGTCCTCGATGAGCAGATCGACTGCCGCCTCCTGCCCTACCACCCGCGCCAAATCCTCGCGCGGCACAGGTGAAGCAGAGGCAAAAAGCACAGCTTCGATCCGTCGCATCCATTCACGCCAGCGCAGCTCTGGCGGAAGATCAGCAAGCTCGCAGTCAAGCTCTGACCCAGATCGATCCTTCGCCATACTATACTCCGTAGAGCCGGAACGTGTCGCGGCCAGTAAGTTCGCGGACAGTACCCAGCTCCACAAGCCGGTCGCAAAGCCGCCGCGCAGCGCGGGGCGGCAAGGGCAGCGCCGCTGCGGCGACGGCATCGCAGGTCAAAAAAATCTCGCCAGCTTTTCCTGCCCCCTTGGCGCGCAGCTTCGGCGCCACCGCTTTAACATGCTCTGTCCGCCGCGTGAGACTGGCAGTGATGCTTGCCGACTCGACCGCCGAAGCAATGAGGGCTCGATGACAGGCGAGGCGAAGGTCATCACCTTGTCTGCGCAGGTCCGCACGTTTTTGGCCCGGGGCCAGCAATGGGACGAGATGTTTCCACCCGAGCGACTGAGCGAGGAAAGCCTCCGCCAAGATCAGCGCCGGCACTTCTGCCTGCGGTGCCTCCATAAGAACCGTCTCCAGCACCATCGCCGCGCGGAAGACCGGCGCCCCCTGCCCCGCATTAAGCCATGTGGCAATCTGGCTCTGCTCCAGGATCGGTAGAGCGCGGCACAGAACGCTGACCGACACCGGCCGCCTCACCACGCTCCGCCAAGTCATAAAGACTTCCCCAGCCGGCCCAGGCTAGTCTCCAGGACGCAGGAAATGAACGGCATCGCGCAGCTCCCCTGCCCGTTCCGGCCGCCCTGAAAAAACCATGCAGCTTTCGGCCGCGCGCAAAGCGAAGCGCTCCCGCCACAAAGCCTGTGGCACATCCTTACGCTTTGATGTCAGATGGAGATGTGCCAGCACCGCACCTTACAAGAAAGACACATCTTCAATGTTTTCCGCTCGCCCAGAGGTGACCTAAGGCGGTATAAGCGGTAAATTTTTGAGACTCGCGCACGGCGCATCGGTGCCAATATCCATACGGTTAGCTTACATAGCAACGGCGCTTATGGCCAGTCGATCTTCGAATAACCGCCCCACCTTTCCGTCTCTGCTTATGTCCAATAAGTTTACATTATCGGGCATATTTTAAAAAGCCTAGTGCCATGACAGAAAACAAACGAAATCCGCATCCATTAGAATCAAACAGGGTGTGACCTGCTCTCCTGAAATGTCCGGCGTTTAGGGTTATTCTGTTCTCCAACTGAAGAAACAGACGATGAAGAGAAGCCGTTTCAGCGAAGAACAGATTATTGGGATATTGAAAGAGCATTAGGCGGGGCGTGGCGCAGAGGAGCTATGCCGCAAGCACGGTGTCAGCGATGCGACGTTTTATAAACGGCGGTCCAAGTAAGGCGGGATGGAAGTGTCGGACGCAAGAAAGCTGAAGAAGCTATTGGCCGAGCAGATGATGGATGTGTCCACGCTCAAGGGGATATTGAGAAAAAACTTTTGAGGCCCGGGGCGCGACGTAAAGCTGCGAGATAGGCCATGATAGAAAAGCAATACAATTAAAAACGGGCCCGCGCCTTGGCGGGTATCGATCCACGCGTTTATCGACGTGTGTCGAAGCGGCCTGCGGACACCGAACTGCGAGGCAGGCTGAAAGAACTGGTGTCTGAGTGGCGCGGGTTTCGTTATCGTCGATTGCACATCTTGCTTAAACGCGAGGGCTAGGATGTGAACTGGAAGAAGCTGTATCAGATCTACCGCGAAGAAGGGTTAACCGTTCGTAAGCGCAGCGGACGCAAGCGTGCAGTCGGCACCAGAGCGCCAATGGCACTCCCGCAGGGCTCAAATCAAAGATGGTCACTGGACTTCGTGTCTGACAGCCTGTCCTGCGGGCGCCGGTTCCGCGTGCAGAAGGTGATTGATGACTTCAGTCGCTAATGTCTGGCTGTGGTCGTCGATACGTCGCTGTCAGGCGAGCGAGTGGCCCGTGAGCTCGACAGAATTGCAGAGAATGAAATATCGTACATAGAGGCTCTGGCGTGCACCTATGGCATGACGTCGACCGTAGACAACACCGACAAGCTTTGTGCCAAAAACTGATTACGCATTGGGCTCTAATGCCATATTAGGCACACCCCTGCCCTATCGGTCAGCACCAACACGCGTCTTCTATCTTGTCTAGCTTAGAACGAAGCTTAAGGGGTTTCCCCTCTGATTGCAAAGACCACCACGTGGCGGTGTGTTGAGAAGGATCAAGTTGAGGATGCACGGCCGTCTGTGCTTAAGGCCGCTATCGTGGCCGCGGGTATCGCCTAAAGGCACACCTGATTCTGGCAACAGAATCAAGCTGATGTAGCAAGGTGTGTTGCTTACTTCAGTGCCAAAACTGGTTGGTGCGAGATCACGATCTGCCGGACCTACAAAAGAAAATTTGCCCGTACATCCTTTCGAATAATGGCTCGATTTCGCCAGAATTGATTTCAGTTCGGCACTTCGTTTGCACCCCAAATGGCCGCCGCATTCCCAGATGCCCCGCGTTGTAAGCGTGGCGTATATCAGATCGCCTCATGTCTGTGCAGCCTATGACTACATTTTGGGTCATAGGATTAGCCACCATTTATGCAGGGAACTCGCGGTCAACCTTCGTCGTCAAGCGCGGCTAAGAATGCCTCAATGCCTTTCTGAAGCCGCGCCCTTGGAATCGCCGAAAAGTCCCGCTCCAACCGCAATTCGAGTTTTCCGTCTGATGCCGTTACACGAGCTTGGCCTTCAGGTCGGCCCATTTTCAGTGACGTCTTGGAAACTGATTTGACCTCCCGCGCACCTGATTTCTTCTGCCCGGCAAGCGCATCGCGAAACACCCCCATCTCTGCGTCTTTGTCCCGATCAGGAACGGCAAGCAACCGTGCTGCAAGTTCCCTTGCCCTTCCGGGCTGCCCATCGATCAACTTATAAAGGTCAAGCCCTAACGCGCGGGGGATCACTTCAGGATAGCGCACCGTCCCTTCCAAAGCTTCCAGGATGCGGGCAAACTGCCGAATGTAGGTCCGCTTTTGTTTGAGCGCAGAGGCATAGAGCGTCGAGACCGCCTCCCCCACTTCGATCCCTTCGTCCCGCGAATAAGACAAGGCAAGTTGCGCCATTTCCCCAAAGGACAGGTCCTTTCGGATTAGGTTCTCATCCACCATTTTGCGATAGAGCCCAACCAACGGTTCCCCGCGGGGAACCATGGCTGCGGGAATACGGGTGTAGCGCGGATCACCGGTTTCTTCTGCTAACTGCCGAAAAGCCGAAAGCCTACGGAAGCCTTGAATAAGTTCAAAGCCACCATCGGTCTTCTCTACACGGATCGGATTCGAAAGCCCGACCGCCTTGATAGACTCTTTTAGCTCGTCAAGTTCAGGGTCCAGGTTGGCAGAACGGTCACGGGTCAGCTTGGATGTCATCACCTCAGAGGTCTGGATCAAATCAGTGATTAAACCTAACTTCTTGAGCCGCACGTGCTCATGGGCAAGGGCGTCATTCTCTGCACGGATTGCCGCTTCGGCGTTGTCGCGTTCACGGGTGGCATCGGCAGTTTCGGCAATCGCACTGGCCATAGGCCCCCGTCGCGGCGGGGCTGATTCGTGGTTTTGCAACGGATGGCCTGGAACGCTATAGGCCTTCGTCTCAAGCGCGCGCTGGTTCCCCGCGGGGAACTCCGCCGCCTCCTCTTCTGCGTCGAGTTCAAAGTTAATGTCAAAGACAGAGCGTTTCTTAGCCATTAATCAATCCTCCAGCTTTTCCCACGCATTGACGAGCGTGGATTGGAATTCGTCATAAGCGCGATCAAAGGATATCCGCGCCCGCCGCCATGTTTCCCGCGTCATCTGTCGGTAATCCATCTCATAAATTGACGACAGGAAGCGCCCCGATTGTTCAACCGCACGGGTCATCTCGATCGGATGCTCTGCCACATGCGACTTGAAAACCTGATGAAAGGCTGACTGCATCGCACGGTGCAGATCATTGTTCGGTTCAAAACGTGTCAGCAAGAAACGAAGATCCGCAAAGACCTTGTCGGGATTGGTGCCCGACGGAAGCCGCCCGCGGAACCGGCCCAAGTCTTCCAACGCTTCCGAGAGCTGACCTATGAAACTTGTGGTGCTGTCATACTCCCAATAGCCGGGACCGGAGGGGATATAGAGCACATCCGCCGCAAACACCGCGTTCATCGATTGGTATCCAATCGCGGGCGGGCAATCGAAAATGATAAGGTCGTAAGCGTCATCCGGCAGCTGGTCAAGGTAACGTGACACAGCCGCAAAGAAGGACCATTCGGGGTTCATATGCCGATACTGGGCGCTGGCGAATTCGACAAAAGCTGCGTTGGCACAGCTAGGGATAATGTCGATGGTAGGCCAGCTTGTCGGCTTGATGAAATCGGTGGCGCGCAGATCGTTTAATCCCATGCCAGTTACCGAAGGCGGCAGCCTGCGTTGGGGCAGGACGGCTCCGCTCTCGGCCCCGCCAGAAGTTGCGTTTATGCGCTCGGTCTCGCGGATCAGATCGCGGGCCATAATCCCCCAGACGGTAACCTCTTCAGAAACGTCAGAAAGGCCCATTGAATGGCTGAGCGTCGCTTGCGGATCAAAGTCCACCGCGAGCACGCGATAGCCATCAAGGGCGGCGGCATGGGCAAAGTGTAATGCGACGGTACTCTTGCCTGCACCTCCTTTAAAGTTCGCAATCGCAGCGCGGATTGCGCGTTTGCCAGCGGGGCGTGCTGGCATGAGGGAGCGGCCCTTTATCTTAAGTTTCCGCCGCAGCTCATTGATCTCTTCCAACGCGTACCAGCGCTGGCGGCCTTCTTCCTCTACTTGCCCCTCAGGCAGGGAAGGATCCGCCGCAAGGCGGCCGCGAAAGGTCGAGGGGTTTATCTTGAGAATCAACTCGGCGACCTCCCAACTTGAGAAGCGACGCAAAGTCTTCTCCATTTCGGGGGAATATGTCTGCTGCCGGATGAACCCTTGCATCTTAAGTGACTGGGCCTGCAATTTCGCCAAATCAGCGTGGGTGTACATGATTATCCCTCATTTCTGCGCCCGTGGCTGTTCCCCATGGTTCCCCGCGGGGAACAAATTGCGAAAGTACCGGAACGCTAATTACTTCTCGTCTCTGATTTACGCCGAAGTTGCCTTTGTTGAAAAGCCCTATAATCTAAAAGTAAGGAAATTCATATGCTATCAGAAACGGGGACCAGGTGTGTTTCCTTTGGGCCTACTGCTAGGACGTGCGTATGATTGGCGCGCCGGATATAGGGGGACAATAGAGCTCACCATGCTAGATATTGGGGGACATATTCCAGCAAATAGGTGACGCATTGGCTGACCCCAAATACCTATATACCCAAAAATCTATATTCTAAGATCAGGATTTGCGACGCGATGAAATCGGCCTCTTGACAGAATCGATGGTTTGGACGCAAATTAAGGAAGAAGTCGGAAAGGCGTTGTGTCTTTCATCGCAACCAGGGGTCCGGCAAGAGATCTAATCCGAGGTACAGAGCAACTGCGCGCCGCGCAGCCAGAGGGCATCCATGCAATTGGTCAAACCGGCAGGTCAACGCGACGCTGCCCGCAAATATGATATCATTACGGCATTAGGCGCATATGCACTGGCGCGCAATAAGCATGACCAGCGTTTGGTGCTCCGGTTGATCACTTTGATGACGGCGCGCTACAACTGGGCGCGCGATGAATTGGCCGTGGGGCAACGCGAGATTGCTCGGTTATGGGCAGTGGATGAGCGCACTGTGAAACGCGAGATGGCTAAGCTGCGGGGGCTTGGCTGGCTAGTGGTGAAGCGACAGGGCGCGCGGGGCAGAGTAACAGAATATGGGCTCGGCCTTGATCGCATGCTTGCCACGACCGAAACGGAATGGCCCAATGTGGGCCCCGATTTTGATCTGCGGATGAGCGGTAAGCCTGAGGAAAACCCTGTTGTGCCCTTGCCGGTAAAAGGCCACATACCACCGCCAGATGTAAGCGATGGTACGGAATGGGCGTTGGCCCAGGCAATTTTATTCAGCGAAGCCCCGGATGTTTACGGAAGTTGGCTTCGCAATCTTGTGCGGGTCGACAGGGCAGGAGGGCGTTTAACCCTCAGTGCGCCAAGTCGCTTTCATGGCAATTATGTACAGACACATCTGAACCGAAAGGTGCTCGCGGCCTGTCAATCGGTGGATGACGATGTGACCGAGATTGTGATCGTCGCATAG